>JBBSLH010000093.1:0-12835 GCA_038255425.1 Acidimicrobiales bacterium
GCGGTGATGCCTCGTCCACCTCGAACGCGGCGCGTTGTCCGATGCCGCCGGCGGTCAGCTTGGCGCCGCGGGACGAACGGAAGACCACGGAACGTTCGTCGAGTGCGTAGTTGACGGGGAAGATCATCGGGTGGCCCATCTGCACGATCGCAACCCTCCCCAGCTGGTGGAGCGCGACGAAGTCCCAACACTCGTCGTCGCTCATGCGACGCACACCCGGATCACCAGAACCCACGGTCGTGGTCTCGTCCGCGGGCGTGGTCATCGGTAGCCGATCCGGCGACCGGTGACCTCTCGGGGAACGATTCGGATCCAGTGGGTTCCTGTTCCGACTGACCAAGGATGGAGATCGAGGTCGTCGGCGAGGGCGGCCCTCTCGGCGTCGGTGACCTCCACTGCTCGCCCTTTGATCATCACGCTCCACCCTGTTTGGTTCACGTCGCTGATGGCGTCGACCTCGAAGCAGACCGATGGGCTTCGATCCAGGCCGCGGTGCTTCGTGCCCCCATCGGTCCGGAACAGCACGGTCTCCCCGACGACGACAAAGTTGACTGGATAGACCTCGGGAGCGCTGTCGACCAACACGCCGAGCCGTCCGACCTCGACGCTCGAGATCAGATCCCAACACGACTCGGGTTCGAGCAGTTCGACCCACGTGCCTGTCCGGGTACCGATGCCGTCCACCACGTCGTGACTCATTCGTCCACCATGCGCCCGAATCCGACGGCATCGGTAGGGCCGAACGACCCAACAGCCACGTGACTCGCGGCCTCCACCACCGAGCCAGGGTCCTGGCCGGTGTCGATCGATGTCGCCGTCGGCCAGGGGTCGCGAACCGACGCCAGATGATCGACCACGTCGGGTGTCGCATCCGACGGGTTCCAGGCGTTCGAGAGCCGTCGAACGATCCGCTCCTTGGCAACCGCCGGGTCGAGCACACAGTCGATCTCGATGAGTTCGGCGCCAAAGCCGCCCGCTGCCGACCGGGCAGCGTCACGGTGGCGATCAGAGGACCACGACGCATCGAGAATCACCGAGTAGCCGAGCGACAGCAAGCTCTCGGCCTCTGCGAGTGCTCGCTCGTACGTCCGATCGGTCGTCTCGGGGTCGTACAGCCCCTCGCCCGGACTCGCGAAGCGATGCTCGTCGGCTGGAACGCCGGCGAGTGCCTTTCTGGTCTCGTCGCTGGACAGCACCGGCCACCGCAGCTGCTCGGAGAGGCCTTGCGCGAGGACAGACTTCCCGACACCTGGCCCGCCCCCGACCAGCACGAGTCGGATCCTGCCCTCTTCGAGGTGCTCGAGACAGAGCCGGTGGTAGCTCTGCGCGAGTGCCGCGCTGGGCGCGTGCCCCTGTTCGTGACGGAGGCATGCGACCTTGGCACGGACGTGAGCTCGGTAGGCGATGTAGTGGTGGGCCAATGACTCGGGATGGTGTTCGTCGGTGAACTCCCGATACCAGGCCAGGAACGAGTCCGCCGGCGGGCGTCCTGCGAGTCGTTCGACATCCATGACGAGGAACGCAACGTCGGCCAGGACGTCGCCGATTCGGTAGTCATCGTTGAATGCCAGGCAGTCGATGATCCGAGGGCCGTCGTCGAGGCAGAAGATGTCGTCGGCGAGGAGGTCGCCGTGGCCGTCGCGGACCATGCCGTCGGCGATTCGCTTCTCGAACAGCGGTCCGCGGCCGGACACATAGGCACGAGCGAGGACGGCGACCCGTGCCGCCTCGGCCTCTGGGATCACCGACCCGAGATTCCTGTCGATGACCGCGAAGTTGTCGGCCCAGTTCGACTCGATCGAATCAGCCGTCGCCACGTGGGTCGTCGTGTCCGGCGAGAGGCCAGTGTGAAACGCGGCGACCTTCCGCGCGATCGCACGAAGCTGATCGGAGAAGTCCGGTTCGGCGACCAGGTTGGACAGTCGGCGGTCGTCGGGGAGTCGGCGCATGACGATGAAGTGGTCCACGAGCTCACCCGATTCGCAGACGTCGGCCAGCCCGAGGTAGACGTCCGGGGCGAGGCGACGGTTCAGTTCGACCTCCCGGATGGCGGCTTCGAGGCGGGTTTCCCGGTCGGTCAGGTCGAGGAAGGGCATCTCGACCCGCTTGAGGATCTTGTAGGCCCGATCTCCAGCGAGCAGCACCGTGGAGAGATGCGTCTCCACGACCTGAGCGGAGCCGTCGGACATGATCGGCGGCATCGAACCGGCGGGTATCGCACCCGTCACTCGGCAGCCATCGCTCGGAGGACGTCGAGGCGAGCGGCGCGCCGCGCGGGCACGAGGCCAGCGCCGACGCCACAGAAGGCGGCGAGGCCGACGATGAGGGCCAGGGTCCCGTAGGGGATCGTGGCACCAGCCACCACGTCATCGGGCATGGCGATGGCGACGGCGGTGCCGAGGCCGAGCCCGACGACGATCCCGAGGAGGGCCCCGAAGATGGAGACCATCGCGGATTCGATGACCACCATCTCGCGGGTCTGGCGTCGCAGCATCCCCACGGCGCGCATGAGTCCGATCTCTCGGGTCCGTTCGAGGACGGACAGGGCCAGCGTGTTGGCGATGCCGAGCAGGGCGATGAACAGGGCGAGGCCGAGCAGACCGTTGACAGCGATGAGGATGCTGTTGAACTGCGCGGTCTGGTCGGCCTGGAACGCCGCTCGGTCCTCGACCTTGACCTGGGGGTAGCCGGCGAGGAGTCCCTCGACTGCGGTGAGGGTGGCGGCAGGGTCGGTGTCGGTGGCGAATCGGGCGAATCCCAGGAAGTCGAGATCGCTCGTCGGGTAGTAGGTGGTGAACAGGCCGATGTCGATCAGGTAGTTGCCGGCGTAGGTCGAGTCGGCGTAAGTCCCGGCAACCGTCAGGTCTTGGGCGCCGCCTGTCGAGAATTCGACCAACACGTTGTCGCCCACGACGACACCGAGATCGCTTGCCGGGTCTTGATGGAGGAAGATTTCTTGGCTTCCCAGTTGGTCGAACGATCCCGACTGGATGTCGATGTCGAACAGGTTCGGCAATGCGGCGGCATCGGCCGCGACCAGGTCCCGCTCGCGGCCGTCGATGATGAACCGGGAGAGTCGTACTCCGCTGGCCGCTTCGATTCCGGGGAGTTGGGCCACCTCCTCGGTGAGCGCAGGGCTGAACCCGCTCGAGGTGCCGGTCGAGAGCACGAGGTCGGCGGAGATCGCGCTCTGGATGGATGCCGAAAACGTGTCCTTCATCGATGAGCCGACGATGAACACCGTCGTCACGAGCGCAAGGCCGATCATGAGCGCGGAAGCGGTCTTGGCGGTGCGGTCGGGGTTGCGGACGGCGTTGGCGTGAGCCAGGCGGCCGACAGATCCGAACAGTGGGGCAACGAACTTTCCGACGGTGCCTGCGATGGGAACGGCCACCGCTGGGCTGAGCAAGGTCACGCCGATGAACACGCCGACGGAGCCCAGAGCCAGGAGCGACATCACCATTGCGGTGGTGTCGACGACGAAGAGGCCAGCGACGACGAGGCTGCCGCCGAGGCTCCCGATGGCGGCACCACCCCATACCCGGCGGGCTCTGGACCATCCGGTCTGTACGAAGCCTTCGGTCATGCCCTGCACCGGTGGGACGGTCGAGGCGCGTCGTGCCGGGGCGATGGAGGACGCCAGCGTGACGCCGATGCCGACCACGAATGCGGCGACGATGGTTCGGCTGGCCAGGACGAGTCCCTGCTGGGGGAGGCCGAACCCTGCCGCGGTGAGCAGGGCCTGGAGGCCTATGGCGATCACCGCGCCGAAGGCGAGTCCGACGAAGGACGCGACGACTCCGACGACGAGCGCCTCGCCGACGACGGACCGGGTGATCTGGGATGGGCTGGCACCGAGGGACCGCAGGAGGGCGAGTTGGCGGGTTCGTTGCCCGACCACGATGGAGAACGTGTTGTTGATGAAGAACGCCGACACGAACAGGGCGATCCCTGCGAAGCCGAGCAGGACGTTCTGGAACGCGTCCATGAGTCCGCTGACACCGTCGCTGGATTCGGTGACGACCTGTGTGCCGGTGACGGACTCGACGCCTGGGGGCATGGCGTCCTGGATGCGTGCGGCGAGGGTGGCGTTGTCGACGCCCTGCCCGGCATCGACGTCGATGGTGTCGTACTGGCCGGCCTCGCCCAGGACCTGGGGAGCAAGGTCGACGTCGAACGCGGTGAGGCGGGCGCCGAGGAGGTTGTTGGCATCACCGAAGGTGAAGATCCCCACGACTTCGACTTCAGGGCTGGTGCCGTCCGCGAGGAGCACGGTTGTGCGGTCGCCGACGGTGAAGTCGTAGTCCTGGGCGGTGCCTCGGTCGATCGCGACCTCGCCGGTACCGACTGGTGCGCGGCCGCTGTCCAGGGTCGCCGGCCGAAGGCTTGCTTCGTGGCCCCAGGAGACGCCGATGAACGGTGCCCCGGTCGTCGTCACCGGGTTGCCGTCGAGGTCGAGGAGTTGGGCATAGCCGGCGACGGATCCTTCGGCCGTGTCGACACCGTCGATCGCTCGGATGGTGGCGACGAGGTCTTCGGGAACGCGCCCGCGCGTAGCGTTCTGGTCGGCGCCGAGATTGGTGTCGGCGCGGACCGAGACGTCGACGCCCGCGGTGATGTCGGTGAACAGGCCGTCGACCGAGTGCCTGAGCGTGTCGGTGACAACCAGGGAACCGACAACGAAGCCAACGCCCAAGACGACCGCGAAGGTGGTGATGAAGAAGCGGAGCTTGTGGGCGAGGACGTTGCGAAGGCTGAGGCGCAGCACGATCAGACCTCGAAACTCTTCAGGCGGTCGAGAACCGATTCCGTGGTGGGTTGCAGCAGTTCGTCGGCGACCCGCCCGTCGACGAGGAACACGACGCGGTCGCTGTAGCTGGCCGCCACCGGGTCGTGGGTCACCATCACGATCGACTGCTCGAATTCGTCGACGGCAGTGCGCAGGAACCCGAGCACCTCCGCGGCGGTGCGGCGATCGAGGTTGCCGGTGGGCTCGTCCGCGAAGACGATCTCGGGTCGTCCGGCCAAGGATCGGGCAATGGCCACTCGCTGCTGCTGACCGCCGGACAACTCGGAAGGGCGATGGTGGAGGCGGTCTCGGAGCCCCACGGCATCGATGACGGTGTCGAGCCACGAGCCCTCGAGGTCGCGGCCGGCCAGGTCGGCTGGCAGGGCGATGTTCTCCATCGCGCTCAGCGTCGGGATCAGGTTGAAGGACTGGAACACGAACCCGACCTGATCGCGGCGCAGCAAGGTGAGCTGCTTCTCCGACATACCGCCGAGCTGTTTCCCGCCGAGCTCGACCTGGCCCGAGGTGAGCGAGTCGAGACCAGCAAGGCAGTGCACGAGCGTCGACTTCCCTGACCCTGATGGGCCCATCACCGTGGTGAAGGCCCCGCGGGCGATGTCGACGCTCACCCCATCGAGGGCCCGGACCTCCACGTCGCCCGTCCCGTAGACCTTGACGGCGTCGATCGCTCTGGCCGCGAGCGCTGAGACGTCGGCCCCTGCGTGCAGTTCGGATGGGCTGGGAGTCACGAGTGTGGTCACGGGGCGATCGTCGACGATCCGGGCGTGTGGTGACGAGGGCCGAAGGTCCTGAATGCGGTGCCGGTCAGCACGACCAATCGGTGGCCACCGGCCCTACCAGACCCGTGCTGCTGGTGCGACGGTGGGAGCTGCGGTCAGCACACCGCCGACAGCCTCACTGACAGGAGCTCTTCCATGGAACGAATCGTCGTCGGTATCGACGGATCCGAGACCTCGCAGCGAGCGCTCCGTTGGGCGCTCGACGAAGGACGGCTTCGGCGGGCCGCCGTCGAGGTGGTGCACGCCTGGCACGCCTCGTACGCGGTCGCGTACTCCTACGCATACGGCGTCCCGGCCGTCGACCCGCAGATGGACGAGGACGCCGCCCGCCAGACGCTCGACGGCGCCGTGGACGCGGAGGACTGCAGCGGCCTCCCGACAACCGTCGAGCGGATCATGAGGTGCGACGGTGCCGCTCACTTGATCCTCGAGACCGCCGAGGGCGCCGACCTCGTCGTCATCGGATCTCGCGGCCGCGGCGGGTTCGCCGGGCTCCTGCTCGGATCCGTGAGCCAGCAGATCACCCACCATGCAACGTGTCCGGTCGTCATCATCCCCGCGGCACCGGAGCGGTGAGTTCGATGACTGCGACGTCCGGCCCCGGTCGAGACCCAGAGACGTCCGAGCTCGAGGTCCTCGATGAGGAGACGTGCTGGGACCTCTTGTGCTCACAGACGGTCGGAAGGTTCGCAGTGAATCGAAGTGAGGCCTGCCCGCTCGTGGTTCCGGTGAACTTCGTTGTCGACGGTGAGCGGTCGATCGTGTTCCGCTCGGGCATCGGGACGAAGCTCAACGCCACCCAGCTCGGTCGCGTCGCCATGCAGGTCGATGAGATCGATCCGCTCCACCACACTGGCTGGAGCGTGCTCGTCGAGGGTATTGCCCAGTGGCACCACGAAGAGATCGATGCCACCGCAGTGGAGACCTGGGCGCCCGGCGACCGCCCCTACGTGATCCGCCTCGCTCCCACCGGGATCACCGGGCGTCGCATTCAACTCGACCACCCCGACACCGACGCCCGCGGCTACCGCTGATCATGGAAGTCGATCGGAACGGCCTCGAAGTCCTGGAACGAGCAGAGTGTCTCCGCCTTCTGTCGCAGCGGACGCTCGGGCGGGTCGCCTTCACGTCCGGAGCCCTGCCGTTCGTCCTTCCGGTCAACTTCCACCTGTCAGACGAACGGATCCTCGTTCGCACCCGACGTGGCGGACGCCTCGACGATGCGCTCCGAGACGCCGTGGTTGCCTTCGAGGTCGACGAGGTCGACGAAACCGCGCATGCCGGCTGGAGCGTTGCCGTCACGGGTGTCGCGACCGAGGTCGCCGATCCCGGCGATGTGGAGGGAGTCGAAGATCATCCGACGGGTCGGTGGCCGGAACCCGGGCACGAGTCCCTGATCGCCATCTCCACCGAGATGCTCACCGGTCGCCGGCTCACCGCCGGGTCGGGACCGACTTCGCGCTGACTTCAGCAGCGGGGCACTCGCCATGTCGCCACGGTTCCCGCTCGGCCACCGGCCGTCAGCGAGAACTCGCCGCCTCGACGGGCCGCTCGGGCTTCCATGTTCTTGAGACCCAGGCCCCTCGGGCCGTCAGCGGCTGGCGGTCCGGACCCGTCGTCGGTGACCCGCAAGCTCACGTCCTCGGTCACGGCGACCTCGACGGTCACCGATGACGCGGCGGCGTGACGAACCACGTTGCTCAACGCCTCCCGCAGCGTGGCCAGGAGTTCGACCGCCAATGCTCCGTCGACCGCCGTGTCGATCGCCCCCTCGAAGTTGTAGGTGGGCTCGAATCCGAGCATCTCCGCTGCCTCCAGGCACACGACGCGCACCCGGTCGCGGATCCCGGTGCCCGAGAGGCGGTCTGCCTCGAGGCCGAAGATGGCTGATCGAATGTGCTTCACGGTCTGGTCCAGGTCGTCCACCACCCCTTCGATGCGCCCCAGCGCCATCTCGGCACCGTCGACCCCGGCAAGGCCGCGGGCCGTCGCCTGGAGTGACAGCCCGGTCGCGAACAGCCGCTGGATGATCGTGTCGTGGAAGTCTCGGGCGATCCGCTCCCGGTCCTCGACGAGCGCGAACTCCTTGACCATGTCATGGAGCCGGATGTTCTGGATGGCGACGCCGGCCGCCGCGGCCAAGCCGATGGCCAGTTCCTCGTCGACCGCACTGAACTCGCCAGCGGTGGTCTTGTCGGTGAGATAGAGGTTGCCGAACACCTCACCGCGGACCAGGACCGGCACCCCGAGGAACGACGTCATGGGCGGGTGGTTCGGCGGGAAGCCGAAGCTGTCGGGATGGGCATTGAGGTCTGGCAATCGCAAAGGCTTCGCGTCGACGATCAGCAGACCCAGGATTCCGTGACCTTCGGGGAGGTCGCCGATCTCGCGTTGCGCCTCGTCATCGATCCCGACGGTGATGAACTGCGACAGTCGGGTGCCGGTTTCGTCGAGCACCCCGAGGGCGCCGTAGCGAGCATCGACGAGTCCGACTGCAGATTCGACGATCCGACGGAGCATCGAGAGGGGGTCGAGGTCGGACCCGAGGACGAGGACGGCGTCGAGCAGTGCTTGCAGGCTCTGGCGTCCTGCCACCTCCTTCATGCCTGCACCCTATGGGGAAGTCCGGGTGTGTCCTCGGCCTCGACCGGGCACACTGCGAGGGTGACGATCCGCGTGTTCCTCCTCGATGATCACGAGATCGTCCGCCGCGGGGTGCGTGAGCTCCTCGAGGCCGAAGACGACATCGAGGTCGTAGGGGAGGCCGGGACCGCCGAGGAGGCGTTCGGCCGTATCCCCGCGACCACGCCGGATGTTGCCATCCTCGACGTGCGTCTTCCCGACGGTGATGGGACTGAAGTGTGCCGCGAAGTCCGCTCCAAGCATCCCGAGATCGCGTGCTTGATGCTCACGTCGTACTCGGAGGACGAGGCGCTCTTCGCTGCCATCATGGCCGGCGCAGCTGGCTACGCCCTGAAGGAGATGCGTGGCCCTGATCTGATCGATGGTGTGCGTCGCATCGCGGCCGGTGAGTCTCTGTTGGACCCGTCATTGGTCAGCACCGTCCTCGACCGGTTACGGAATCCCGCCGAGCCCGACGAGCTTTCAGCACTCACCGACCAGGAGCGGAAGATCATCGACCTCATCGCCGAGGGAATGACCAACCGCGAGATCGGCGAGGAGATGTTCCTCGCCGAGAAGACGGTCAAGAACTACGTCTCGAACCTGCTCTCCAAGCTCGGTATGAGTCGCCGTACCGAGGCCGCGGCATACGCAGCGCGCGTGTCCGAGCGACGCCTGCAACACGGTCACGACGGCTGACCGACTGGTCGGTCAAGGCGCTGTTGCTGTTGTGGTCGGGCTCCGGGCGGCGTGAGCTCGTGCGTGGGCGATCGCGTCGTCGAGGTCGGTGAAGAGGTGGTTCTCGTGTGCGAGCTTGGTCAGCGCTCCGACGGCGCCGAGGAGTCGTAGGTGTTCCGGCGAGGGTCCCTTCAGGAGCACGGTGATTCCTCGGGCTTCGAGCGCTTCGACGATGTCGCCGATCGCCTGTGCGCCGCTTGCGTCGAGCATGCGGAGTTCGGGAAGTCGCAGGATCACGACACGCACGTCACCGACGTCGGCCAGTTGTGTGAGGAACTGCTGCACGGCCCCGAAGAACAGCGCACCGTCGAGACGGTACGAGACGATGTGATCGTTCTGGAGCGATCTGGCCGCGTCGGCGTCGAGGAGGGGGAGCGACTCCGCCACGGGTACCGAGGTGAGGGCCAGTTGGCGTAGTGCGAGAACGGCGGCCACGGCCATGCCGATCTCCACGGCCAGGATCAGGTCGAAGGCGACGGTGACCACGGTGGTGACGCCGAGGACGATGGCATCCGACCGCGTGCTGCGCAGGATCTTGCCGATGTTGTGGCGTTCGACCATCCGGAACGCCGTCACCATGAGGACTCCGGCGAGGGCCGCCATGGGGATCTGGCGAACGAGGCCTGAGCCCCAGAGCACCACGCCCAGCAACACGACGGCGTGGACCATCGACGCCACTCGGGTCCGGCCGCCAGCCCTGACGTTGACGGCGGTTCGGGCGATGGCCCCGGTCGCGGGGATGCCCCCGAACATTGCCGACGCAACGTTGGCCAGACCCTGGCCCCAGAGCTCTCGGTTCGGGTCGTGGCGCCCGACACCGGCCATGCCGTCGGCCACCTTCGCTGACAGCAGACTCTCGAGCGCGCCCAGGGCGGCGACCGCCAACACGGCGCCGAACAGATCGGACAACATGCCGACGTCGATGCCCGGCAGATGCGGCGACGGGAGCGACGAGGGAATCTGGCCGATGGTCGACACGGGAGCGTGCGCGACGGTCGCGACGACCGTCGACACGGTGATCGCCACCAGGGAGGACGGGATGCCTCGGTGCAGTCGAGGTGCGATGACCATGACGCCCACGACGATGGCCGTGATGCCCACCGCCCACGGCGCGCCGTCGCCGTCGATTCCGTGCAGCACCGACCGGACGGCGATGGCGACGGTGTTCTCGCCTGATGGTCGGGCGACGCCGATGGCGGCGGGGACTTGCTGGAGAAAGATGATGAGGGCGATTCCGAGGGTGAATCCCTCGACCACGGGCCAGGGCACGTAGGCGAGGAAGCGGCCGACCCCGACCACACCGCCGATGAGCATCACGACCCCGGCGAGCAGGCCGACAGCGAAGACGGCCTCGACGCCGTGGCGGGCGACGAGGGGAACGAGCACAACGGTCATGGCGCCGGTCGGGCCCGAGACCTGCACGTTGGAGCCGCCGAACACCGCGGCGACGAATCCGGCCACGATGGCCGTGATGAGGCCGGCGTCGGCGCCGAGGCCGGAGGTGATGCCGAAGGCCAAGGCCAGTGGGAGAGCGACGACCCCAACGGTCACGCCGGCCACCACGTCGGCTCGCCATGTTTGAGTGAGGCCCCGATAGTCCGCGGTGGACGGGAGCAGGTGACGCAGTCGCGTCGCCGCGGTGCCAGCGGTCATTCGGTGGCGTCTTCGAGCGTGAGCACCTCGAGCATCGCCCGGCTCTCCTCGAGCGACGTGATCAACATCGACCGTGCCACCGAGAGCAGTTCGACCAGTCGGGGGTCCTTGATCGAGTAGTGGATCGTCGTCCCGTCACGGCGGGTCGAGACCAGATCTGCCCGTCGGAGCACACCGAGTTGTTGCGACAGGTGGGCCAGTTCGATGCCCACCTCCGGCTGGAGCTCGGACACCGACCGCTCGCCGCCGGCGAGTACCTCGAGCGCACGGACTCGCGCCGGGTGCGCGAGAGCGCGGAACAGTTGCGCCTTGATCTCCGACAACGGCACAGCGTGATCCATTACTTGCGAATATTAGTAGATACGCAGTCAACACGCTCCGTCGAGAACCGGTACCCCCTCGGCGAGTTCTGCCTTGCGACGGCGTCGAGGAACGGCGGTCATCGACCTCTGTCTCCCGTCCGACCGATCGTCGACCTCGTGTGATCTCGACGCCATCGTCATCGCCTGACCGCAGGGCCGCGTGGCGGTTGGGTCCGGGACCTTCGCCTCTACGCCGTCGACCTTGCTCATGTGCACGGTGAGGTCGACGAAGACCAGGAGGTCCTCATGAAAGCACTCGTGTACCACGGACCAGGCCAGAAGGCCTGGGAAGAAGCCCCGAAGCCAGAGATCATCGACGACACCGACGCGATCGTCCGAGTCGACGCCACCACGATCTGTGGCACCGATCTGCACATCCTCAAGGGTGACGTCCCCACCGTCACCGACGGGCGCATCCTCGGCCACGAGGCTGTCGGCACCGTCGAGTCCGTCGGCACCGGCGTGAAGAACGTCGAGGTCGGTGACCGGGTCCTCGTGTCCTGCGTCACCGCGTGTGGCGCCTGCCGGTTCTGTCGCGACGGCAGCTTCGGGCAGTGCCTGGGCGGCGGGGGCTGGATCCTCGGTAACACCATCGACGGCACCCAGGCCGAGTTCGTCCGCGTGCCATTCGCCGACAACTCCACCTACCCCATGCCAGATGGAGCGACCGACGAGCAGATCCTCATGCTCGCCGACATCCTCCCCACCGGGTACGAAGTCGGCATCCTCAACGGCGCCGTCCAACCCGGTGACGTCGTCGCGGTGGTCGGCGCAGGTCCGATCGGGCTCGCCGCCATCATGGGCGCCCGCCTGTTCAGCCCGAGCCACATCGTCGCCATCGACCTCGACCAGGGTCGTCTCGAGGCCGCCAAGCAGTTCGGTGCGGACATCGTCGTCAACCCGTCGAGCGAAGACGCGGAAGCGATCGTCGGCGAACTCACCGGAGGTCTCGGGGCCGACGTCGCCATCGAAGCTGTCGGCATCCCTGCCACCTTCGAGCAAGCCGTTCGCCTCGCTCGTCCCGGCGGCCACGTTGCCAACATCGGCGTGCACGGCACCCCTGCGACACTCCACCTCGAGGAGATCTGGAGCCGGAACCTCACCATCACGACCGGGCTCGTCGACACCTACTCCACGCCGACGCTGTTGCGTCTGGTCATGAGCGAGCAACTCGACGCCACCAAGTTCGTCACCCACCACTTCACACTCGACGAGATGGACGACGCCTACACCGTGTTCGGCGACGCTGCGAACTCCGGTGCCCTCAAGGTGGTCATCACCCGCACATGACGGGCCGAGTCTTCGCCCGTCGGGCCGTGGCCGTCGTGATCATCGGCCACGGCCTCGTCCACCTCCTCGGTGCAGCCACAGGTCTCGGATGGGTGGACGTCCCACAGCTGACCCGCCCGATGAGCGCAGCGGCCGGGATCGCCTGGCTCACCACGGCACTCCTGTTGATCGGAACCGGGCTGCTGCTCGCCGCCTCCGCCCGCTGGTGGTGGATCACTGGGGCTGTCGGCGTCGTCGCGTCGCAGACGCTGATCGTGACCGCCTGGGGAGACGCTGTGGCTGGCACTGCTGCCAACGCGGTGTTGCTCGTGGCCGTGGTCCATCGCTACGCGTCGCGCGGACCGCGAAGCTACCGAGTCGAGTTTCACCGGCGCAGTGGCCTCGCGCTCGAACACGCCGTTGCCGGTCCGCTGGTGCACGAAGCCGATCTGGCCCAGCTCCCCGATCTGGTCGCGGCCTACGTCCGTCGTTCCGGGGCCGTCGGCCAGCCCCGCGTCGCCAGCCTGCACGCGCACGTCTCCGGTCGCATCCGCAGCAGCGCAACCAGCCGCTGGATGCCGTTCCACGGCGAGCAGGTCAAC
>JBBSLH010000094.1:0-12783 GCA_038255425.1 Acidimicrobiales bacterium
GTCTCGGCGTACGACCGAGACGTCTCGGTGGTCGGGGCGCTCACCGAGTCGAGCAGGTGCTGACGGGCGTCGACCCCGACGGCGCCACTCAGGTCGCGGAATCGATCACGGACGTGTTCCCAGGGTTCATCGGACCCGAGCGGCAGCGAGCCCCGGTCGGCCGCCACGTCGACCGTGCTGGAGCTGGTGATGGTCAGCACGTCGTGGGGCTGGGCGACGGTGAAGAACGAGACTCGGTTCCCGAAAAAGTCAGTGCGAGCACGCTGATCCGACGGCACGGGGTCGATGGCGAGCGACGACTCGATGCAGGTCTGCCCGGCGAGGCCGCGGGGCAACAGACAGGCCTGGCCGTAGGACGACGTCACCGGCGATGCGTAGCGGTACTCGGTCTCGTGGACCACCTGATAGCGGGTCACGTCCAGACCTCCGCGACGCCCGAGACCATCTGCCGCTGGGGCAGGAGTTGCACGAAGTTGCGCGACTGGAGGGCATCGGAGATCTGCGCGAGCGCCGTGTCGACCGCGGCGAGGAAGACCGCGAGGTCCGGGCGCGACCCTGACTCGTCGACCGTGGCCACCGCGCTGGTGTCCAGTACCCGCAGGAGGGTCGACAGCTGGAGGACCAGCTTCTCCTCCGGGGTCGGGCGGCCGGGGACGTTGCCGCCGGGTAGCAGCGTGACGTCGTTCGACAGCCGGTCGACCTGGTGACGGAGCGACCGGGGGTTGCCCGGGTCGGCGACCAGGAGGTCCAGCAGCGTCTCGATCTGGGCCCGCGACCGATACCGGCGTCGATAGGTGATGATGCTCTCGCCCGCCACCAGCACCGACTCGAACAGCAGCGAGTCGGTGGCCGTGTCGTGCACGACCGTGACGGTGGCCCGGAGCAGCGCGGCGAGCTGCGACGCCCGCTCGATCCGGCGCCCGGCGTCCATGAAGTGCCAGCCGGCGTCGCGCACCATCGAGTCGGCGGCCAGACCGTTGAGCGCCAACAGGTCCTGGAGCACCCGACCCAACCGGTCCTGGATGATCGTCGGTTGCCCCGGCGTGGTCGTGCCGAGCGCGGCGAGCTCGGACTCGATCGAACCGATGACCATCCACGTGTCCTGCGACAGCTGGTCGCGCACCGCCTCGGCGGCGTGGAGCAGGTGCCGGATGCAGTGCGCGAGCGTCCCGGTGCGATCGGCGTCGCACGCCAGGGACAGCAGCTCGGCCCCGGGGTCGGCGATGCGAGCAGCGGCACCGTCGCCGACGAACCCGGGTGCCGTCGCCGTCATCAGCGTCAGCGCGCCCAGCAGAGTCTCCACGCAGACCGTGCCCTCGGGACCGGACTCCTCGAGCCGATCGTGGACGGCACGCAACATCCGCGTGACCGCTTCTGCCCGCTCGGCGTACCGACCGAGCCAGAACAGGTTCTCGGCCGCGCGCGACGACAGCGACGATGGGTCGGTGGCCGTGGTCGGCGGTCCGGGCCGTAGCCAGAACTCGCTGGGGTTCTCGGGCTCCGACGCCAGTACCCAGGTGTCCTTGCTGACGGCCCCGGTCTGGTTCGAGATGTCCAACGTGTCGGCGGTCGGGGCGACACGCGTCAGACCACCGGCCATCACCACGTAGGACTCGCCACGAGCGACGGCGAACGTCCGCAACGTCGACGGCCGAGGGCTGATGACGCCGTCGACCATCGTCGGCACCGTCGAGAGTCGCAGCTGTTCCTGGCCGACCCAGCGATGCGGATGCGCCTCGATCCGACGGGCGAGGTCGTCGCGGTCGACCTCTGACAGTTCGCCGCCGAAGACCGACGTCACGCCCAGCTCCCGGCCGATCGGTTTGACGACCATCGTCGACAGGTTCGCGAGGACATGCGAACGGGACTGGTCCTGGCCACACCACCAGGTCGCGACGGACGGCAGCAGCAACTCTTGGCCGAGGAAGTGCTCGGCGATTGCCGGCAGGAACGGGAGGATGCCGGCGTTCTCCAGTACGCCGGCGCCCAGCGGGTTCACGACCGAGACGTTGCTGCGCCGAGAGGCCTCGACGAGACCGGGCACGCCGAGCTGAGAATCGGGGCGGAGCTCGAGCGGGTCGCACCACTCGGCGTCGGCCCGACGCAGGATCACGTCGACCGGCTCGAGACGTCCGAGCGCGCGGAGATGCACGCGGCCGTCACGGATGGTCAGGTCGCCGCCCTCCACGACGGGATAGCCCAGGTACGAGCCGACATAGGTGTGTTCGAACGAGGTCTCGGCCTGCGAGCCGGGCGTGAGCACGACGATGCGGGGGTCGTCGGTCCGGGCGGTGTCGGCGACGCGTTCGAGCGCTGCCCGCAGACTGCGGAAGTACGGCGCGACCCGGTGTACCTGGCTGTCGCGGTAGAGGCTGGGAAACACGCGCGAGAGCATCGCCCGGTTCGCCAGGGCATACCCGGCGCCCGAGGGTGCCTGGGCACGATCCGCGAGAACGATCGTCGTGCCGTCTGACGACTGGCCCAGGTCGGCTGCGTAGGTGAGCAGCTGTTGCTCGATCGCCGTCGAGATGCCGTCGCACTGGCGGAGGAACCCGGGGTGAGCGAAGACCACCTCGGGCGGGAGGAGACCCCGGTCCAACAGGTCGCGTGGGCCGTACAGGTCGCGCAGGACGAGGTCGAGCAACACGGCGCGTTGGATGACGCCCGACTCGATCTCGGTCCACTGCGCCGACGGCACCAGTGTCGGGAGTGGGTCGAGCGGCCAGCGCATCGAGATGCCACGCTCGACGAGCCGGTAGCTGATGCCCTCGTCGTCGAGCATCCGATCGAGGACCGCCGTTCGGCCGGCCAGTTCCTGCGCGCCGAGGCCCTCGAGTGCGCCGACCGCGTTCGCCCAGTGCTCGCGCAATGTGCCGTCGTCACGGACGAGCACGTCATACGTCCCTGGCTCGGGGCGGTACCGCTCGAACAGCGACTGCGTGAGTTCCAGGGTCATCGGCGTGGGCTCTCGCCAGCGGGGGTCGGCCCGGATCGGGCCGAGACCCGCCGTGGGTCGAGGGTCGCAGGATACCCGTGCCGGTCCGGGCGCCGGTCGGCCGGACGCCGGCTGGTCGGTCCTGGATGTGGCACCGATAACCTCCGGTCCATGCGTCGGCGTTCCACCTGGGTGATCATCGGCACCGGCGTCGTGGTCGTGGGTGCGTTGGTCACCGACCTCGGCATCTTCTCGTTGATCGTTGCCGTCATCGCCGGCGCGCTCATCTTCAAGGCGGGGTTCGCGACGCTCGGCGGCATGTCGCAGCTCGTGCCGGAGCCGCCGCCGGCGGGCGAGCTCCGCAAGGTGAAGATCCAGTTCCGATGCTCGATCTGTGGCTCCGAAGCACGGATGACCGTGGCGAACGACGAGATGCCCGATCCGCCCCGTCATTGTCTCGAGGACATGGACCTCGTCGCACCGACCATGGAGTGACCCCGCCTGCCGCGCTCCGTGGTCTGACCCGCGCGGTTCGCGGGTCGCTCGGCGGCGTGGATCGGCCATTTGTCCATGAATTCCACTGATTCATCCACAGGGGTCCGCATTTCCCGATCTGGGGATGACGCGGGGAAACCATGTGGCCGGACGAGGCCGTTCTCCGTGGAGGGCCCTCGGTTTCTCGTCGCGCCGTGCTCGTCAGCCTCTGACCGGGTGGTCACTGCGGGCGGACCGAGTTGTCCACAGGTTGTTCTCGGAATCTGACCGAGCTGTGGAATCCATGGACGTCCTGTGGACAACCAGTGGATTCAGTGGAATTGGGTGGAGGTCACGATGCCGCCGAGCACGAAACCGAGACCGAGGAGCAGGTACTTGTTGTCGGTCGCTCCGGGCAACAGGCCGAGGTAATTGAGGAAGATGCAGAGTCCGCCCAGGGCCAACAAGGTGAACATCAACACCGGAACCCACGTGGGGCTGACCTTGAACTCCTGAGGGATCGGCGCGGTGTACCGAGCGCTGGACGTCTCGGGCTCGTGCGTCGAGTGGCCCTTCGAGATCGCGTGTCGCGAGCCGGACTGGACGCCGCCCTTCGAGGTCGTGCGCCCGCCCTTCTTCTTCCGGTCCTGTCGTGCCACGGCGGCGAGCGTACCGGCTGTACCTTCATGGCGGTGACTGCCGCAGAGCCCACGGACGCACCCGTGCTGGCAGCGGTCGACATCGGGACCAACTCGGTCCACATGGTCGTGGCCCGGGTGTCGGCCAATGGACGCGTCGAGATCCTCGAGCGCGAGAAGGAGATGGTCCGACTGGGCCGCTCCGGCGGAGACATGAAGGAGCTGAGCGCCGACGCCATCGACCGCGGCGTGGCTGCGTTGCGCCGGTGCCGATCCGTCGCCGACGCGCACGGTGCCGAGCTCGCCGCGGTGGCGACGTCGGCCGTGCGCGAGGCCGAGAATCGCCGTGTGTTCCTCGATCGGGCCTTCGACGAGGCCGGCGTGTCGGTCGAGGTCATCTCCGGATTCGAGGAGGCGCGCCTGATCCACCTCGGTGTGCTCCAGTCACTCCCGCTCTACGACGAACGGGTGCTGCTGTGCGACATCGGTGGTGGCTCGACCGAGATTCTCCTGGGCCGAGAGGGCGACGTGCTCGGGAGCCGGAGCTTCCGTCTCGGCGCGATCCGGCTCACCGAGCGCTTCCTGGCCGGGGAGCCGCTGAAGGTGAAGCATGTGGAGCGATGCCGCCAGCACGCTCGAGCGATGCTCGCCCCGTTCGCGCTCGAGGTCGCCCGAACCGGGTTCGACACGGTCGTCGGTGCGTCCGGCACGATCGAGACCGTGGTGGCCATGGCACTCGCCGAACGGGGTGATGGAGACGGTGCCCGGACCCACAACGGTGAGCGGATCACGGCGAAGGAGATCTCCCAGGCGGTCGAGCGACTCGTCGAGGCTCCTGATGCCGATGCTCGGGCGAAGATCCCCGGCGTCGACGCGAAGAGGGCCGACATCCTCCTCGGTGGGGCGATCATCCTCGAAGAGTTCATGGAGAGCTTCGGCGTTGACGAACTCGTGTTCTCGGACTACGCGCTCCGCGAGGGAGTCCTGCTCGACCAGGCTCGCCGTCGAGCTGGTGCGACCCTCCACCATCTACGCGACCTCCGACGGCAGTCGGTCGAACACCTCATGGAGTTGACCGACGAGCACCCCGAACACAGCCACGAGATCGCCCGGCTCGCGCTGCGATTGTTCGACCAGCTCGCTCCCGTCCTCGGTTTCGACGACGCGCAGGAGATCGGCGTGGCTCGCGAACTGCTCGAGGCCGGCGCTCTGCTCTGCAACGTGGGCGTCTTCATCTCTCACTCCGGGCATCACAAGCACAGCTACTACGTGGTGCGGAACTCCGAGCACCTCGCCGGATTCACCGATCGAGAGGTCGAGCTGATTGCCCAGCTGGCCCGCTATCACCGCAAGTCGGCTCCGAAGACGAAGCACGCCGAGTGGTCTGCACTGCGTCGATCCGACCGCGAGCTCGTCCGCCGCCTGGCGGCGGTGCTGCGGTTCACCATCGGGCTGGATCGGTCGCACGCATCGGCAGTCGAGGACCTCTCGATCGACCACGACGACGAATCGATCACGGTCACGCTGACACCGAGCGGCGACGCGTCGGTCGAGCTCGAGGCGCACTCGGCCGAGCTCCGCCGTGGGCTGCTCGAAGACGTGACGGGCCGTGCGGTCGAGGTCGAGATCCGCTGATCACAGGGCGCGAGCCAGGACCGCGCCCTGATCGACGGCCTCTGCGAGCGCTGCGTCGGCGGCCATGAACAACTCGTCGGGTGACCCTGCGTTCTTCGGGAAGGCTGCCACCCCGCCGACGAGCTTCACCGCGACCGACGCCCCACCGGGGAACTCGAACGGGCCGGAGACGCTTCGGATCACGTTCGTCAGCAGATCCTCGGTGGCGAGGACATCGTGCGACGGAAGGATGACCGCGGCCTCACTGGCATCGCTCAGGCCGGTCACTGCTTCGTCGGGGAGCAGATCGCGGACCCGGGCGACGAGCTTGTCGACCATGTGGTCGACGCCCTCGGTTCCCACTTCGATCGCGATCTGTTCGATGTTGACGAGCCGAAGGAGTCCGAACGAGAACGCTCCCGTGGACCCTGCCACCGCGATCTCGTCGGCAAGTCTCGCCTCGAGGTAACGCTGGCTGAGCAGGGGCAGCCGCTCGTGCCGGCCGGTGGTGGAGAGCTGCTTCGCGGCCTCGAGACGGATCCGGACGATCTCGGCCAGGGCGTTCGTGTTGAACGGCTTGGCGACGAAGGCGTCGAGACCCGCGGCCGACCGGAGCGAGGGCATGGCGTCAGCGGAGACCATGATGATCGGCATGAATGCAAACGCCTCGTCGGTCCGCAGCCGTCGGTAGACGTCGCGTCCGGAGTACCCGCGCAGTCGCAGGTCGAGGAGGACGACATCGGGCTCGTGCTCTGCTACCGCGGCGACCGCGGCATCGACGTCGTCGGGGTCCACGTGCACCAGGTCATAACCGGACGCACGGAAGAAGGCACGAAGGAAATGCGCGATGTCGGCTTCGTCCTCGATGCAGAGGACACGTTTCGTCGCCGCCAACCGTCGGGCGACGGGCCCGAGCTTGCTGTCGTCGTCCATACCGTTGCATCGACCCTTCAGAGACTTCGGGCGGTCCCACGGCAGCCCTTGCCCCTAGCATCCCACGTCGTGCCTGCTCGCGTGCTCGTCATCGACAACTACGACTCGTTCACCTTCAATCTCGTCCAATATCTGGGTGAATTGGGTGCAATGCCCGTTGTTCACCGCAACGATGAGGTCGATCTCGGCGACATCGAGGTCATCGATCCGGACGCGATCCTCATCTCGCCTGGGCCCGGCACGCCCGACGACTCCGGCATCTCGACCGAGGTCATACGAACGTGGGCGGGTCGTCGACCCATTCTCGGCGTGTGTCTCGGGCACCAGGCGATCGGGCAGGTGTTCGGCGGGACGGTCGTCCGAGCCGCTGAGGTCATGCACGGCAAGACGTCACTCGTGCACCACGATGGTGCCGGCGTCTTCGCCGATCTGCCGTCGCCGTTCGACGCCACCCGCTACCACTCGCTCGTCGTCGACCCGACCTCGGTCCCCGACGTGCTCGAGGTCACTGCGCACTGCGGCTCGTTCGACGACGGGACCGGTGTCGTGATGGGGCTCCGCCACCGAGAGTTCGACGTCGAAGGTGTGCAGTTCCACCCGGAGTCGATCCTCACCTCGACCGGCCACCGCATGCTCCAGAACTTCCTCGATCGAGCGGTCGCCGTTCCCAGCGTTTGACCGGGCTGGCCAGTTCAGGTCGTCGCGGTGGTCGCCCGGCCGACGCGGATGGTGACGTTCGCGCCCTTCTCGGCGCGTGTGCCACCGGCGGGGTCCTGGCCGATGACCCGTCCGTCGTCGGGGTCGCCGGGCACGAGGGTCACGTCCTCGACGGTGACCGAGAAGCCGGCCGTCTCGAGTTCGGCACGCGCGGTGTCCTCGGTCTTCTCGGTGACCGACGGGACGATCACCTGCTCGGGGCCGACCGACACGAACAACGTCACGGTGCTGCCCTTCTCGAGGGAGGTGTTGGCGGGCGGATCAGTGCGGATGACGGTGCCCGCCGGGACACTGGCGCTGTTCTCCTGCGACTGCGCGACGTTGAACTCGGCCTGTTCGAGGATGTTCTGGGCCTCGTCGGTCGGTCGGCCGGCCACATCGGGGACCACACGGGTGTCGGCGCCCTGCGACACGCGCAGCGTGATCTGGGCCGACAAGGGCGCATCCTGGCCTGCGGCAGGGTCCTGTTCGACGACCTTGCCGGGTTCCACGTCGCCGCTGAATATCAGTTCGGTCCGGATGCTGCTGAAGCCCTTCTCGTTGAGGAGCGAGCGGGCATCCTGTTCGGTGAACTCGAAGACGTCGGGAACCTCGACCACCGGCTCGCCGTTCGACACGGTGAGTTCGACCGTGCCGCCTTCCTCGAGGTCGGCGTTCCCCTCGGGTGACTGGCTGATGACCTCGCCGTCGTCGAACTCGGGGTTGTCCTCGAACTTGGTCTCGACGACGAAGCCCAAGCCCTCGAGCAGGACCTTGGCGCCGTCGGGCCCCTCGAGTTGTCGTCCGACGACAGACGGGACAGTGATCAGGTTCGCGTCGACGGTGTCGTCGCTGTCGAGCACGCCGAGTGCCTGCGCGAGGAAGAACAGCACGCCACCCAGCACCAGCAGCAGCAGGATCATGATCGCGATGAAGGCGCCGTTGCGACGCGGTGGCTCGGCGTAGTCGGCGTAGTCGTAGGCGGGGTCGTACGGCTCTTCGAACGCCGTGTCCTGCATCGTCGTGACCGGCACCGCGGTGGTGGCCGCGACCGTGGCGGCTGCCACGCCGGTGGCGGCGACGCCTGCGGCGATCTGGTTTCCCTCGCGGTAGCGGCGGAGGTCGGCACGCAGGTCCTCGGCCGACGGATAGCGAGCCGACGGGTTCTTGGCGATGCACTTGAGGATGATGGCCTCGAGCGTCGGCTCGATGTCGGCGTTGATCTGGCGTGGGGGAGTGGGTGGCTCCTGCACGTGCTGGTACGCGACCGCGAGCGCGTCGTCGCCGCGGAACGGCGGACGGCCGCACACGCTCTCGTACAGGACGATGCCCAGGCTGTAGACGTCGGACCGGGGGTCGACGGGACGTCCCTGCGCCTGTTCCGGCGAGAAGTACGTGGCCGTGCCCATCACGAGCCCGGTCTGGGTGAGGTTCTCGTCCGCGGAGGCGGAGATCGCCCGGGCGATGCCGAAGTCGGTGACCTTCACCTGGCCATCGGAGGCGAGCATGACGTTGCCCGGCTTGACGTCGCGGTGGACCACACCGTTGCGATGCGCGAACCCGAGCGCTGCCGCCATGTCGATGCCGATGTCCGCCGCACGGGTGGGCAGCAGCGTGCCCTCTTGGCGCAGGACGTCGGCGAGGCTGCGACCGTCGACGTACTCCATGACGATGTAGTAGGTCCCGCCCTCCTCGCCCCAGTCGAAGACGCCCACGACGTTGGGGTGATTGAGGTTGGCCGCAGCCTGGGCTTCGCGGCGGAAGCGTTCGACGAATGCAGGGTCGGCGGCGTACTGCGCGAACAGGACCTTCACTGCGACGGGACGGTCGAGCAGCTGGTCACGTGCGAGGTACACGTCGGCCATACCGCCACGGGCGAGTCGGCTGTGCAGCTCGTAGCGGCCGCCGTAGACGACTGGTCCTTGGTCAGACATTGCGACGGAACCTTACGACAGACGCGCGCATCAGCCCGCTCCCTGCGCTGCCAGGATCGCCTCCATGACCGCCCGCGCGATGGGAGCGGCAACACGGCCGCCCGTCTGCTCGGACGCACCTTCCTGGCCCTCCACCAACACGGCGACGGCCACGCTCGGGGCTTCGCCCGGTGGACCGGCGAACCCGATGATCCAGGCATGCGAGCGAGGCGGGTCGGTTCCGAGCTGTGCCGTGCCGGTCTTGCCGCCGACCTCGAAGCCGGGGATGAGGAGGTTGCGGGCTGTGCCGTTCTGGGCGACGTTGATCATCGCCTCGCGCATGATCGCGGCGTTGTCGGCTCCCATGGCTCGTCGCCACTCGGCTGCGTCGGGCTCGTCGACGACCGAGCCCTCGTCGTCGCGAACCGTGTCGAGAACTCGAGGGGACATGACCACGCCCTCGTTGGCCACGGCAGCAGCGACCAGTGCCATCTGCAGCGGGGTGGCGGCGACGTCGTTCTGACCGATGCCCGACTGCGCGAGCGCCGGGATGTTCTGGTCGAAGTCGGTCGGGAAGTTGCTCGCTGCCGCGCCCGGCAGGTCGATGGGCGGCTTGGCGTTGAAGCCGAAGTCCTCCGCGATTCCGGCCATCTGCTCGCCGCCGAGATCGACAGCCATCTGGGCGAACGCCGTGTTGCACGACACCCGCAAGACGTCGAACAGACTGCCGCCGCACGTCGATCCCCCGAAGTTGCGCAGCGGGCGCGTGGTCTGGGGCGGGACGTATTCGTTCGTCACGGGGTACGAGGGCTGGTCGCGTGTGACCTCGCCGGACTCGAGCCCGGCGGTGGCGGTCACCACCTTGAAGGTCGAGCCGGGGAAGTATCGCTCTCGATAGGTCTTGGCCAGCAGCGGCTTCTCGGGCGCCGCGTTCAACAACGTGAAGGCGTCATTGGCGGCGGAGAAGTCCTGGTTGGCGATGAGGTTGGGGTCGTAGGACGGGAACGACCACATCGTGAGGATCTCGCCCGTCCGGGGATCGAGGGCGACGACGGAGCCGCGTCGCTCGCCGAGGGTGTCTCGAGCGATCCGTTGTGCGTCTGCTCGGAGTGTCAGGGTCAGGTCGCCCACCCGGTCGCGCTCGACGAACAGGTCGTTGACGTCGCGGAAGCTCAGATCGAGCGTCCTGCCGACCAGCTCGGCGTTGTAGGTGTCCTCGACGCCGGTCGAGCCGAGGTTGAGCGAGTAGTAGCCGACCACCTGTGCGAACAGATCGGCCTCGGGGTACGAGCGCGCCCGCTCGAACTGGGCGTTCGCCTCGTTCTCGACCGAGCGGGCGACGACGACGCCGTCGGCGGTGGCGATGCTGCCCCTCGGTCCGTCGTAGTCGCGCAGGATTTCGCGGGTGTTCTCCGGGTTGTCCTTGAGGCGTTGCGCACCGAAGACCGTGGTCCGGTTCAGTTGCGCGAACAAGATGAGGTAGCAGACGAGCAGCGCTGCGCCGAGCTTCGCGATCTGTCGGTTCATGCGACCGTGGCCTCGCCTGCGGGGCCGGCGGCGCCCGGGCTGTTGGCCGGCTTCACGCTGTTGTCGGAGATGCGTAGGAGGAGGGCGAGCAGCACGTAGTTGAGGACGAGGCTCGACCCGCCGTAGCTGACGAAGGGGAGCGTGACGCCCGTGAGGGGGAGGACCCGGGTCACGCCGCCGATGATGATGAACGCCTGGATGCCGAGCAGCGTCGTGAGGCCGGTCGCCAAGAGCGTGTCGAACGCGGAGTCGGCGCGCAGTGCGATGCGGAGTCCGGCCCCGACCATCAGGATGTAAGCGCAGAGGATCGCCGTCCCGCCGAGCAGACCGAGTTCCTCACCGATCGCGGCGAAGATGAAGTCGGTCTCGACCTCGGGGATCCTGGTCGGTGTGCCCAGTCCGATCCCGGTGCCGGCGATGCCGCCGTCGGCCAATGCGAACGACGCCTCGACCACCTGGAATCCCGCGTCCTTCGAAACCGGCCACGGGTTGAGCCAGATCTCGACACGGTCCTGGACATGGGAGAACTGCGTGTACGCGAACAGCGCGCCCATCGCGAACAGCGAGGTCCCGACGGTGACGTAGGTGGTGCGCCCGGTCGCGACCCACAACATCACGACGAAGAGGAAGAAGAACAGCAGCGACGAGCCGAGATCCTTCTCCAGCGTCATGACCACGAGCGACGCGCCCCAGGCCAGCACCACCGGACCCAGGTACTTCGGATCAGGGAGATGGAACGGCCCGATCCGAAACGTCGAGAGCGCCAGCAGTTCTCGCTTCTCCACCAGATAGCCGGCGAAGAAGATGGCGAGCACGATCTTCGCGGCCTCGCCCGGCTGGAAGTTCACCGGCCCGACCGAGATCCAGATGCGCGACCCGTTGATGGTGCGCCCGATCACCGGGACCAACGGCAGGACGAGCAGCACGATCCCGATCACCGCGAACGTGTAGCGGTACCGCTCGAGATCTCGGGCACGCCGGACGACGATCAACGTCATGATGAAGGCGCCGATCCCGACCGCAGTCCACAGCGACTGCAGACCGGCGAGCTGTCCGCCGTCTTCCTGCGCCTCGTCGAGGCGGACGATGAACACGTAGCCGACCCCGTTGAGCAGGGCGGCGAGCGGGAGCATGATGCCGTCGGCGTTGGGTGCGAGCTTGCGGACCGCGATGTGAGCGGCCACGAGCAGGGCGAGGATCACACCCAGGAACGGGCCGATGTTGGCGGGCATCTCCGAGTTCCTGCCGAGCCCGGCGAGCGCGTAGGCGCCCGCCGTGATCAGCACGACGACCAGGATCAGGCCGAACTCGGTTCGGCGACGGAGCAGGTGCACGGTCAGCCCGTGGTCGATGGTGCCGACGTGGTCGTCGTCGTGGTGGTGGTCGTGGTCGTGGTCGTCGTGGGTGGCGGTGCCAGGTCTTCGATGCGCTGCTCGACGTTGTTGACGAAACGGCGGGCGCTCTCGATGGTGGCGAAGGTTCTGCGGCTGTCGACGTCGTCGACGAACTCGTCGGGCACGTCATCGATGGCGACGCCCGTGGCTTCGACCGGCGATGGATCGATCCACAACACGCCGCCGGGCCGGCCCTTGAAGATCGTCACCTCACCGTCGGTCTCGGCGACGAAATAGGTGTTGGTGGCGTAGTCGTTGACGAGCCAGAGACCACCGCCGATCAACGCCAGCACCACGAGCACGAATGCGATCGAACGGATGGTGATGGCCCGAGGTCGTCGGGGTGTGTCGTCGGCGTCGGCGGAGCTCGTCTGGACGTGCGCCTGGTCATCGGGAACGGCCAGGAACGTCTGGGTGTCGGTCTCCGGATCGTGGGTGAAGCCGTCGGCGTCCGGCACAGCGGCGGACGCGGTCGAGGAGATGTCACCATCGTCGATCACGTCCACGATGAGCACGGTGATGTTGTCTCGGCCCCCGTGAGCGTTCGCTTGCTCGACCAGCTGACGCGCCGCCTCGTCGGGGTCGTCGACCGTGCGGAGCACCTCGGCGATGTCGGCATCGGTGACCTCGTCGTTGAGGCCGTCGGAGCAGAGCAGGTA
>JBBSLH010000095.1:0-12690 GCA_038255425.1 Acidimicrobiales bacterium
CAGTCTCATGGCGCCGCTCACGCTGCCTTCTGGTAGCGGAAGCCGTTCCGCACGAGGAGGTAGTCACGTCCCGCGCTCGCGCCGACGAGCAGCAGTCCCCCGAGCCCGATCCAGAACAGCGGTCCGCCGCGTCTTCCGATCGGTCGGATGTCGTCCAACGCCGATTCGTTCGATATCTCGGCCGGGGTCGTCTTGGTTGGTCCGTCAGCCATCGTGCTCTCTGCCGCTGGCGCTTCGACAGACGATCCGGCCCGGGCGGGACCATCGGCCGCTGGGACCGGAGAAGAATTCGTCGCCTGTGGGGCGGCGGGTGCGGCCCCTCCCAGTGTTCCGAACGAGAACCGTTCTGACGGAGCCTGGGTGAATGCAGTTGCGCCCCCCAGGTCGAGATCGAGGGTCGAACCACCGGCGAGGACACCGAGCGCCACGTCGGTAAGAAGGATTGCGGCGTCAGCGTCCTCGCTTCCCTCTCGGATGGCGGCCACGAGCGGATCGCGGACCGGCTGGAGAGCCTCGAGGACCGGGTTCACCACCAGACCCAACTCGGAACCGGCGACGCGGATACGCAGCGGCGTGAGTTCGACCACTCCCTGTTCGATCCGAGATTGGGGCAGGGTCACCTGCAGTCCTGCGGGTCCGAGTACCGGCTGAAGCGCGACGAGCACGTCGCGGAGCGGATCCTCGCTCCCCGGGGGTGGAGCGAACGTCTGTCCGGCCACCGTGGCTCCCTCGATGGTGAAGCTCGCCTTGTTGTCCGTCGCGCCACCGGAGCGAGTGATGACGTTCCACTCCAGGCCCTCGAGAACCGCCGCACCGTCGGCGAGCTCGAGCCGGGCGATGTACACCCGGGCCCGGGCCTCGCGGATGGCGCCGTCGACGTAGCCGCTGAAGCCGGTCACCTCCATGCCAGCCATCGTGCCGACGCCGAGGTCGATTTCGGCGACCGAGAACGAGCCCTGACCGAACGGAGCGTCGCCGGCCGACGCCTCCAGCTCAGCGCCAGCCAACTTGAACGGGACACCCGACGGCGTCCCGACCGCGGCGGCCTGTCCAGCTTCGGAGTTCTCGTCGGTCGACTCCACCTTCACCGCCGGAGACCCCGCACGGATCTCCTCTGGAATCGAGTCGGCCAACGCGGCGAAGTCGGTCGTCCGAACGTCACCTCGGCCGCGGGTTCCGAGGTAGTCGGTAAAGACCAACCCGACCTGAGGAGACAGACTCAGGGCCCCACGGGAGGGACCCACTCGCACGAGCGACGCTTGCGTGCGCGCTGAACCGGGGCCAGCTTCGCCCTGCGCGCTAGCGACACCCGACCGATCACTGGCCACACCGCCGACCAGAACGGCTGCGAACACAACAGCAGCCGTCGTCCGACCATACCGTCTCGACCCCATGTTCTCCCCCAAGCGCGGTTGCCAGCGATGTCCAGCTTCAGACTCAAAGTTGGACCTGGGGTCCAAGATAGCGACGGTCAGCGCACCACACAAGCCGCGGGAGCCATCGAGGTCTTCGCCGTGCAAGCAGACCGCGATAGCGAGAACAGACGTTGCCCGAGAGTTGCACCCGTGCCGCTGGCCGACTTTAGTTGCGTTGACCAATCAAATGACTTGTCTAGGAGCAGCCGGATGGCCAACACGATTCCCCCAGTCGATCCGTCAGACGCTCCGACGGCGATGACCCACCGCGAGATCCTCGTTGTCTTCAGCGGTCTGATGGCTGGCATGCTGCTCGCCGCTCTCGACCAGACCATCGTGTCGACTGCCCTCCCCACCATCGTGGGCGAGTTGGGAGATGTGCAGAACCTGTCCTGGGTGGTGACGTCGTACCTGTTGGCCACGACGGTCAGCACTCCGCTCTACGGCAAGATCAGCGACCTCTACGGCCGCAAGATCGTCTTCCAGGCGGCCATCGTCATCTTTCTGGTCGGGTCGATCCTGTGCGGAGCATCCCAGAATCTCACCCAGCTCATCGTCTTCCGCGGCATCCAGGGCCTCGGCGGCGGAGGGCTCATGGCGATGGCGTTCGCCATCATCGGCGACATCCTGTCGCCGCGGGAGCGGGGCAAGTACTCCGGCTACCTCGGGGCCGTGTTCGCGCTCGCCAGCGTTGCTGGTCCGCTGCTCGGTGGATTCTTCGTCGACCATTTGAACTGGCGATGGGTGTTCTATGTCAACGTTCCGGTCGGCATTGCTGCTCTCGTCATCACATCGAGCGCCCTTCGCCTGAACTTCGCTCGCCGCAAGCATGCCATCGACCTGCAAGGCGCCGCCTTGCTCGTCGCCGGCGTCTCGGCCCTGCTCCTCGTCCTAGTGTGGGGAGGCAACGAGTACGACTGGGCGTCGGGCACGATCCGGGGGCTGCTGGCGACGTCTGCTGTCTGCATCGCAGCCTTCATCGCGTGGGAAGGGCGAGTCGCTGAGCCGATTCTCCCGTTGCGTCTGTTCCGCAACCCGGTATTCACCGTGTCCAGTCTGCTCAGCGTGGTCGTCGGCTGCGCGATGTTCGGCGGCATCGTCTACCTCCCCGTATTCCTCCAGATCGTGACCGGTGCCAGCGCCACCAACTCCGGCCTGCTTCTCCTGCCGCTGATGACCGGCCTGATGACCACGTCGATCGTCTCCGGACGGGTGATCACCCGCACAGGCCGGTACAAGGTCTGGCCCGTGGCCGGGATGGCGGTCGCAGCCGTCGGAATGTACCTGCTGTCCACGATGGACGCGTCGACCGGCCGGGTAGAGAGCAGCGCCTTCATGCTCGTGCTCGGCGTGGGAATCGGCATGATCATGCAGGTACTCATCCTTGCGATTCAGAACTCGGTGACCTACGGCGATCTCGGCGTCGCGACGTCCGCAGCCAACTTCTTCCGGAGCCTCGGAGGCTCCATCGGCGTTGCGGTGTTCGGGGCGATCCTGACCGCCCGCCTCGACACGGAACTCCCGAAGTTTCTTCCCGCCGGCGCCATCGACCGCGTCGGCGGCGACGCAGCCGCACTGGTGAACTCACCCGAACAGATCCGCGCCTTGCCCCCGGAGATCGGCCGCGCCATCGTCGAGGCGATGGCCAACAGCATCAGCTCCGTGTTCCTGATTGCAGTACCCGTCCTCGTCGCCGGCTTCATCCTGTCCTGGTTCCTGCGAGAACTCCCTCTCCGCGAGACTGCTCACGTGGGAATGACCGCTGTGGAGGCCGCCGGCAACGATGTGCTCGCCACCATGGAAACGATGACCGATCAGGAACATACGGCGCCCGACTTCCGCGCCGCCCAGTCCACGACGAACAGGAGATCGAATTGAGCGGGGCCGGGCGCGTCGTCGACCGTACCGGAGCGGTCAGTCCTGCCGTCGAGGCTCTCGAGGCGGCCCTCGCCGCCGTTGTCCGCCGTGCCAACCTCCCGCGCTCGCGCGAACGGCTCATCGCCCGCGCCAACATCGACCTCGATCCAGCCGCCTACGTCACGCTCAGCCGGATCGATGCTAACGCTCCATTACGGCTGAGCGAGCTCGCCGCGCTGCTCGACGTCGACATCTCCACGGCCAGCCGCCAGGTGTCGTCGCTCGAGCGCGACGGGTTGGTGCGCCGCGTCACCGACGCCAGCGATCGGCGCGCCGCCGATATCACACCCACGGACCCTGGCCGACGGGCACTCGAGTCGCTCCGAGCGGCGCGCCAAGCAACGTTGCGTGATCTCCTCGCCGACTGGGACCCGGCCGACGTTGAATCGATCGCGAGGCTGCTCACCCGGCTGACCGACGCGCTGTCTCCATGAGATCGCAGTACTGCTCGCTACCGGGTTGACGGTACGAAGTCCTGTCGCAGCCGCGCGTAGAGCCGGATCTATCAGACGCGTGGGGGCAATGGCCGCGCCCACGGCACAGCTCGCTTCTCGAGGAACGCCGTCATACCCTCCCGTGCCTCTTCCGTCGTGAACAGCTCGGAGGACAGTCGCGAGGTCCACGCGAAAGCATCCGCCGTGGACATCGCCGGGACGTCGGTGAGGAGTTGCTTGCTTGTCGCCAACGCGTTGGGGCCACCCGAGAGCAGATCGTCGATCACCTCGTCGACGGCGTCATCGAGGTGCTCACGCGGCACGGCATCGTTGATCAGGCCGAGGCGCGCTGCTTCGACGCCGTCGAATCGGTTGCCGCGGAGGAACGCGGCGCGTGCATCCGCCGGCCGCATCTTGGGCAGGCACACGACCGAGATCACGGCAGGTGCGACGCCGATCCGGACTTCGGTGAAGCCGAACTTTGCGTCCTCGATTCCGACGGATATGTCCATCGCCGCGGCCAGACCCATTCCCCCGGCCACGCAGTGGCCTGCCAGTCGGCCGACGTATGGCTTCGGCGAGCGAGCGAAGCGGCCGAACAGATGCATCGGGTCGCTGACCGCCGCTGGCGCGTCGAGGTCCGGTTCCGAACGTTCCGACAGATTGGCACCTGCGCAGAACGTCGATCCCTCGTTGGTCAACACGACGACGCGGACGTCGGCGTCGGCCTCCGCTGCGTCGAACGCTTCCACCATCTCGGTGATCAGCTGACGCCCGAGTGCGTTGCGGTGAGCGTCGTCGCACAGGGTCACTGTGCAGACTCCTCCGCTGGTCTCGGCCCTGACCACCGCCATCAGCCGGTGCTCCGCGGTGGCGGGCCGTCGGTCGGTGGCCCGGCATAGGCCTGGGCCTTCGACATCCAATCGACGGCGATGTCGCCGGTGATCGCGAGGACCGTGTCGTCGACGTGGCGCCGTTGGGTCACGACCTGGCAGAACTGCTCTGCAGGCCCGACCACGGATGCGTCCGCGTCGGCGGGGCCGAACTCCCAGACGTCGCCGGCAGGCGAGACCAGTTGGACGCGGACATCACCTGCCGGGATCTCCTCGCCACGGTTCGCGTACGTCCATCCACGGGTGATGAATCCGATCTGGGCGACATGGCGCAGCCGGTCGGTCACAGGGCGGGATCCACCGACCGCGTCGACGACGTCGGTGCCGTGTGCCCAGCACTCCATGAGCCGGGCGATCAAGAAGGACTTGCCACTCATCGGCGGGCCGTACCAAGGAACTCGCGCACCATCGACCAGGGTCGACGCCGCAGCGCTGAGCCGCTTCCGGTTCTCCCGCCACATGGCCAACAGCTCGGCTGGCGAGATCTCGCGATACAGGGTGAGGTCCTCCATGGCGTCGCCGGCCGAGAGGAGTGACTCCAGCGATGCCTGGAACCGCTCCGGGTCCTCGATGGCCAGGGTCGCGGTGCCGTCGAAGTACGTGAGGTGGCCGATCTGGTCCGCCACCGACCACCCAGGGCTCGCCGTGCCCATCTGCCACTGGTCCACGTCGAGGTCGGCGACGACCTGGTCGAGAGCATCCTGCTCGGCGCGGAGATCTGCCGCGATGCACGCCAGGTCGGTCATCGGTCCACCCGCGGCTCGCGCGGAAGCCCGAGGACGAGCTCGCCGATGATGTTCCGCTGGATCGCGAACGTGCCACCACCGACGGTCAAGGCAGGCGAGAACACGAAGCCGTAGTGCCAGATCGGGTGCACGTCGGGGAACTGATCGCCGCCGAGGTTGATCTCAGTCGCTCCGGTGCGAGCATCCTCCGGGATCGCTCCCGGTGGACCCGATCCCTCGAGCATGCCATCCGGGCCAGCGAGTGCTTTGGCCAGCTCCATCACGTGCTGGCCGTGCTCGTCGGCCATCGCCTTCTGAATCGATGCCTCCGGTCCTGGCGTCGCCCCTTTCAGCCGAGCGGACAGCGTCCGGAGCCGGTTGAGGCGCAGCACCTCGGCCTCGCAGTGGAGTGCGGCGAGGCGTTGCCGGAGGCGAGGATCGGTCTCGCCACCGTTTCGACGTACGAGGTCGAGGAGGTCGGCAGCCGATGGCCCGGCGCCCCACAACGACCCGGCGGACGACAGCATGACCCGCTCGTTGGACAGGGTGATCTTGGTGAGTCGCCAGCCGTCGTTCTCCTGGCCGAGGAGGTTCTCGGCGGGGAGACGCACGTCATCGAAGAACACCTCGTTGAACGAGTGGGCGGTCGTCATGTCGATGATCGGGTTCATCGACATGCCTGGCAGGTCCATGGGGCAGATGAAGTAACTGATGCCGCGATGCTTCGGAGCGTCGGGGTCGGTCCGAGCGATGAGGATGCCGTAGCGGCTGTTGTGGCCGCCGCTCGTCCAGATCTTGGAGCCGTTGACGACGTACGTGTCGCCGTCGCGTTCTGCCCGGGTGCGAAGTGACGCCAGATCGGACCCCGAGTCGGGTTCGCTGAACAACTGGCACCACTGGTCGTCACCGCTGAGGATCCCCGGGAGGTACTCCTTCTGCTGGGCTTCGGTGCCGGCACCGAGGATCGTGGGTGCCGCCCATCCGATGCCGATGCCCTCCGGGCGATGGATGCCCGCCCGATCGAGTTCCTCGTCGATGATCAGCTGGTGCATCGGGTCGGCTTCGAACCCCCAGGGGGCCGGCCAGTGCGGGACGACATACCCCGCATCGGCCACCTCGGCCATCGATGCGTTCGGGTGATCGTCGACCCAGGCTCGGACAGCGAGACGACGCTCGTCATCCGCGGGGGGAAGGTCGAAGTCCATCTTCAGGCTCCTTCGAGCAGTGATGTGGGGATGTCGACGACGCGGGCTCGAAGCCACTCGCCGAGGCTCTTGGCCTGAGGGTCCCGCCGCGACGATGCCGCCACACCCTCCTCGAGCAGGCCGTGGATGACGAAGTTCAGGGAACGGATGGCGGGGAGGGGGTGACGGTCGATCTCGAGCTCGGTGGTCTCGGGCAGCAACGCCCGCAGTCGCTCGACGGTGAGGAATCCGTCCATCCACGCCCACGCCTGGTCCGAGCGAGCGAACACACCGAGATTGGCGTTGCCTCCCTTGTCGCCGGACCTGGTGCCGACCAACGTGCCGATGGGAGCCCGAGTGGTTGGCCCGTCGGGCATCACACCCTGGGGTCCAGATCGCGGTTCGACGACGACGTCGCCCGCGGGCGCGACCGAGTCGACGACCGTCCGCTCACCGTTCAGCACGACGACGTGTTGGGGAACGAGATCCGCGGGAACCAGGGCAGGCCGATAGACGCCGTAGGGGCGCGCCTGCTGCCCGCCGCCCCCGATGCCGGTGAACCCGGGGATGGTGGCGAGACCGAGCTCGACGGTGGCGTCGAACACCGCGCGGCCGACCTTGCGCTCGTCCGGATCCTTGAGCGTCAGCCGCCATGAGGCGGTTGCCTCCTCGTTCGTCTCCGGATCGAGCTTGTCGGTGCGCACCAGTCGGGTGGAGACGCTCGCGTAGTCCTCCGGCGCGTACGGGAGTGCCTCCCAGAACGCGGCCTCGACGAGCTCGGCCTTGGCCTCGATGTCGAGGCCCACGAGGCCGATACCGACCTCGTTGCGGAACCCGCCGAGCTCGTTCATCGCCACCTTGAGGGTCTGGGGTGGCGGCTCACCCGTCGTGCCGCTGACCAGAACGCGATCGGGACCCGTCTGGGCGAGCTCGATCGTGTCGAAACGAGCGGTCACGTCGGGTCCGAGATAGGCAGGCGAAGCGATCTCGTACAGCAGTTGAGAGGTCACGGTGCCCACCGAGACCTCGCCGCCCGTGCCGTCGTGCTTGCCGATCACGCAGGACCCGTCGTCCGCGACCTCAGCCCACGGAAACCCGGTGCGGGTCAGTCCATCGACTTCAGTGAAGAAGGAATAGTTCCCCCCTGTGGCCTGCGTCCCGCATTCGATGATGTGACCGGCCACCACGGCGCCAGCCAGTTGGTCCCAGTCGTCACGCGCCCAGCCGTGGTGCCAAGCGGCTGGGCCGCACACCACGGCAGCGTCGGTCGTCCGCCCGGTCACGACGATGTCTGCGCCCTTGTGCAGCGCCTCGACAATTCCCCAGCACCCGAGATAGGCGTTCGCAGTGATGAACCGCGAGGTGTCTCCGACCGGCTCGCCGGTGTCGAAGTGCGCGAAGTCGACCCCCGCAGCGATCAGTTCGTCGAGCCGGGCGAGGATGTCGTCGCCGTTCACGTACGCGATGGTCGGCGCCAAGCCGAGCCGATCGGCGACCTCGGCGATGGCATCGGCACAACCATCGGGATCGAGGCCACCGGCGTTGGACACCACCTTGATTCCTCGGTCGAGACAGGTGCCCATGACGTGTTCCATCTGGGTCACGAAGCTCCGTGCGAAGCCACCGTTCGGTCGCTTCGCTCGCGTGCGCTGGAGGATGAGCATGGTGAGCTCGGCCAACCAGTCGCCGGTGAGCACGTCGATCGGGCCGCCGTCGACCATCTCCCGTGCTGCGGACAGTCGGTCGCCGTAGAAGCCCGAGCAGTTGGCGATACGGATGCGGTCGGCCATCAGGCATCTCCGCCTTCGAAGGGTTCGATCATCAGCAGCAGCGCACCGTTGTCGACCTGGTCGCCGACCGAGACGCGGATCTCGGTGACAGTGCCGTCGAAGGGCGCAGCCACGTGATGCTCCATCTTCATGGCTTCGAGCACCACGAGCACCTGACGGGCCTCCACCGACGAGCCGACCGCGCAGCGGACGTCGAGCACCGAGCCGGGCATCGGCGCGTTGAGACCGCCGCCGACGTCGTCTACACCCGGCGGCACGAACCGCGGGACGATCACGAAGGTGATCGTTCCTCGCGCGACTTGGACGTGGAGGACGTCGCCGTCGGAGGTCAGGGCGCTGCGCAGCCGACGACCGTCGACCTCGACGTCGATACTCGATTCGCTCCACTTGTGGACGCGAGCCGATCCGTTTCCGACCGTGAACGATCCGTCCCGGTTGGCGGTGTAGGTGACCGTGATGTGCTCGTCCCCGTGTCGGAGCGTCACGGCCTGCGGAGGCATCGGCGAGTTCCTCCAACCCGTGGGCAAACCACTGAGCGAGACCGCCTCTCGGTGGTTTCGTCGCTGGAGCCAGAGGGAAGCAGCCACCGCTGCTCGACGCATCTCCTCCGGTTCGAGCTGCAAGGAACGGGACGGCGCCACACGATCGATGAAGTCAGTGGTGGTGTCGGCGGCGAGGAACTGCGGATCGCGCAGCGTCGCCGCGAGGAAGTCGCGATTGGTGACCACCCCACCGAGGTGGAGCCGTTCGAGGGCGAGGGCCAGCCGTCCCGCGGCCTCGGTCCGGGTGGGAGCGTGGGCCACCACCTTGGCCAGCATCGGATCGAAATGGACGCTGACGACCGATCCGGCGGCGATCCCGCTGTCCCAGCGGACCGACGGGTCCGGCGGCTCGGCGTAGGCCGCGAGTCGGCCGATCGCGGGGAGGAACCCAGCAGTCGGATCCTCTGCGTAGAGCCGGGCCTCGATCGCATGGCCGGTGAAGGTGATCGACCCCTGGTCGTGGTCGAGGGTCTCGCCGGCGGCCACGCGAAGCTGCTCTCGGACGAGGTCGACGCCGGTCACCTCCTCGGTGACCGGGTGCTCGACCTGGAGCCGGGTGTTGACCTCGAGAAAGAAGAACTCCTGCGAGTCGTCGTCGAAGAGGAACTCCACCGTTCCGGCCGAGCGGTAGCTGAGTGCCCCCGCGAGGGTGAGCGCGGCGGCTCCCATGGCTGCCCGGAGCTCCTCGTCCACCGCTGGCGACGGTGACTCCTCGATGATCTTCTGGTGGCGGCGCTGGATCGAGCACTCTCGCTCACCGAGGTGGATGAGGTTCCCGTGGTCGTCGCCGAGGATCTGGATCTCGATGTGGCGGGCCCGCTCGACGTAGCGCTCGAGGAAGACGCGATCGTCACCGAACGCGTGTCGTGCCTCACGCCGTGCGGCGGCAACCGCCTCTTCCAGTTCGGCGGCCGATCCGACGATTCGCATCCCCTTGCCACCGCCCCCGGCAGCAGCCTTGACCAACAACGGGTACCCCACGTCGTCGCCGGCAGCCGGGTCGTCGGACGACGGAAGCGTCGGCACACCGACCTCGACCGCAATGCGTTTGGCCGCCAGCTTGTCACCCATCGACTCGATGACGTCGGGTGTCGGGCCGACCCAGATGAGACCGGCGTCGATCACCGCCTTGGCGAATGCTGCGTTCTCCGAGAGGAAGCCGTAGCCCGGGTGGATCGCGGACGCTCCGCTGGCGATCGCAGCGGCGACGACGGCTCCCCCATCGAGGTAGCCGCCGTCATCGAGACGGACGGCTTCGTCCGCGTCGGTCACGAAGGGCGCGTCGGCATCGGCGTCGACGTAGACGGCGATGCAGCGCATCCCCATGGCCCGCGCAGTGCGGAACACGCGTCGTGCGATCTCGCCTCGGTTGGCGACGAGCACGGATTCGAGCGCGTCGGTCACAGCCGGAACACCCCGTAGCTCGTCGCACCCTCGATGGGACAGTTGCGGACCGCGGACAAGCAGAAGCCGAGGACGGTCCGGGTGTCTCGTGGGTCGATGATGCCGTCGTCGCTGATGGCCCCGGTTGCCTGCAGGGCGAGCGAGCCCTTCTCCTGTGCGTCCTCGACCATGGCCACGATGACGGCGTCCTCCTCCTCATCGAACTCGATGCCTTTCCGGGCCGCCCTCGTCCGACGGACGATCGACATCACGCCTGCGATCTGCTTCGGCCCCATCACCGCGATCTTGGCCGTCGGCCAGATGAACGTGAAGCGATTGCCGAACGCGCGGCCGGACATGCCGTAGGTCCCCGCGCCGTAGCTCGATCCGATGATGACTGTGAGATGGGGCACGGTCGAGTTGGTGACCGCATTGATCATCTGCGATCCCTTCTTCACGATGCCGTCGGCCTCGTAGTCCTTGCCGACCATGAACCCCGTGATGTTCTGGAGGAAGACGAGCGGGACGTCGATCTGATTGCACAGCTGGATGAAATGAGCGGCCTTCTGTGACGCGTCTGGGTAGATCACCCCGTTGTTCCCGAGGATGCCGACCGGGTAACCGTGGATCGTCGCCCATCCGCACACCATCGTGGGACCCCAGCGGGACTTGAACTCCTCGAACCGGGACCCGTCGACCGTGCGTGCGATGACGTCGCGGACATCGACCGGCTGGCGCAGGTCGCGACTCACCAGGCCGAGGAGTTCCTCGGGGTCATGACGCGGCTCCTCGACATCGGTGGTCGGTGGAGGGCCCGGCTTGCGCACGTTCAGATGTGACACGACCTCGCGGCACATCCGGAGTGCATCCATCTCGTCTTCTGCGAAGTAGTCGCCGAGCCCGGACACGTCGGCGTGCATGGCGGCTCCACCGAGGGTCTCGTCGTCGCTCTCCTCGCCGGTCGCCATCTTCACGAGGGGTGGGCCGGCCAGGAAGATCTTGGACTGCTCCTTGACCACGATGACGTAGTCGGAGAGGCCGGGCTGGTAGGCGCCGCCGGCGGTCGAGGACCCGAAGACCACGCACACCGAGGGGATGCCGAGCTTCGACAGCTCGATCATCTCGTAGAACGGGCGGCCGCTCTCGGCGAAGTGGGTCGTCTGTGTCTTCGGGCCGGTGTCCCCGGCCCCGCCCATGCGGAGGTCGGCGCCGGCCGACTCGACGAAGCTGATGTACGGCATTCGGTTGTCGCGGGCGATCTCGATAGCCCGCGACCACTTCTTGCCGGCATACGGGGTCAGCGCGCCACCGAGCACCGAGGGGTCGTTGCCCATGATGACGCACTCGGTTCCCGCAATGACGCCGATGCCGACGACCATGCCGCCGCCGATGGTGTAGTCGGAGTCGTAGCCGGCGAGCGCGCTGATCTCGAGGAACGGGCTGTCGGGATCGAGCACGTTGGCGATCCGCTCACGGATCGGCATCTTGCCGCGCGAGCGCATGCGGGCGATCGAATCGGGGCCGCCGCCTGCCTCCGCTCGGGCGAGGAGCTCGTCGATGACCTCGATCTGCTCGAGGACATCGTCGCGGTTCTTGACGAAACGCTCGCTCGCGGGGTCGACCGCGGTGGGGAGCGGTGGGGCGAGGAGGGGCGACCTCACAAGGCGCCCCCCCGACCGAGGGCCAGCTCGGACGGCGCCCGTCCGCCGAGGATGTCGTCGGCGCGGGCCTGGACGAGTGCGTGGGCGGGTTCGGGATGGGTGAGGATGTAGAACCGGTCGTTCACGACGGCGTCGTGGACATCGGCCGCCACCTGCTCGGGAGACAGGATCGTTCCGAACGACTCGATGGCGGCGTCGGCCGAAACGCCCGTGCCGGAGCCAGCGAGCAGGCTGGCGAGCCCCGCAGCACTGTTCTCGTCGGATAGCTCATCCGGGCGGTTTCGCTGCGACTCGAAGATGTTGGTCGCCACCAGCCCAGGGCACAGCACGGACACGCCGATGTCGGCACCAGCGGCGTCGAGGTCGCGGAAGAGCGTCTCGCTGAGGGTGACCACGCCGTGCTTCGACACGTTGTAGGCGCCGAGCAAGGGCACCGAGATCAGCCCGGCCATCGACGCCGTGTTCACGACGTGAGCGCGCTCTCCTTGCTCCAACATGAGTGGCACGAATGCCCGCACGCCGTGGATCACGCCCCACAGATTCACGCCGAGCACCCATTTCCAGTCCTGCTCGGTGTGTGTCCAGACGGGCCCACCAACCCCCACACCGGCATTGTTGTGGAGAACGTGCACGCCACCGAACTCCGCCAGGGTTGCTTCGGCCAGCGCGTCGACCGAATTCCCGTCGGACACGTCGGTTCGGACACCGAGCACGGTGTGGCCCGCGCTCCGGAAGTCAGCCGTCGC
>JBBSLH010000096.1:0-12686 GCA_038255425.1 Acidimicrobiales bacterium
AGCGTGGCACCGGGCTCGTTGAACGCCTGGAGGTACTGATCGTGGAAGCACGGACGTTTGCACAACTGGCGGTACCAGGGCTTCAACGCACTCACTGCGTCCGGATCGTCCACGATCTCCTCGACCCGACGCCGGATCTCCTCCATCTTCTCGTCGTCGCTGTCGTGGTACGCCTTGAGGAAGCCCTCGGGTGAGAGATCGGGCTCGGGTTCGGACAGGAGGCGATCGCGGATCCGCTGCGAGATGTCGGTCCAGCCGTCCTTCACGAGGTCCTCGTCGGCGAAGCCCCCGGTCTGCAGGATGGTGAAGTTCTCCATCCACCGCTTCTGCCAGCCGGGCTCGAGCGTGGCGAACCACTCGGGGTCGATGTCGTGGTTGTTCCGGGCGTCGATCGACGACGGCGTGCGCTGGAACACGAGCAACTCTCGCGCCGCCCGCGCGAGATGCGGGATGCACTGCACGGCGGTGGCGCCGGTGCCGATGATCCCCACGCGCTTGTCGGCCAGCCCGGTCATCGCGGCGCCCGCCGGGTCGCCTCCGGTGTAGTCGTAGTCCCACCGACTGGTGTGGAAGCTGTGCCCTGCGAACGACTCGATCCCGGGGATGCCGGGGAGCTTGGGACGATGCAGCGGTCCCGTGCCGATGGCGACGTGGCGGGCCCGCATCTCGTCACCCCGATTGGTGCGGATGATCCAGCGGCACGCCTCGTCATCCCACTCGAGATCGGTCACCTCGGTCGAGAACAGCGCGTCGTCGTACAGGTCGAAGTGGCCGCCGATCCGGCGACAGTGCTCGGCGATCTCGGGCGCGTGGGTGTACTTCTCGCTCGGCATGTGACCGGTCTCCTCCAGCAGGGGGAGGTAGATGAACGCGGCGGTGTCGCACTGGGCGCCCGGGTACCGGTTCCAGTACCAGGTGCCCCCGAAGTCGCCGCCCTTCTCGATGATCCGGACATCGTCGACTCCCGCCTGCTTGAGTTTGGCGCCGGTGACCAGACCGGCGAACCCTCCGCCGACGAAGACGAACTCGACCTCGTCGTGCAACGCCTCGCGAGCTTCGACCTCGATGTACGGATCTTCCAGGAAGTGCGAGAACGTCCCGGTCGGCTCGACGTATTGGTCGTTGCCGTCCGCCCGGATTCGCTTGTCGCGCTCCGACGCGTAGCGGTCGTGCAACGCACGGCGGTCGTCCTCGGTCAACGTCACCGTCCGTACCTCGTGGCGAGGTCGGCGAGGACGGTGAGACATTCGGCAGCGCAGCCCTGGATGATGTCCGCGACCGATTCGACACTCTCGATTCGCCCGGCCACCTGACCCGTCAGGGCGAGGCTTGCGTTCATGTCCCCACCGAAGTAGAGGTCGAGCGTGGAGCCGACGAGCGCGGTCATTGCGTTGGTCTCGGTGTCCATCTCGAGCGCCTCGGATCGTTCGGTCCGCAGCGCTCGAAGCGCAGGCGAGGTGTGGCGGTTGAGGAAGACCGTGTCGGTCTCGGCGGCATCGATGATCGACTGCTTCCAGTTCACGTGCACCGGCGACTCCGCTGCCGAGACCATCCGGGTGCCCATCTGGATTCCTTCCGCGCCGAGCGCCAGTGCCGCAGCCATCGAACCACCGTCGATCATTCCGCCTGCCGCGATGATCGGGACGTCGACCTTGGACGCGATCAACGGGAGCAGCACCATCAACGCGACGTCACGAGGGTTCTTGAAGCCGCCGCCTTCTCCACCTTCGACGACGAGGCCGTCGACGCCCGCCTCGACGGCCTTGAGCGCACCGTGCAACGTCGGGACGACGTGGAAGACCGTCAGACCCGCTTCCTTGAGTTGCGCCGTGTACTTGTTGGGGTTGCCCGCTGACGTCGTGACGAACTGAACACCCTGGTCGACGACGAACTGGACGATGTCCGGGTCGCGCACGAAGGCCTGCGCGATGTTCACGCCGAATGGCTTGTCGGTGAGGTCTGCCATCTTCTCGATCTCGACACGGACGGCGTCGAGTTCACCGGACGAGGTCTCGATGATGCCCATACCTCCCGCATTGGACACCGCTGACGCGAGCTGCGAACGGGCGATCCAGCCCATCGGTGCCTGCACGATCGGGTATTCGACGCCGAGCATCTCGGTGACTCGGTTCGGAAAAGTGGTGCTCATCGCACGATCTTCGCCGTCCGCACATGCGCCGACCGAATCGGCGGCGTCACACCCGCCGCGGGCCGTCAGACAGGATCCGAGGCTGCGACCAGGCCGCGGCCGCTTCGTTTGGCGCGCAACATCGCATGGTCTGCGTCATCGATGGCAGCACCCGATTCCAGGAGCGCATGCCCGATGCTGACCGAGATGTCGAGCGGGCCGGATTCGAGGTGCAGCGTTGTCGCAACCTGTTCGATGATCCGTCTCGCGATGTTGTGAGCGAGGGCATTGTCGGCTCCCGGGAGGACGACGACGAACTCGTCGCCGCCGACTCTGGCGATGTTGTCCTGGGCGCGACACGCCCACTCGATCCTTCGAGCGACCTCGACGAGCACCTGGTCGCCGACCGTGTGACCGAACCGGTCGTTGACGTACTTGAAGTCGTCGACGTCGATGTAGAGCAACGACCCCGTCCGACGCTCGGTCTCCAACGAGGCGAAGAGCTCCCGCCGGTTCATCAGCCCCGTGAGTTCGTCGGTGGATGCGGCGACTCGCAAGCGGTCCTGGTCGCTCCAGCGTTCGACGAGCATCGCTGTGGCCCGAACGAGGTTTTCGACCCGCGTCGCCACGTTTCGCGTCACGTTCAACGGCTCGAAGTTCGCCGGCACCTTGCCCACGAGCAGCAGAACCGCCGCCAATCGGTCGTGGACGTGCACCGGGGCGACGATCGAGCGCCGCCAACCCTGGGCGTTCAACAGCGACCGCGTCCGATCCGGGAACGAGTCGACGTCCAGCGGCAGCGTCGCACCGCTCGGAACACCTTCCCACGGCCGCCAGCGCTCCGCGTCGAGATCGGCGGCAACGACGTCTGCGATGAACTGGTCTTCGTCCCGCGCCACGATCACCTGCGGGAATTCCGGGTCGTCGAGGTCGATCAACAACCACCGGCTGGTGTAGTTCGCGTTGTCCACACGGAGCTCTTCGCAGAGCATCATCTGAACGGCCTCTCGCGAGGCACCCGCCATCTCCAAGTCGAACGATCGGGTGATGGACCCATTGAGGGACACAGGCATCAGCAGGACGGTCCACGACCAGTCGTCCTCGCCGATCAGCTGGCCGGTCGGGATGATGTCGACCGGCTGCACGAACCCATCCCCGTCCATCACCGACATCCTGAAGGGCAGCGGGAGCGCGATGGTCTCCTCCGACTCGTCTGCGTTCTCGATGAAGTACTGCGCCAGTTCGTCCGCGTCTGTTGCGACGACGTGCTCGAAGACGTTCGATCCGGGCAACGACGCCACGTCGAAGCCCAGGAAGCCGCCGAACCCACCGCGGGCCTGGGAGATCGTGCCGTCCCCCTGTACGACGATGAGCAGGCATCTCATCGACTCGAGCAGTGATTCCGCATTCATGTCACAGCTCATCGGTCCCCGAAGGTGACATCTTGACATGGCTTGGTCACATCACCAAACGGATCCGCCGGTTGAGTCCCGACGCCACGGGGTACCGACACGGAATGACCATCTTGTTGATCCTTCTTGTCTTGCTCGCAGTGCTCGGTGTCCTCGGTGCGGTCATCGAGGGGTTGCTCTGGCTGACCCTGATCGCGGTGACCCTGTTGGTCGTGGCAGGCGTGTTCGGCTGGTTCAAGCTCCGCAAATTGCGGACGGAGTGATCGCAACGACGGCTGTTCCTGCAGTGGTGCCGCGCGGGCGGATGTTGCACGGAACACCGCCCGCAGGTCGACTGACGACCATGCCGATGGGTTGGGGCACCACCGCTGCCATCGGTTCGACGTCGAGTCGCTGGGCGAAGCGGGCGATCATGACGACGAGTTCCATCTGGGCGAGGGCGTACCCGATGCACATGTGTGGGCCCCGTCCGAACGGAATCCAAGCTCGATCGGTGCTGGCCTTCTGTTCGCTGGTGAGGTCGAGGTACCGATCCGGGTCGAATCCCAGCGGATCGTTCCAGGTGTCCGGATCGCGTCCGACGAGATACGGCGACCACGCGATCAGCGTCCCCTTCTTCACCAGGTGATCGCCGATGATCACGTCCCTGGCAGCGACGCGGGCCGCGATCAACCCGGCGGGGTGGAGTCGCAGCGATTCGCGCACGACGCGCTGCGCATATTCGAGTCGACCGAGCGTGGTGTCGTCGATTCGTGAGTGGGCTGCGCCGGGTGGCCCGAGCACGTCGTCGGCTTCGGTGCGCAGCCGTGACCAGACTCCGGGCACGAGCGCTGCGCGCCACAGCAGCCACGCGAACGTGGATGCCGTCGTGTCGTAGCCCGCCCCGATGAGCGTGTCGACCTGGTCGCGGATCTCCGCGTCGCTCAGGCTGCCGTCGTTGGCGATGACGTCCAGGATGTCGAGCGGGTCACCGGTCGGATCGGCTCGGCGTTGCGCGACTTGTTCGTCGATGATCCGGTCGATGCGTCGGCGATCTGCACGAACTCTCGATCGCGATGTGATCGGAAACGGGTGTGGCAGTTGATTGAAGCCAGGCGCCTCGATGAACGCCTGGGCTCGTTGGAAGAGTTCGCTGAACTCGGCGACGCGGCTCGCCAGACGCTCGCCGAAGAAGGCGTGCAGCGTGACCCCGAGAATCAGGTCTCGACCCACGGGGTAGAGATCGATCGGATCGGCGACCCGCTGATCACCGACTTGCGCAACGACCCGGTCGATCGCCGCGTCGCTGCGATCGACGATCATGGGCATCCAATTGTTGAGGCGGGGGCGAGTGAACGCCCTTTGCACCGCACCGCGGCGACGTCGATGATCGGCGCCGTCGGACACGATCATCGATCGTTTCCCGACCACGAAACGGACACCGATCACGTTGAACTTGTGGCTCCATCGGAAGGTGTCGGCCTTCATCGAGAAGATCTCGTGGGCCACTGCCGGGTCGCCGATGACGACGACTCTGACTCCAGGCAGACCCAACTGACAGATCGGACCGTAGCTGGCGTGGAGTTCGTCGAGGGCGGGAGCGAGATGCGTGAACAGGTGGATGAACCCACGCAGGTTCGCGCGCCCCCGTGGTCCAGGGATGGACCTGACCGGTCGTCGAACCGACCGCCGGGCGGGATGCAGAAAGGAGGTCATGGCCCTACAGGATCTCCGCGAGATCGCGGATGAGGGCGACCGACGCAAGCAACGTCACGACGGTCGTCAGGGCGACAGCTCCCATCCATCCCACCCGGCCGGTCACCGCTGATCGCACGAGTGGCACGTGCAGTCCTCCAACGCCTACGAGGAACAACAGCAGCATCGTCGGCACGGAGACGACGGCGGACGGTGCGATCAGGATCCATGGGGCGCAAGCGAGCGCCGTTCGTCGCCGTTTCGACCACCACCAGAGTCGCCAACGGCCGATGAGTGTCATGGTCAACGCAGTGACCGCGAGCGGAATGACCGTGAACAGCGCGCACGCGAGCGGGAGGGGACCGAGTCTGGTGAAATCGATCCCATCGGGTTTGATGATGACGGCGGCGCCGAACGTGCCTCCAGCGAGCGTGATCATCACCGCGCCGCGGAGCCCCGGCAATTGGCTCCGCAGAGCGACGCAGACGATTCCGACGATCAAGCCGAGGAACGTGGTGAACAAGAGCAGGAAGATGGTGTCGGTACTGAATCGCCCGATGGTGAATCCATCGTCCGATTCGACGCCGCGCACCGAGTCGGACGAGGTGAAACGAAGGAGGAACATCGCCAATCGCCCGCCGACGCCTCCGACGAGGAACCCTGACAGGGCGCCCGCCGCGCCGCCGAGCAGGAGCCATCGCCCGATGAACCCGAAGTTGCTCCTGAACCCCGCGCCGCGGGGCGGGAGTGCGAGTGGATCGTTCAACGTGCGACGCGCTCTCATCTGCGAGTCGAACGAGCCAGAACGGCAAGGCCGAGCGCCGATCCGATGCCGGCGACCAGCAAGCCCACGCCGAAGCCGGCCGGATAGTCGCCGTAACTGTTCTGCGGGCCGAGCTCGGCCCTTATCGCCACGATCATTGCGCCCAAGCCGATGAGTTGTGCAGCCGTCAGGATTGCGAGTCCCGGCCGCATCGCGTCGCCTGCAGCGGCGGCCCACACGGCAAAGGTGATCGCGAGCAATGTCATCCACAGCGGCGAAGCCCACGCCACTGCGGTGCTCGCCACGGCGAGCACGCCGATGCCCAGACCGCCCCAACGCAGCGCGACGCGGTCGTCCACATGGATCGCCCACCACGCCGTCGCGACGGACAACGCAGCGGCCAGCAACAGCGTGACCCCGTACACGAGGTAGGGCCACTCCCCACCGGCGATCTCCCACACACCAGCGACGGCAACACCGAGCCAGCCCAGACCCGCCACTGTCGCGAGCTGCTCGAATGGGTTCAGGCGGCTGACGCCGGTGAGCGCCTGGACGGTGCCCTGGGCGTTGGTTGGTGAGGGCATGAGTGTCTCCAATCGTGCGTCCATCTCGATCAAGTGATCTCGGTGATGAGGAACGAGTGGTACATCCAAACGATGACGGATGTCGCTCCTCATGCAGACAGACGATCCACCTGACTGGATGGGTGACGCGTCCGACAGATCACGCGGAAACGGAAGCTGACGGATGGCCCGGTCCCCGTGATGTTCAGCGAATCGAACTCAGGAAGATCTCGCGAGCCGCACGGTCGAACTCGAGATGTGTCGGCTCGACCACGACCACCGCCCTCGGGGGATCCAGCACACAGGTGATCCACCAGTTCCGGTTGGCGCGCGCCCACAGCGCGATCGCGCCGACGAAGACGGGGACGCCGGCGGCGAGGAGCGCAGCTGCCCCGACTGCCGATCCGATCGCGGTGAACACACCTCCGAACGCCGCCGTCCCCTGTGCGAGTACGACACGTCGGCGCCAGCGGGCCCACACATCCGGGGTCGCCGGGAGCGAGACGGTGACGTGCGAACGTCGCAGCACGTGGGCGAGCACCACCACGACCCCCGGGACGAACAGCATCCACCTGCGCCCACCCCACACGGTCGCCGTCATCCGCATCGCACCCGTCGTGGTTGCACCCGAGAGAACACAGCGATCGGGGAAGACATCTCGACGCTGATCGGCGAGCCGCAGCACTGAGCGGGCCATGTCAGGAGTCCACACCCGAATCGACGAGTTCGGCATCGACGATGTCGAACCCGTCGACATCGTTGATCTCGGCGGGCTCGTCGTCCTCGAGGAAGATGCATTCGCCCGGACAGTCGAGCGCGGCAGCGATCGCTTGATCGACGAGCCGCGGCGGGACGGTGACACAGCTCGCTCGCCCGCCGGGGTCGTTGCATGCACTCCCTGCGGAATCTCGCACGTAGGACAGCCCGTCCTCGAGGAGCATGAAGACGTCGGGGCAGTGATCCGTGCACAGTCCGTCACCGGTGCAGAGATCCTGATCCACCCAGACGAGCATGTTGCACCCCCAATCGAGTCGGAACGGGCATGGGATCGTGGTCTTCATGATGAACCTCTTCGGCCAGGTCCGCAAGGGGCGGCATCCCGTCGGGCCACCCTGAGAATCTTCTCGACACCGGTCACCGACGGGCGCAGGATCGAGGAAAGATTTCGCGTTCGTGTCACCCGACCCGGCGCTTCGATCGTCTGTTCTAGGCAACCGGTCAACCCGATCGGCGAGAGGGGGCATCTATGGAGTGGTGGATACTCGAGTTGATCGCCGTGGCGGTGATGTTCGCTCTGATCGGCGTGCTCGGGCCGCTGATCAAGCGGTACGGCAAGTCGTATGCGGCAGACGTGTTCCGGGTGAATCCCCGGACCGGCAAGAGCTATCTCGTGTTGATGGACTTCGCCTATTACCTGATCTTCGGTGCGTACATCCTGTTCTCGATCAAATGGGAGCCCGACACGGGCTGGGCGCAGGAGGTGAACGCCGAACAACTCCAGGCATCGGTGGTCCGCATCGGCGGGCTCCTCCTGCTGATGGGCTTGCTGCACGGCTTGAACGTGCTCACGCTTCCCGTGATCGGACGCATCTTCACACTCAATCGTCAGCTCGACGACGACGTCGCCGGCCCCCGGGCCGCCTGAGGCCGATCGCCACGACCGTCACGTGTCCTTCGACGCAGCACTCACCGCAGCGCCCGGCCCCATCGATGCCGACGCGCTCGTGGCGACGATGTTCTCCGAACAGGGCGCCTCGCTCGTGCGACTCGCCCGAGTGTTCTGCGACGACCGCAATGCCGCCGAGGACCTGGTGCAGGAGGCCTTCATCCGTCTCCATCGATCGGCCGGATCGATTCGTGATCGTGGGCGGGCGCCGGCATTCCTGCGATCGATCGTGATCAACCTCGCACGCGACCACAACCGCCGAGGGCTCATGTCATTGCGGCACCGGGCGAGCGCCGAACCGTCGGCGCCACCGGCAGCACCCGACGAACGTGCGGTACTCGACGAGGAGAACGACGAGGTGCTGGTTGCACTGCGCACCCTGCCCGAGCGCCAGCGAGCGTGCCTGGTCCTGCACTACTACGAGGAACTGTCGATCGCCGAAGTCGCAGAGACGCTGCGCATCTCGACGAACTCGGTCAAGACCCACTGCCGACGCGGGCTCGCCTCACTCGAATCACGATTGGAGTCCACGGCGTGAACGTCGAGCAACGACTCGTGAATGCCCTGCGGGCGGCCGACAGGGTCGAACCCAGCCTTGACCTCTGGTCACGCGTGCTTCACTCGATCGAGGAGGACCGGGCCCACCGCCGACGCGTCGTCACCTCCTTCTTGAGCACGATGGCCGTCCTCGCAGGACTCGTCGTCGTCGGGATGGCGAACATCATCGACACCCCATTCGGTCGGCAGGTGCGGCTGCCTGCGATGGAACTGATCGAGACCGTCGCGCTCGTCGCGCTGGTCACCGTCCTCGGCCCGGCGATCCGACGCTTCGGTCGCGGATACGCCCAGGACCTGTGGCGCATGACTCCAGACATGGCGACCTCGCTGCTCCGTCTGCTCGACGTGGCCTACCTGCTCGTGTTCGGCGGCTACATCCTCCTCACCGCATACTTCGATTTCGGACGCTCCAGGATTGGCCTGGCTGAGCAGATGGGAGACCTTTCTTGGCGTGTCGGTGGACTCGTTCTGACGATGGGGTTGCTGCACGCCGCCACGATCATGACATTGCCGTTGATCGCATTGGTCTCCAACTCGACCAGGGTGGGCCGGAAGCTGCCGCTCTGGATCATCGCGATTCTCCTGATCGCTGGGCTTGCCGTCGGCCTACTGGGCTTGCAGGTACTCGTCGGCGGGATCGCCAGCTCCCTCTGACGCGTCGAGCGTGGCAGCCGCGGGTTGGACCGGACCCGGGCTGCCTTGCGCCGCTGCGTTCAGTCCACCTCGACGATCCCGCAGGCGATGCGCCCGCCTGCGTCCCCGGTGGCGTTGGTGTCAGCATCAGGTCCACCGACCGACGACCCCTCCGCTACATACCGGATCGGAACGTTTCCGAAGTTGTCCGGTCCGGCGTGCAGGATCACGGCTCGACCGGCGACGTCGGCAGGGTTGAACCTGCCGGTCAGCGATCTCGCCGACGCGCTTCCGTCCGAGAGCACTTGGATGCTCGGCAGGTCACCCGCGTGACTGCCGTGAGCCCCGGCCGTCGTGCTCCAATGGCCACCGACGTTCCGGAAAGGACCCAGAGCGGCCTGCGGGTTGCACTGCTCATTCCCGTTGTTCGCATGCAGGTGGAATCCGTGGAACGTGTTGCCCGCGACTGGGACCCCATTCAGCGTCGCCTTGACGACGGTGCCGTGTTCGTCGCCCTCGAACTTCACCTTGCCGACCTTGTTGCCGCTGACGTCGCGGAGCACAGCCGTACCCTCCCAACCGCCACCGGAGGCGGATCCGCTCGACGTGGCAATCACCAACCCGCCCGCGAGCGCGGCAGCTGCGAGTGCCACCCCGGCCGTCTTCTTCGATCGTGATCGGTACGAACCGATCGCTGCATTCCTCATGACCTTCTCCAATCAGTAGATGGGCGCACTGTGCATCCCGAACAGACAGACGATCGAGAGCAACCAACGGGTGACGGGCGCTCACTGCGCCTCTCGCCACGGTTTCTTTAATCCGTTGTCACCCACGCGGACCTCGTTGATCGTCTGTCTGCATCGATGAACTCCGCAGAGGCTCGGTCGCCAATTACGAATCCGGCCCCCATCTGGATTGCTGACACGAACCCGAACGAGCGGCTCACGCTGTACTCGCGCGGGAATGCGGGCGAGGTGTTTCCCCATGTGATCACCGCGCTGACCGGCACCTTGATCGGCGACGCGGTCCGAAGAGGGCAGATCGATGCGGTCGTCGAGATGGGTGCCCTTCGCCCCCAGGACGTCACCGGAGAATCGGTGAGCACCGGAGTGTTCGGCGGGTACCTGTACATGAACGCGTCGACGATGCGCGTGTTCGGCGAGCGCATGCCTGGGATGTCCGCACGCGACGTCGACGAACAGGTGATGGGCGACATCGTCGGCGTGCCCGCTTACGAGCGGGCTCGGGGCGACCGGAACCTCGTCGCCTCCTTGCGGCTCGCCCGGTACGCCGTGAGGCTGATGCGACTCCCCGACCTCACCTCGCTCGACCGAGCACGGACCGAGGCCCGGGACTGGCTCGCAACGATGCCTGATCTGTCCGACGCATCTGACGATGAGTTGCTGCAGTACCTCCGCACGTTTCCGCAACGACAGGGCGCGAGCATGAAGCGACTGCTGGGGTGGGGTGGGGTGGCCGGAGCGCCACGCGGCATCCTCGATCGTGTGCTCGATCGGGCCGGGGTGTCACCAGGGCTGGCCAACCGGATCCTGAGCGGCACGGGCGACGTCGATTCCGCACAGCTGCCGAAACGCCTCTGGTCGCTGGGTCGCATGGTGTCCTCCGACGAACTCCTGATGCACACGTTCGACGAGGGGCTGAGCGACGTCGCAGGAAAGACTTGCGACACTCCCCTTCAGGCGGCGATGGAATCGTTCCTGGCGGACCACGGCCATCGCGGCAACGACGAGTACGAACTGGCCACGTTGTCGTGGAGCATGGACCCTGCGCCCGTGTACGCAGCCATCGACCGGCTCCGCCATGCCCCCGCCGACCGCGATCCCGTCGTCGCCGGTCAGCGCCTGGCCAGCGACGCCGAGGTCGCACTCGCCGAGGCTCTCCAGCTCGTCCCGCGGCCAGCGCGGGCGATGGTCCGACGTGTCACCCACGTGGCGCGGCTCGGCGCGGTCGGGCGTGAACGCGCGAAAGACGTCCTGGTACTCGAAAATCAAGGAGCGCGGCTCGTGCTGCACGAACTGGTCCGACGAGCCCACGCGCGCGGAGGGCCAGCGGATCATCGCCTGGCGTTCTGTGTCACTTCGAGCGAACTGGCCGACTTCGTTGCCCGGCCGACCGACTTCGCACAGCTGATCGCTCAGCGCGCCGAACAACAGCGCTACCTCGATGCCCGCGTCCCGCCACCTTGGTTCGACAGCATCATCCCCGATCCGTCCACGTGGACGGTCCGTTCCGATTCGCGCCCAGCACCACCCCCGGCAGGAATCACACTCACCGGCATCGCTGTCAGCGGCGGTTCCGCATCCGGTCCGGCGAAAGTGATCGTCGACCCCAACGACCCGCGCGGACTGGAACCCGGCGATGTACTCGTGTGCGCCCTCACCGATCCGTCATGGACCCCATTGTTTCTCGGAGCAGTCGCCGTGGTGTGCGACACCGGAGCGGTCCTGAGCCACGCCGCCATCATCTCCCGTGAACTCGGCATCCCAGCCGTGCTCAGCGTGCCCGACATCACCTCGGTCGCCGATGGCACCATGCTCCACGTCGACGGATTCACCGGAACCGTACGAATCGGTTGAGACCAGCGTCAGGCCACTCGAAGACGACGGCCTCGTTTATGCTTGCTTGCTCGCTGCGGCTCGATGGGCTTCCCAGACCTCGGGGCGCAAGCGTCCTCGATCACTCACGTCGAACCCTGAGGCGAAACGGCAACGTCGACGCTGTGTCAGGGTTCCGGGCAATCACGAACTCCACGCGCCAACCGTAGATCGGCAAAGCGCACCGGGTCCGGTGCCGACGCATTTCGTGCCGCCGAATCCGGCGCGGACACAAGCAGCGTTCAGTCGCTGCTGTATAGTTCAGCCTATGCTGACGCTTACAGATCGCCACGAAGCGCTCCATCGGCTCGGTCGTGCGCTCGCCGACCCCGGCCGCTGCAACATCCTCGTCGCGCTCCTCGATGGTCCGGCTTACCCGGGCGAATTGGCCGTCACGCTCGGGTTGACCCGATCGAACATGAGCAACCATCTTGCGTGCCTGCGAGGGTGCGGGCTCGAGAACGCGACCGCCGAGGGACGCCAGATCCGATACGACATCGCCGACCCGAACCTCGCGCATGCGATCCGCGACCTGCTCGAAGTCGTCGTGGAGACCGACTGTGAGCACTGACGTCGCCGGCATCGACACCGTCGAGCGAACAGCAACCCTGCAGCGCCGGGTTCGATGGCTCGTCGGCGCGGTGATCGTCTACAACGTGCTGGAAGCAGCGACC
>JBBSLH010000097.1:0-12601 GCA_038255425.1 Acidimicrobiales bacterium
GCGGTCTCGGCGTCCATGCCGACCGCGCCGGAGCCCACGGTCGTGAGGACCATCGCTTCGATGAATGCGTGGAGTTGTTCTCGACGAGTGCGCCCGCACCGCTCGGCCACCAACGCTGGCAGGTCGGCGGGCGTGACGACGCCGGCGAGCACCGCGTCCTCGAAGTCGTGGCACAGGTAGGCGATCCGGTCGGCCCAGCTGACCACCTCACCCTCCGGTGTCGAGGGTGCGGGGCGGGACCACGAATGGTTCCGGATGCCGTCGAGCGTCTCGACGCACAGGTTCAGCGGTTCGAGGACGACGTCGGAACCCCAGGCGGCGTGGTCGTACCCGCCGGGGACATAGGGGTCGAGCGCATCCTCGGACGCATGGCCGAACGGTCCGTGCCCACAGTCATGGCCGAGAGAGATCGCCTCGGCCAGGGCAACGTTGAGACGGCACGCACGGGCGATGGACGTGGCGACCTGAGCGACCTCGAGCGCGTGGGTGAGTCGCGTGCGTTGGTGGTCGTCAGGATGGACGAACACTTGGGTCTTGCCAGCCAGACGACGGAACGCGGTGCCGTGGACGATGCGGTCTCGGTCGCGTTCGAAGCAGGTGCGCCAACGGTCCGGCTCCTCCTCGATCGCACGATCTCCGGCCGCAACGGACCGGGTCGCGCCTGGTGCCATCGACTGGTCGAGCAACGCCTCGCGTTCTCTGCGCCCGGCGACGTCGACCTGGCCGATCTCCGCGGACGAGTCGGCGTGTGCGCGGCGGATCGTGTCGTCGCCGTGGCCGGTCATCGTGGCCGCCCACCGTCGCGCGCGCTCGGTGATCGCGTCGTCGGCGGTGTCGGGGGAGACCACGAACCGATTCTCGCATGCGTATCGGCAGTGGCTGAACCACCCCGCCGCCGTAGTCTCCATCGCCCATGAGCCAATTCGTCGACGAGTGCAACCTCCACGTGAAGGGAGGCGACGGGGGAGCCGGATCGGTTTCCTTCCGCCGCGAGGCGCACGTTGCCATGGGCGGACCTGACGGTGGCGACGGTGGCGACGGTGGCGACGTGTGGTTGGTCGCCGACCACAACGTCGCGTCGCTGCTCGCGTTCCGCGATCATCCCTTCCGTCGCGGCGAGGACGGCACACACGGCTCCGGCAAGAAGCGTCATGGCAAGAGCGGCGCCGACATGATGGTGTCGGTTCCCGAGGGCACGGTCATCAAGGATCGCGACGGGACGGTGCTCGCCGACATGGTCCACACCGGCGACCGGTTCCTGGCAGCGGAGGGTGGCCAGCGCGGGCGAGGAAATGCACGCTTCCTGTCGAACAAGCGTCGTGCTCCTGGATTCGCCGAGCAGGGTGAGGTCGGCGAGGAACGATGGCTGCACATGGAGCTCAAGCTCCTGGCCGACGTGGCGCTGGTCGGCTTCCCGAGCGTCGGGAAGTCCACGCTCATCTCGGTGATCTCGGCCGCCAAACCCAAGATCGCCGACTACCCGTTCACCACCCTCGAACCGAACCTCGGCGTCGTCAAGATGGACGACGAGGTCGAGTTCGTCGTCGCCGACCTCCCCGGGCTCATCGAGGGGGCCAGCGACGGGAAGGGTCTCGGCGACCGTTTCCTCCGTCATGTCGAGCGAGCCCGCGTGCTCGTGGTCCTGCTCGACATCGCGCCGATGGCGATGCAGTCACCCGCTGAGCAAGAGGAAGTCCTGTTGCGCGAGTTGGCCGGCTACGACCCACGGCTCCTGACCCGCCCCCGCATCGTCGTGGGTTCGCGCGCCGACCTCGATGACGGGACGTGGGAGTTCGACGGCGATCGCATCGCCGCGGTGACACGCCAGGGCGTGCCGCAACTCGTCGGTCGGATGGCACAGGCCGTGACCGACGTACGAAACGAGGCGCCCGAGCGCGAAGCGTTCGTGGTCCACAAGCTCGCCGGCGAGGGTTTCCGAGTCGTTCGCGACGAATCCGGCGACTGGGTGGTCGAGGGACGTCAGGCGATCCGCGCCGTTGCGTTCTCGGACCTGACGAACCCCGAGGCGCTCGACGAGGCACATCGCCGACTCAAATCGCTGGGCATCGACAAGGCGCTCGCCCGCGCCGGGGCCAAGGCCGGCGACACGGTCACGATCGGCAAGCTCGCGTTCGAGTACGAAACCGACTGAGCACGTGATCATCGTCGCCAAGATCGGAACGTCGTCCATCACCGACGACGAGGGCACCATCGACGAGCCTGCGATCGCCAAGTTCTGCACCGAGGTGGTGGCGCTGCGCGAGGCCGGACATCAGGTCGTGATGGTGACGTCTGGGGCGATCGCCGCCGGGCTCCCCACACTCGACTTCGCTGAACGACCGCGCGACGCCGTCACCTTGCAGGCAGTCTCTGCAGTCGGACAGAGCAGGCTCATGGCCGTGTACGACCGGGAACTGGCTCGGCACGGCCTCATCGGAGGTCAGGTCCTGCTCGCCCCCCTCGACTTCATGGTGCGTGAGCAGTACCTCCATGCACGAGGCACGCTCACCCGTCTCGTCGACCTCGGTGTCGTACCCGTGGTCAACGAGAACGATGTCATTGCCGACGACGAGATCCGCTTCGGCGACAACGACCGTCTGGCAGCGCTGGTCGCGCATCTGATCCGAGCCGACCTGTTGGTGCTCCTGACCGACATGCCGGGGCTCCTCTCCGGCGATCCGCGTCTCGACGACGACGCATCGCTCATCGAGGAAATCATCGAGGTCGATCAGACCCTCGAGGCCATGGCCGGCGGCGCGGGCTCGGCCCGGGGGAGCGGTGGCATGGCATCGAAGCTCGCGGCAGCGAAGATCGCCGCGTGGTCGGGAGTACGAGCCGTCATCGCCGCAGCGCACCGTGACGACGTGCTCGTCGATGCGGCCAACGGCGTTCCCGGAGTCGGCACGCTCGTCCACGCTCGATCGCAACGGCTGCCTGCCAGAAAGCTGTGGATCGCGTTCGCCGTCGGCTCGTCGGGCACGATCGTCGTCGACGACGGCGCCAAGAAGGCCCTCATCGACCGAGGAGTCTCACTCCTCCCCGCCGGCGTCGTCGATGCCAAAGGCGGCTTCAGCAGCAACAGCGCCGTCGAGGTCGTGGGTCCAGACGGCAAGGTCTTCGCCAAGGGCTTGGTCCGCTTCGACGCCGCCGACCTACGCGCCGTCGCAGGCAAGCGCACCGACGCGCTCGCCGAAGGCACCCCGCACGAGGTCATCCACCGCGATGACCTCGTCGTGTTGCCGTGATTCTGGGCCGTTCTCGCTTCGCTGCGAGCGGCCCCACGTTGGCACGGAGCCGCGGCGCCTCGCCCGATTGGCCGGTCGGCTGGCGCCTCCCTCGGAGACGCCCTTGCAACCTGTCGATCGGTTGGCGGCTAGGAGCCCTCGGCTTGCTGGGTCTGGGTCTCGCCTTCGGGCATGTCGGGGACGGCTGAGCCTGCCGACTCGCCGCTGATGGCGGTCTGTTCCTCGCCGGGGGCTTCGTCGGTGGTGATGCCGAGCTGGGCCTTGATCTCGGCGAGGCGGCCTTGCGCCTCGACGTTCATGGCCGCTTGTTCGACCTCGAGCATCCGGCCTTCGACCGACGAGCCCTGGAGCTCGGACATGCCCTTGGCCTTCGCGTAGCGAGCCTCGACCTTGGAGCGGACCTCTTCGAGCGTCGGGACGTCTTCGCCGACGGTGGCCGACAACTGCGCCATGGCGCTGTTCATCTCTTCCTGCATGTTGGCCTGGTCGATCTTGCCGAGGAGGGCCTGACGTTCGGAGAGCTTCTTCTGGAGTGCGGTCGAGTTCTGCTGGACGGCGACCTTGGCCTGATCGGCGGCTTCGGCGGCCTGGTAGTGGAGTGCTTTGAGGTCCTCGACCTCGGACTCGAGCGTGATCATGCGGTTCGCGAACGATTCGGCGGCGCTGGTGTACTCGGCTGCCTTGGCGGCGTCGCCGGTCTTGGTGGCGGTGTCGGCCATCATCACGGCCTGGCGGGCGTTGCCCGAGACCTTCTCGAGGTCCTCCATCACCCGGTTCAGACGCATCTCGGTCTGCTTCTGGTTCGCGATGACGTTGGCGGCCTGCTGGGTGAGGCGCTTGTGCTGCTCATGGGCCTCGGTGATCGCCTGCTCGAGCTGGATCTTCGGATCGGCCCGCTCGTTGAACGAGCCGCCCATCCGGGCGACCGTGTACTTCCACCAGCGCTTCAGGACCTTGATCATGCGGGGGATCGTAGACGCGGCTGCTGGTCTGGCGTCTCCGCCGTGTCCACTGTCACCCGGCCCGGCGGCCGGAGAGCTCGTTTTGCAAGGTCAGACCCATCGACCGGGTGACGCCGAGGTAGACAACGGCCGCGACGCCGAACACCGGCACGACCTCGATCAGCGGCGTCGGGTCGCCGATGACAAGAGCGACGATGCGGCCTGCAGCGGCCGCGGCGATGGCGCTGGTGACGACGACACCCAACCGCCCGCCACCGAGGGTCACGTGGCCGATCCGCCAGCGTAGGGCCATGCGCAGGAGCAGGAATTCGGTCCATGCCGCGCACATCGATCCGACGGCGATTCCGACGGCACCGATGTGGAGCAGACCTGTGGTCGATTGCGCGTCTGCCTGGATCGACGTTCCCACCAGGGCGAAGCCGTCCAGCCAGAACATCAGCGTCAGCGCCACCGCGGTTCCGACCAGCACCCGGACGAGCGCAATCCGTGCCGGCGTACGTGGGTCGTCGAGGGCATACAGCGTGTTCTGCAGCAGTCGTGAAGCGGTCGTGGCGAGGAGTCCGAGGGAGTAGACGGCCAGGATCATCCAGACGAGGCGCGTGTCGTCCGCTTCCCACTCGCCTCGTTCGAACAACGCGCCGATGAGCGTTTCGCCGAGCGCGAAGTAGAGGACCGCGATCGGGGCGACGAAGTACGCCACTCGCCCCAGGCCTCGTTCGACGCGCTCGAGCACCGCCGCCGGGGACTGGGGCCCGAGGCGCGAGAGCTCTGGGAGTTCGGCGGCCGCGATGCTCATCCCGAACAGCGAAACGGGGAGGAGGTAGAGGAACTGGGCTGAGGTGTCGGCCGCCAACGCCCCGTCCAGCAGCAGGCTCGCCAGGATCAGGTCGACGAACCCGGAGATCTGAACGACACCCCGACCGAAGATCACGGGGCCCAGACGTCCGAGCGCGTCGCGTACCGACGGTCGCCGACGATCGAGCGACAGGCGAAGCTGGGGTATCAGCTGGCGAACCACCGGGAGTTGCACCAGCAGTTGGAGGAGGCCACCGAGGACGACGCCCCACGCCAGCGCGTTGGCGAGCGATGCCTGCGTGCTGCCGCCGATCGCGACCACCGCCACGACCGCGATCTGCGCGACGTTCCACAGAACCGGCGCGACGTAGGACAAGAAGAAGCGTCGATGCGAGTTGAGGATCGCCAGGCACCATGCCGACAGGACGAGGAAGCCGACGCCCGGGAACATGATCCGCACCAGCGAGACCGTGAGATCGAGCTTGTCGCCATCGAATCCTGGGGCGAGGACGATGGTGAGGGGTCGAGCGGCGACCATGCCGACGAGCACCAGGATCGAGGTGGCGGCGGCGAGGAGTCCGGCGATCGCACCGGCGGTCTTGCCGGCTTCCTCCGAATCGGTGTCGACGAGACGGGAGTAGACCGGGATCACCGACGCCGACAGGACACCCTCGCCGAGCAGGTTCTGCAGCAGGTTCGGGATCCGGAGCGCTGCACGGAATGCGTCGGCCGACACGCCAAGGCCGAGCGCACCGGCGGTGACGATCTCGCGGACCAGGCCCGACAGCCGAGACAGCAGGATCCCGGCGCCCACCGACGAGGCGCCGCTCTTCGGCTCGCTCGCGTCCGAGTCCTGCCCTTCCCGCCCCGTGGTCGTCACCCTTCGGACGTCCGTGGTTCGGTGTCGCTGGTCTCCTCGAGCGCCTGCCGCAAGGCTTCCATCTCGGTGACGAGGTGGTCGACGTCGGCATCGACCGATCGCAGCCCCTCGGCATCGTCGAGTTGGACCGACAACTCGATGGCCCGAGCGACGGACTCGTCGAGCCGAGCGTCGATCACCCGAAGCTGTGACCGGGCGTCGGCGATCGAGAGATCGAGACGTTCGGCCGTGTCGATCTGGGCCTGCAGGGCTTCGGCGGTTCGTTCGAGCTTGGAGCCAGCGGCCCAGCCCTGTTCGGCGTCGTGCTGGACGGATGCGAGTTCGGCAGCGGCAGCGTCGGCATCGACGGCCCCACGTGCAGCGGTGAGCTGGGTTCCGCGTTGCGCGATGCGGTGGACCTCACGGATGCCGTCGTCGATCCGTGCACCGATGGACTCGAGGCGGTCTCGGATGGGGCCGCCTTCGGTCGCGGCCACGGCCTGGTCGAACCGGACCTGTGCCTTCAAGGCCTCGACAACAGAACTGCGCCACGGCTCGGGGACGCTGAACGGGTCGATCCGGTCGACGCGTCGGTTTCTGGGGACGGCGAAGAGCACTCGAGCCGCCCAGGCAGCGACCCCGACGAAGGGGGCAATCAGGATCGGAAGACCTGTGGCCAGCGCGACGCTCGCGCCAGCACCGGCCAGCAGGATGCTGGACGGGGCGGTGATCGCACGTGCGACCGGCGGCGTGAGGAAACGGTCCCGAAAGGACAGCTGGGACATGGAGGCGAGCGTACGCGCCCGCATCGAGCGGTCAGCGGACGCTGGGGGCTCAGAAGTTGGAGACGACGGCGGTGAACACCTTGGTGATCGACCGCGGGTCGGATGCGTCGTAGACCGCGCCGTTCGACGCCTCGGCGATGCGCTGGAGCGTGCCGAGGTCGGCATCGCCGCCGTAGGCGATCGGGAACACACGGACTGGCCGGCTGGCCGCGCCCTCCGACCCCTTGGTGAGCGCGGCGAGCAGGGTGTCGAGTTGGCGAGCATCGTCGGTGCTGTCGCCGTCGTCGTTACGACCATCGGTCAGGAGCACCATTGCGTTGATGCGGGTCGGGTCGTACGACTCGTTGAGCTGTTCGAAGGTGGCGGCTGCGACGTCGTAGAGCGGCGTGCCGTTGAGGGGGACGAGGTCGCGGATGCGATTTGCCAGGTTCTCGCGCACGTCGCCCACTCGACTCGGTTCCACGAGATCGACGAAGGTCGCTCCCGAGGCGTCGAGATCGCTGGTGAAGATCCGCAGACCGACGTCGTCGTCGTCCTTGAACTCGTCCAGTGCCTCGACGGCGGCTCGCTTCGCCAGATCGAGCTTGGTCTCGCCCGTGTCCGGGTCGGCGACGTCGCCCATCGATCCCGACACGTCGATGACCAGCGTCACCCGCGCGCTCTTGCGTTGCGTGTCCCATGCGTCGAGGATCGACACGGTGACCGCTGGAGGTGGCACGTCGAGCAGCGTCTGCGGCTGCGTCGGGTCGAGGCCGTTCGACTCATCGACGGGGGCGCCCACCGGGACGTCGGGGTTGCCGGGGCGGAATCCGAAGTCGAGGACCTTCTCCTGGTTCGCCGGCAACTGCACGAACTCGACGAACTTGGCAGCTGCCGCTTTCTCCTCGTCAGAGACCCACTCGGCGTCGAGCACGATCATCGGGTTGTCGGAGTAGAGCGTTCCCTCCTCCGGATAGATGGCGACGAGCGGCACCCGTGGTTCCCGCGGTTCCTCACCCTGGGCGAGCACACCGTCGGGGTTGCCGGTGTTGTAGTCGATGACCGACTTCTCCTCGACGGCGGCTGCGGACACGTAGGAATACGGGTTCCCGCGTTGGTCGGCGCGGTACCAGTTGTTCATGAAGGTGAGGGTCGTGTCGCCGTAGTGGACGACCGCCGACTCGACATCAGCGCCGTACTGCACCACCTCGGGCTTGGCGAGATCCTCGGCCGAGAGCGAACTGGTGGTGCCCGCGGCGGCGTAGGTCTGGGCGATGAGCGCAGAGAGCCCGGACGTCGAGAAGTTCGGGTTCGTCTTCCCCAGTCGGAATGCACCCCACTCCGGATGGCCGAAGTCGCCCCAGCCCTGTTCCGATCGAGCCAACTCCAAGACGTCGCCCCAACCGAGCGCTTCATCCGGCCAGCCCAACGCCTCGGCCATGGGACGGGGCATGGCGATGACGAGGGGCGTGAGCATGAACGGCGTGGCGTCGATGGCGATCGGGTCGCGCCCGCTCGTCTCATAACGTTGGTTCAGGACCGTGCCCCATGCGCTCGACGCCGGCGACCAGATCACCGGTCGAGGACCCTCGGTCGCTTCGTCCCAGCCGTTGTCGAGCAACTGCGCGGCGCCGCCCGACGCCTTCGACTGCACGATCGGTGCGATGCACTCGCCATCGTCGGTCTCCGCCAGGTCGGACTCGACGAAGTCGGCGGCGAGTTGCGACAGCAACTCGATCTTCTCGGACGAGACCGCCACGTCGACCACCAGACAGTCGCCGGCGTCGATGATCGGGTTGCCGTTCTCGTCGAGTGACAGCCCGCTGTCACCGCTGCTGCACGCCGCGGCGGCGACAACGATCGCAAGGGTGATGCTGATGCGTCGGAACACGGTGGTTCTCCTCATCGGTTCTCGTTCCAGAAGGTACGCAACGCAGCGAGGACGCCGCCTGCGGGAAGGCCGTCGGGACCATCGGCAGGAAGGCCCCAGCCAGCGTTCGACAGCGCTGTCTGTAGCGCCTCTCGGGTGGAGCCGGCGATCGAGGTGCCCGTCGGGACGACGGCGACCACGTCGACTCGAACCTCGGGCTGGGCGTCGGAGGTCGGGCTGATCGAGCCGAAGTTCGACGCGAGGTTGGTCGTGTCGGCAGCGACGGCGCCGGCCGCTGTGAGGCGTCCCGGTCCCTGGGTGCGCATCGTGGTGATCGGATCGTCCTGCTGTCCGGACGCGAGGCGGCTCGCCAGCGAATTGAACGTCCCGGTGAAGTCGTTGGTTGCGAAGTCGCTCCGACCCAGGAGATTCGCCGCCTGGGCGGCGGCCACCGACAGGCCCGTCGCGGAGTCGACCGGAGGTGCGCCGGACCGAACGCGGTCTCCATCGGTGAGCGTCGCCCCGTCTTGCTCGGCGAGACACGCCCAGTCGACCGGCCGGCCACAGGTCGTGGTGAGCTGCTCGCCACGAGCGCTCCACACGTTCAGGACGACGGGGGAGCTGGCCAGGGGAAGTCCATCGATCTCGTAGAAAGGATCGAGCCCGAGCCGATCTCGCTCGTCGATCACCAACCGGGCCCACGCGGCAGGGACGATCCACACTGCGCCATCGAGAACCGAGCCGTCGGTGTCCTCGACGAGGGAGTCGGCCGTGGCACCCGCCGTGTCGATCTGTACGTCGCCGGACGAGGCGCACACGTCGCGCAGTTCCGTCGGACACACGAGGCCGGTCGCGGAGGAACTGGAGCCACCGCCAGTACCACCGTCGCTGTCGAACGTGCCCCGGATCGCCAGTGCGCCCACCACCATCGCCACTGCCCCGAGGAGGGCGCCCACACGCTTCATCGTGTCGACGACGCTACCGCTCAGGCTTGGGAGGCTCGTTCCGCTTCATCCGTGGCGTCGTCCCCGCCAGCTGCCTCGAACGCCGGGATGTCGCTGGCCTCGAGCGTCGTCAGGTCGTCGTCGCTCGGATCGTCGATCTCGACGATGCGAGAGGCCTGCCGTGCCACGGCGGCCTCGAAGATGTTGCGGGCGACGCGACCGTTGCCGAATCCCTTGTCGCGTGGAACCGCGTCGAGATGTGCTCGCACGGCGGCGATCGCGTCGTCGGTGGGGCGGTAGTCGCCCTTGTCGCACTGCATGCCGAAGATCTCGAGCAGTTCGTCGCTGGAGTAGTCGGAGAAGTGGACGGTCTTCGGGAATCGGGAGCGCAGACCGGGGTTGGCCGCCACCAACAGCTCCATCTCGTCGGGATAGCCAGCCATGATCACGACGATCCGGTCGCGGCGATCCTCGACCAGCTTCACGATCGTGTCGATGGCCTCCCGGCCGAAGTCGGACTCGCTTCCACGCACCAGCGAGTACGCCTCGTCGATGAGGAGCACGCCCTCGTCGGCCTGGTCGAACGCAGCCACGACCTTTGGCGCGGTCTGTCCCACGAACCCCGCCACCAACCCCGAGCGGTCGACCTCGACGAGGTGGCCCTTCGCCACGACCCCGAGCGACCGGTAGATCTCGGCGAGCAGGCGGGCGACGGTGGTCTTTCCCGTGCCGGGGTTGCCCGAGAAGACGAGGTGTCGGGACTGAGCGAGGACTGGGAGTCCTCGCTCGGCCCGGAGCAACTGCACGCGGGTGAGATCGGCGACGAGCTTGACCTCGGCCTTGACGCCGTCGAGACCGATGAGCGAGTCGAGTTCGGCCAGGACCTCGTCGACCGGTCGGGCGGGAGGACGATCCTCGACGTCGGTGGCAGCTGCCTCAGCAGCAGGGGCCCCTGCGTCGTGCGCCGCCTGTTGGCGGTCGACGCCCTTGGTCTTGCTGATGCGGTCGAGGATGCGACCGCGGAACGACTCGATGGCAGCGAGTTCGACCGGCGACGCCAGTTGGTCGATGCTGGCGATCGCGAACGCGATGGCCAGGGAGCGGTCGTAGTAGAGGCTGGCGAGGTCCGAGCCGTCTCGACCGTCGGCGGCGAGCAACACCTCGAGCAGCGCCGATGGCTCGTCGAGGAAGCTCTTGCGACCGGTCACGAGCCGGGCACTGCGCACGTCGGCCGGCACGGCCTTGGCGAGCGAGCCCCCGAACCGGGGGCCGAAGGTGGCGATGAAGGCCCACAGTTCGTTGTCGGTGTGGAGTCCGTCGCAGTCGATGAACGCCGCAGCGAGGTTGTAGGCCTCGACCTGGACGTCGGCCTCGACCTGCTTCCCGTCGATGCCGGTGACCGAGCCAGCGAGGTCTCGCACGCGCGGACCGAGCGCGTGACAGAACGCGTCGACGGCGTCGCCGAGAACCGGGTCGGGTTGCACGCAGCCGAGTCTGCCTGATCGGACGGCGTGCCCTGCGGAGGAGATCGACCGGTCCAAATACACTGTCGAGATGGCCGGAACCCCCGTTGCAACGCTCGGCGCTCGCGCCAAGGCAGCAGCACGACCGCTCGCCGCGGCGTCGACCGAGGCGAAGGACGCAGCGCTCCACGCGTCTGCCGATCTCCTGGAACGACGAGCCAGCGAGGTGCTGGCCGCGAATGCCGCCGACGTCGATCGAGAGGAGGCTGGCGGGATGGCCTCCGGGCTGCTCGACCGGCTCCGTCTCTCAGAAGGTCGCATCGCCGGTATGGCGGCGGGACTCCGGAAGGTCGCTTTCCTGCCGGATCCCGTCGGCGAGGTCACCGACGGTTGGGTCCGACCCAACGGCCTCCGGATCACCAAGGTCCGCGTGCCGCTCGGCGTGGTCGCGATCATCTACGAGTCGCGACCCAACGTCACCAGCGACGCATTCGGACTGTGTCTCAAGTCGGGGAACGTCGCGTTCCTCCGGGGATCGTCGGCGGCCATCGAGTCGAACACCGCGATCGCGTCGATCCTGCGCGACGGTCTCGACAAGGCGGGCCTCCCGCAGGACGCCCTGGTGCTGGTCGACGACGTGTCCCGCGAGGCAGCCACCGAGTTCATGCAGTTGCGCGACCACATCGACTGTCTGATCCCGCGAGGGGGGCCGTCGCTGATCCAGTCGATCCTCGACAACGCGACCGTGCCCTTCGTCATCGACGGCGCCGGCAACTGTCATGTCTACGTCGATGCCTCCGCCGACCTGGACATGGCCGTCGACATCGTCGTCAACGCCAAGACGCAGCGGCCGAGTGTCTGCAACGCCGCGGAGAAACTCGTCGTGCACGACGCCGTCGCCGCCGAGTTCCTCCCACGGGTGGTCGAGGCGCTCCACGGTGTCGAGTTGGTCGGGAACGATCGGGCGCGCGCCATCGCCCCGTCGATCGGGGCTGCCACCGACGAGGAGTGGGCCGACGAGTACCTCGACCTCAAGCTCGGCATCGCCGTCGTCGATTCGCTCGACGAGGCGATCGACCACGTCTCGACCTTCGGCTCCGGCCACAGCGAGGCGATCATCACCTCCGATCTGATCGCAGCCGACCGTTTCACCACCGAGGTCGACGCCGCCGCGGTCGTCGTCAACGCATCGACGCGGTTCGTCGACGGCGAGGAGTTCGGCTTCGGCGCAGAGATCGGGATCTCGACCCAGAAGCTCCACGCCCGAGGGCCCATGGGCCTCCGCCAACTGACGACCGAGAAGTTCGTTGTTCGGGGAGACGGCCAGATCCGGGGCTGAGTGCCATTTCGGTGGTCGGTTCTGAGTGTCGGTGGCGCCGGGTAGGACCGTTGCCAGGGCCGGCGACGGGCGTCGCGGTTTGCGTCAACCGAAGGAGCGAGATGGGCAACGACGACAACTGCGTCGTGTACATGGAGACCGAGGTCGCAGAGGAACTGCTCGGGCTCGTCGACGACGACCCGGGCGATGCCGACGAAGACCTCCTCGATGAAGCTGCCGCGGCGATCGAGCACGCCAACGGCGGCCGGCCTCCGTTCAAGCAACAGGCGGTGGCGCGCGGGGAGGCGGTGGCCCTCGGTCTCGACTCGGCCGAGGTGGAGTCGCTGCGGACGTTGATCGAGACGAACACGGAAATCGACC
>JBBSLH010000098.1:0-12559 GCA_038255425.1 Acidimicrobiales bacterium
CGGGAACAGCTCGCGCACCTTGGCGAGACCTTCCTCGGCGGCTCCGTCGCGATGGTGGAGCCAGGTCCCGAGTTCGAGGTTCTCGTCGACCGTGAGCGATGGGAAGACGCCCTTGCCACCCGGCACCTGGGCGATGCCCATGGCCGCGATCTCGCTGGGTGGTGCGTGTGTGATGTCACGACCGTCGAAGATCACCGCTCCACGATCGGCCTCGGTGACTCCGGAGATGGCGTTGAGCAGGGTCGACTTACCAGCACCGTTGGTACCCAGGAGTGCGACCACGTCACCCTCTCCGACCTCGAAATCAACGCCGAAGAGCACCTGGACGTTGCCGTAGGAGACCTGCACGTCGCGGATGAGCAGGAGCTTGGAACGACCCTCACGGCGTTCGAGCAATGCCTCCGACCGTGCGGCACTGGCCTGCCAGACCTGGGTGATGTCGTCGGTGATCGATCGCTTTGTGGTGGCGATCATCAGACCGCCGATGAAGAACAGCGGGACCATGACCAGCATCCCCTGGCGGATCCCGTAGCGGTCGCCGATGCCGCCGATGATCGGGAGGATGATCAGCCCGGGGATGACCCACAGCGAGGCCACCGAGAATCCGATCGACCGGGCGCGTGGGGGGATGGCGAGCGAGAGGCAGGCGAGGATGCCCGGACCGATGATGGCCAGGGTGCCGGTGATGACCATGTTCGCGGCGATGGCGATCCAGATGTTGGGCGCCAGCGCGAAGACCACGAGCGCAGCCGAGACGACGAACGCCGACTGCGAGAGGAACCCGAGGACGTGATCGGGGCCCTTGGCGAGGAGCTTGGTGGCGACACGCGCACCGATCACGAGACCCACGAGCTGGATGGGCTCGGTGGATGCCGCCACGAACCCGCGGGCGCGTTCATCGAGGCCGAAGACCTCGTCGTAGAGCAGGGATGCGAGCGACACGAAACCGATGAGCGATGCCGCGAGGAACGGGAGCGAGTACCAGATGCGACGGAGGGTCTCGATCTTCCAGACCAGACGCCATCCCTCGGCGAACGACGGAGATTCCTCCTCCGTGGCGATTGCCTCCTCGGAGGCACCCATCGCCCGTCGCTCCTGTCCGCCCCGGACCGGCGGCTGGAGCCGCCACGCCAGGACCACGAACACCAGCGTCGGAGCGACGAAGACGAAGAACGGGGCACGCCAGCCGTACGCCGACGCGAGCAGGCCGGCCGTGAGCGGTCCGATGAACGCGCCCACTGCGTTCGCGGCACGGTGCGCCGAGAACACGCCGGGACGCACCGATGGCTCGTAGTAGTCGGAGATGAGCGAGTTGTGGGTCGGGTCGACGACCGCCTTGCCCACGCCGGAGCCGGCGCGCATGATCGCCAGGATCACGACACCGGTGGCCAGACCGGTCCCCAGGCTGAACATCGCCCACGCGGCAGCGCCGATCCAGGCGATCCGCACCCGGTTGTAGCGGTCCGCGAGCATCGCGATCGGCACCTGCAACGCGAGTGCGCAGAGCGACACGAAGGCGATCAGGCTCAGCATGCCCTGGAGGTCGAGCCCGAAGTCCTCCCGGATCTCCGGGACGAGGATGCCGAACGCCGTGCGGTCGAGTTCGTCGACGGCGTTCAGTCCGAAGAGGACGATGAGCGGATACGTCGGAGCGCCACCGGTGACCGAGCGCAGCCAGATCCCGGGATGGCGCACATGGCCGAAGAAGGTGCCGATCATGAGGTGCTCCCGGTGGACACTGGTTCCGCCTCGGTTGCGGCCGCGTCCTCGTCAGGACTCTCGGCGGGAGGCTGACCCGGCAGCGGGCCGGAGCGCACCGGGCCGTCGTTGCGCCGATCGGCCACGAGGCTGGGCACGAGGATCGACCGGCGGTTGGCGATCCATCGCAGACCCTGATCGCGAATTGTGAACAACAGCCCGCCGAGACCGGTCGGCAGGATCATCAACACGATGAGGATGCCGAATCCGGAAGCGAGGAACTGCCACTGCAGGGGGAGGAACCACTGCGTTCCGAGCACGTACAGGGCGCCCAGCAGCGCGCCGGGCAGGCTGGAGATGCCCCCGACGACGGCCATGGCGAACACGGAGAGGTTCTGCGCCGGTGCGTACGGCGACGACCCGAACGCCTGCTGGTGGTGGACGAAGAGTCCGCCGGCCGCGGCTGCGGTGAAGCCAGAGACGGCGAAGGCCGTGAGCTTGGCTCGCACGACATCGACGCCGTAGGCCTGCACGGCCGCTTCGTTGTCGCGCAGTGCGACGAGGACACGCCCGGTGCGGCTGTGCCGGATGCCGCGCAGTCCGACGAGCACCAGCAACAGGGCGGCGAGCATCACGTAGTAGATGCGGGTCGGGGAGTCGATGTCGATGCGGCCGAGGAGTGGAAGACGCTCGATCCGTTGGTTGGGGATCCAGTCGAAGTAGGCACGGTTCAGGAAGTACGCAGTGGTCGCCAACGCGAACGCGAACGTCGTCACCGCGAGGTAGAAGCCGCCGAATCGAAGCGCGGGAAGACCGACCATGACGGCGACGATCGCGCCGACCACCCCGGCGACGAGCACCGCCACCAGCAGGTCTGCGGACCAGGTGGCGGTCATCTTGGCGGCGACGGCGGCGCCGATGGCGAAGAACGCCACCTGACCGAGGGAGACCTGCCCCGCCCAGCCCGTGAGCACGACGAGCGACATCGCGAGGATCGCGTAGATGAACAGCGCCGACGCCTTGAGCGATGCATCGACGGCGAGCACGTGTGGAAGGGCGAGCACGATTGCGCTGAGTGCGACGCCCATGCCGATGCGCGCCCACCGCACTTCGGGGAGATGGGCGAGTTCGGATGGGATGGGCCGTACCTCGTTGATGGCCTGCCAGCTTGACTGGCCGTCGAGGTCGGTCCGACCCGCACCGCGCCGCCGCAGGACCAGGGCGACGAGGATGACGAAGGCGAGCACGGCGTCGAGTGGTGGGAACTCGAAGTCGACGAAGGGGAGTGTCTCGCCCTGGTGCCAGTCGATGCCCAGCTCGAGGACGCCGAGTGCGATCGCCGACGAGCCGATCACCGTGAGCCGCGTCATCCCACCGAGGAGGAGCGCGGTCAGTGACCGCAGGAGGATGCCCAAGCTCAGGACCGACCCCACGGGGAGGCCGAGGATGCCGGCGCGGAGGAAGGTCGCAGTGAACGCCAGGAGGGCGGCGATCGCCCAGACGAGCGTCTGGAGTCGCTTCACCGGGACGCCGAGCAACGACGCACGGTCGGCACGGTCGGCGGAGGCCCGGATCGCGACGCCGAGACGAGTCCATCGCAGGAACCAGACGAGTCCGACGATGGCAACCGGCGTGACGACCAGTGCGATCACGCTGTTCGCTCGGAATATGGTCCCGCCGATCTCGAGACGCACGTCGAACGGGTCGTCGATACGAGGAGCGAGGAACGACCCTTCGATGCCGAACCATCGAGGGAGGAAGATCGCGAGTCCGGTCAGGAGTTGGGCGAGACCGATGGTTGCCACCGTGAGGACGAGTCGCGGTGCGGCGAAGAAGCGCCGGATCACCGCCAGCTCGACGAGGCCGCCGAGTGCGAACGCCGAGATTGCGCCAGCGGCGACCGCGATCGGATACGGCCATCCCCACTCGGTCAGGAGGAGGAAGACCAGTACTGCTGGGGCAGCACCGAGGTCGCCCTGGGCGAAGTTGACGATGCGGTTCGACCGATAGATCAGCGCCATGCCGAGCGCGATCAGCGAGGTGACGGCGCCGACGAGTACGCCACGGGCGAGGACGCCGGCAGGCAACGGATAGACGATCTGCTGGAACGCAAGAATCGCGACCGGCGGTGCGTATGGCAACAACCTCGCGCCGACCTTCGACCGGCCGACGGCCGAGAACCGAGTTGGCATACTTCGAAGATTCCCCCGTTGATCGTGTGTGCGACCCACTCGGCCAGACGCGACCTGCGCCCATGTTGACCCACGGGTCAAGATCATGCAGGGCAAAGTCGGAAATCCGGCAGATGTCCGGTTCGTTCCGCGGTCGATTCCCAGTGTCGTGGCCCTCGACGAGCCGCCGTCGACACCCCGGTATCGTCGCCGCCATGACGAGACTGACCTCTGGAGATCGATCGGTACGGGGCCGCGTGGCGGTCGTGACCGGCGCCGCGAGTGGCATGGGCCGCGCCACCGCGCATCTCTTCGCCGATGAAGGTGCGGTGATTGCCGTGCTCGATCGCACATCAGCCGGCGTCGACGCCGTGGTCGAAGAGATCGTCGGGGCCGGGGGCCGCGCACGTGGATGGGACATCGACGTCACCGACGGAGGTGCGGTCCGAGACGCCATCGACGAGGTGGCCGCAACACTCGGTCCACCGGACATCCTCGTCAACAACGCCGGGGTCTCGATCCCGGCGCCGATCGACGGTGCGGACTTCGACGAGCAGTGGGCAGCCACCATCGCCGTCAATCTCACCGCCCACACCACGCTCATCCGGGCCTGTCTCCCACACCTGACTCGCAACGGCGACGGCCGGATCGTCAACATCGCGTCGACCGAGGGCGTCGGGGGGTCGGCCTACATCAGCCCGTACACCGCATCGAAACACGGGGTGATCGGCCTGTCCCGATCGCTGGCGGTCGAACTCGGCCCGACCGGGGTCACCGTCAACGTGGTGTGTCCCGGGCCCATCCACACCGGCATGACCGAGGCGATTCCCGACGCGGCCAAGGAGCAGTTCGCTCGCCGGAACGTGCCCATGCGTCGGTATGGCCACCCGGAGGAGGTCGCCCACGCCACGTTGTCGCTCGCGCTGCCGGCGATGTCGTACTGCACGGGCGCGGTCGTGGTCGTCGACGGTGGCTTCACGACGAAGAACAACTGACCGGCCTGAACAAACCGCCGGGAATTGCGGCGGTCCGGATTGGTTGAGAACGAGTGGGAATGAACGAGCATCGATAGCGTTGTAATCGTGTAATCATCACCTGAACGAGGAGACCTCGTGCACGACGCAACGCTCGATCCCACCGATCCCAACGTCCCCGGCTCCGATGTCGAAATCCGTACGGTTCCCGTTCTCCCGCTCACGACCGGAGTCGTGCTCCCGCAGATGGTCGTGACCGTCGCGCTGGAGACGGACGACGCCCGCGCCGCTGTCGATGCACTGGGCACGACGCTCGACGATGACGACGCGCGCGCCGAGCTGCTCCTGGTTCCCCGGATCGGCGACCGGTACAGCCGCGTCGGCGTCCTCGCGACCGTCGACTCCGCAGGTGAGCTTCCCGGGGGGACCCGGGCGATCATCGTCAAGGCGCACGGGCGGGCGCGCGTCGGTGCCGGCGTCGTCGGCACGGGAACGGCGCTCCTGGTCGAGGCAGAGCCACTGATCGAGCCGGCGCCCACCGCACGAGCCGAGGAGCTGGGCGACGAACTGCGCGCCGTCACCGCGGCGCTCTTCGAACAGATCGGCGGTCGTCGCCTCACCGAAGTGCTCGACGGTGTGGACGGCCCGTCTGCGCTCGCCGATCTGGCCGGTTGGTGGCCCGACCTCTCCATGGAACGCAAGGTCGAGTTGCTCGAGACGGTCGACGTCGAAGCCCGCGCCGAGCTCGTGCTCGGCTGGGTGAAGGACGCGCTGGCCGAGGCCGAGGTGGCCAAGACGATCAGTCGTCAAGTGAACGAGGGACTCGAGGGTCACCAGCGCGAGTTCCTGCTACGTCAACAGCTGGCTGCCATCCGCAAGGAACTCGGCGAGGGCGACGACGAGGAGGATCTCGCCGAGCAGTTCCTAACCACGGCCGCTTCGCTCGATCTGGTCGGAGCGACCCGCGCGCACATCGAGCGGGAGATCGATCGCCTCGAGCGCATGAGCCCGCAGAACGCCGAGTACGGCTGGGTACGCACCTGGCTGGAAACCGTCACCGAACTGCCGTGGGGCAACACGACCGAGGACTCGTTCGACCTCGACGCCGCGCGAGTCGTCCTCGACGACGATCACACCGGCCTCGACGAGGTGAAGGAGCGCGTGCTCGAGTTCCTCGCCGTGCGAAAGCTCAAGTCTGACCGTCATACCGCGACAGCCGACGATGGGGCAGGCGACGACGGGCCCGGCGACTCGCTCCGGCGTCGTGGCGATGGCGCCATCGTGACGTTGGCCGGTCCTCCCGGCGTGGGGAAGACCTCGCTCGGAGAATCGGTCGCCCGCGCACTGGGACGCACCTTCGTGCGTGTGGCGCTGGGCGGCGTGCGGGACGAGGCCGAGATCCGTGGCCACCGTCGGACGTACGTCGGCGCGCAGCCAGGCCGCCTCGTGCGGGCCATCACCGAGGCCGGATCGATGAACCCCGTGATCCTGCTGGACGAGATCGACAAGGTCGGTAGCGACTGGCGCGGCGATCCGAGCTCGGCGCTGCTCGAAGTGCTCGACCCGGCGCAGAACCACACGTTCCGCGACCACTACCTCGAGGTCGATCTCGACCTGTCCGACGTGTTGTTCCTCGCGACCGCCAACGTCCTCGACACCATCCCCGGCCCACTGCTCGATCGCATGGAGATCATCTCGCTCGACGGCTACACGGAGGACGAGAAGGTGGCGATCGCCAGAGACCACCTGGTGGACCGTCAGCGCGAACGGAACGGCCTGCGACCTGAGGAGGTCGTCGTGACCGAGGACGCGCTCCGTTCACTGGTCAACGGCTACACGCGCGAGGCGGGTGTTCGTGGGCTCGAGCGCCAGCTCGGCAAGCTCCTCCGCAAGGGAGCGACCCGGATCGCCGGTGGCGAGACGCCACCGGTCGAGATCGGCGTCGACGATCTCCGACCCCTGCTCGGTCGAGCTCGGTTCGAGGACGACGAGAACGCTCTCGCCGGGATCCCCGGTGTCGCGACCGGTCTGGCCGTGACCAGCGCCGGCGGCGATGTGTTGACGGTCGAGTCGACGTCGATGGACGGTGAGCCCGGACTCACGCTCACGGGACAGTTGGGCGACGTGATGAAGGAGTCGGGCGAGATCGCGCTGTCCTACCTGCGGGCCAACCGGGAAGCACTCGGCATCGGCAGCGATCGACTCGCAGCCCGCTTCCATGTGCACTTCCCCGCCGGAGCGATCCCGAAGGACGGTCCGAGCGCGGGCATCACCATGACGACTGCGCTGGTCAGCCTGTTGACGGGCCGCCCCGTGAAGCCGACGGTGGCGATGACGGGCGAGGTCACGCTGTCCGGTCGAGTCCTGCCGATCGGCGGGGTGAAGCAGAAGTTGCTGGCGGCGCATCGCCGAGGGATCACCGACGTGATCCTCCCGATCCAGAACGGTCCGGACCTCGACGACGTGCCCGATGGGGTCCTCGATGACCTCACCGTGCACTTGGCCGCCCACATCGACGACGTCCTGGCGATCGCACTCGAGGACTGACGACCCGAGCGCCCCGGGGACGCCCACTACCGTCGCAGCCGTGACGGTCCGAGTCGGTTTCCTCGGGGCGGGGTTCATCGCCACGTTCCACTCCAAGATGCTCCGCGCCTGCGGCGTGGAGCACGAGCGCGCTGGCGTCTTCGATCCCGACCGGGCTCGATCGGAGGCCTTCGTGGCGCGGGCGGGCGGATTCGTCGCCGGGTCCGAGGACGAGGTCATCGAGACGTGTGACGCGGTCTATGTGTGCACGTGGACCGTCGACCACCCGCGCCAGGTCGAGAAGGCATGCGCTGCCGGAAAGGCGGTCTTCGTGGAGAAGCCGCTCGGAGTCGACCGGGCGTCGTCGCTCCGGGTGGTCGAGGCACTCGAGTCGAGCGGCGTCGTCCACCAGGTCGGGCTCATCCTCCGCTACTCGCCTGCGTTCGCACTGGTCGAGTCGTTCCTGTGCGACCGCGATCGCCGTGGTCGGGTGATGTCGGTCGTTTTCCGTGACGACCAGTTCCTCCCGACGGGTGGGCACTACGAGTCGACGTGGCGTGGTGATCGCGCCAAGGCGGGCAGTGGCGTGCTTCTGGAGCATTCGATCCACGACGTGGACCTGCTCGACCGGCTGGTAGGACCGGTGACTGCGGTCAGCGGACAGAGTCGGAGCTTCCACGAGATCGATGGCATCGAGGATCTGATGGTGGGGACGTTCGACCTCGCCGACGGCGGAATCGGCTCGCTGACGACCGTGTGGCACGACCTCACCGAGCGGCCGAGCCTCCGTTACCTCGAGATCCACTGCGAGCGCATGCACGTCGAGGTCGAGGGTGACTGGTTCGGTCCGGTTCGGATCACCCTCCCCGATGAGCGCATCGACGTGGCCGGAGACGAGTTGCTGGCGCTGTGTGCCGCGCGTGGGATCGAACTCGCCGATCCCGAAGGGGCGTTCATCGAAGCGGTTGCCGCCGGTCGTGCATCGGCGCCGTCTGCATCCACGGCGCTGCGAGCCCATGTGATCGTGGATGCGTTGTACGAGTCGGCATCGCTCGATGGGCGCTCGGTCCCGATCCCGTGAGCGCAGCACGCGGTCGGGTGTCGATGCAGGGCTCGATCATCTCGTCCGGCTTCGCCTCGGGAGATCGAGTCGTCGTGGGCAGCTGGGAGGTCACGCCCCTCGGACCGCTGACCGACGTGATGTGGTCAGCGCCCGACGGGCAACGGACGCTCTACGTCCCGAGCGCCGAAGCAGCGGAGTTCATCACCGGCGTCTACGAGTTCGATGCGGTCGAGGTCGTGGAGTTCGCCGTGTCGAACCGGCGACGGTGCCTCGAGGTCACCCTCGGCGATCGGTCGCTCCACTTCGTGGCGCGCCGAGGGATTCCGATCCCGGTCCGACGTCCCGCCTGGTTCACTCGGTGGGTCGAGGGGCCGATCGCCCGGACGCTCATGGGCGTCCGTACGTACGGCACGTCCCCCACGGGGGTCCGGGAGTGGTACCGGGCCGACCGCTGGTCGCCATTGCGGGAGGCGAGCGCAACGATCGGGGATCGCTCGCTCGGCGCGATGGCGCCTGTCGCGCCTGCGTGTGGGTTCGGCTTCTCGGAGCCGCCCGCGCGTCCGTCGTGGGTGCACGTGCGACCACTGCTCGAGTACCCGGGCTGACCGGCTCCGGGATCAGACGCTGCGCACGTTGTGGGCGTCACGCACCGTCGAACAGCCCTTGCAGGCCGCTCGGCGCGTGCTCGCCGATCACGAGTTGTTCGAGCACACCGACGCCGACTCGGTCGCCCCAGGTCGCACGCACCAACTGTTGGACGTGCGTGTGTTGGGGCAGTGCAGGGTCGAGGTCGTCGAGTCGCCACTCGTCGTAGCCGGACGCCAGCTCGCCCTTCCAGTGGCCATGGGACCACTCCGGATGGAAGTAGCCGATCCCGAGCATCTGGAAGGTGAGGATCGGCTCGAGCTCGATGGTGGTCGGCTCCGCGTTCCATGGTTCGAAGGTGAGCGAGGCCGCGGCCGAGCGTCGTGTCCCCGGGCGCCAGTCGATGTGCCAGTCGACCGCCTTCATCGGCTGTGCGGACACCGCGAGGCCACCGGTGTCGAGAACCGGTTCGCTCTCGTCGATGAGCGGGATGTCGAATCCGCTCTGGTGCCACCGTTCGCCGGTGGTGGTCTCGTTCACGTCGAAGTGCGCCGCGCCATCGGCGAAGTTGATCGGGGCCCAGAGCCAGAAGTACTGCGGCGGCGACGTGTTCGGTGCGCCGCCGTCTGCCTCGCCGACGGTTCGGATACCCCACGACCGGTCACGTGTCCCGATGAACGTCTCGGGAGTCACGTTCACGTCGCGCTCGCCGGTGTGCACCGTGCCCTCCCAGGTGCCGAACTGGGTGAGGCGGGTGTAGTCCATGGTGACCCGGGGTCCGGTGTGGCGGACGAAGCGATCCTCCTCCACAGCGACGGTTCGTGCCTGCCAGGTGAGATCACACCCGATGCCGTGTACGTCGGGATCGACGATGACCCGCAGCGTGCGAAGCGGTTCGACGACCTCGATCCGGACCGGCCCGCACGAGGTGTCGCCGCGGTCGAGTGGTGCGCGACCAGACGTGTGCACGTTCCGCTGCACACCGTCAGACACCACGCTGAACGCGGCATCGATCACCGAACGGTTCGGGTACAGGCCCATCGCCGCGGCGAAGAACACGTCGCCGGATCCGTCGGCGTCGTAGCCGTTGAAGAAGTAGCGGTCGTAGTGGTTCCGGTCGCCGGTCGCCGGCTGGGACAGGGGTCCGCCGGTCTGGTGGATCGGATAGTCATCGAGAGGATTGAGCACCGGCGGAGTCTGTCATCTGTGCAATGTCCGATACTGGGGCCGTGACGGACACGCATGAACCGCTGGATCTCCTGACCGGGCTCGCGACGACGCGAGCGATCCGTCGCTACCGCGACGAGCCCATCCCCGACGACGACCTCGCCCAGATCCTCTGGTACGCCACCCGCGCCCCGTCGGGGAGCAATCGCCAACCGTTCCGCTTCATCGTGCTGCGAGACGGCGCGAACGCAGCGGCGGCCAAGGCCATGCTCGGGGAGAGCTTCCGGTCGATGTGGAGCGACAAACGTGCGGCCGACGGCTACGACCGCGGAAGCGGGAGCGAGGTCGACAGTCCCAAGACGCGGATGGCTGCGACGATGCAGCACTTCGTCGACCACTTCGAGCGCACGCCCGTCGTCGTCATCGCCTGCATCCAACGCCATCGCGACCCGCATCCCACCGAAGGCGCGTCGGTGTATCCCGCATGCCAGAACCTCCTGCTCGCGGCGCACGCTCTGGGATACGGCGGCGTGATGACCACGTGGCACGCGTTCGTCGAACAGGACCTACGTGCGCTCCTCGACATCCCCGACGACGTGGGACTCTGCGCGACGATCCCACTCGGTCGACCCGTCGGTCGTCATGGCCCGGTCCGCAGACGGCCGGTGCAGGAGTTGGTCTACGACGACGGCTGGGCCCAGCCCGCTGCATGGGCGTCCGACCCAGCGGGAACCAGGTTCACCAGCGCCGGCCCGCCGAGGCCGGAACGAGCTGGCTGATCGAGGTCAGCCGTCCGAGCGCCTTCGTCGCAGGCGCTCTGGCCCTTCGTCGAGACCTGGCAGCCGCTGATGGACTGCTGTCCCCGACGCCAGGAGACGAGCGAGCACGATCGCCTCGACCTCCTCCCAGGTGCCGGCACGTATCCCACCCACTGCGGTGTTGTAGGGCTGCGCGAACGCGATGACGTCGTTGCCCGCAGCACGAAGCGCCTCGATGTTGTGCGGCGCATCATCGACGTAGACATCGGCCTGGACCTCGGGTTTCGCGCCGAGGAAGCACAGGTCGCGAAACGGGATCCCGTGTTCGTCGAGCCAGGCGACCGTGTCGGCGACCGCCTCCTGGTGACCCCAGTTGATGTACAGGCGATGCGTGATGATGCGGATCCACACGCCGGCGTCGGACAGCCGCCACAGCGCGTCGGCGCAGCCGTCGATGATCGGCATCGTCCGGAACACGCGATGTTCGAGGACCGCAGTGCGATGCAGTCGACGGAAGTGCGCCTCGTCGGTGATCCCCCACTCGGAGAAGTCCCAGTGCTGGCGCGGCGGGAGTGTGGCCTCGTCGACGCTGAGGTCCTCGGCGACCACGCGACGGAACGCAGACGAGAAGTCGCCACAGACACCATCGAGGTCGACACCGAAGATCATGGAGATCGGCGATCGCTCAGAGCGAGCGGAGGAAGTCGAGCGCGGCGTCGATGAAGGCGAACGACTTCGGCGTCTTGGCGTGGTCGGTTCGGGCCAGGCCCACGAACGTCGCGTCAGGAAGCGCTGCGACCAGGGGATCGGCCGGACCTGCGAAGTCCTCGTCGCCGAGCACGACCAGGACGGGACAGGTGACCGCAGCGAGCTCCTCGACCGTCGGAGCGCCGCCGCCGTTCTCCATGCACGCAGCGAGGGCGGCGCGGTCATTGCCGGGGAGGTCGGCGAGCCCAGCAAAGTACCGAAGTGCGGGATTCCCGCCGTCGTCGCCGGTGCGTACGGCCTCGACCACGGCCGAGTGGTCGGAGGGGCGGAACAGGTTCGCCCCGACGCCGGCGACGACCAGGGAACGGAATCGCTCGGGGTGCGCGGCAGCGACCTGCAGCAGTGTCTTGGCGCCGAGTGAGAATCCGACGGCGTCGATCGGCTCGTCCGGGAGCGCCTCGACCACCCGCGCGCCGAGGTCGTCGTACTCGGCCGGATCGGTCGGCTTCGGTGCGGTTCCGTGTCCGAGCAGGTCGACGCCGATGGCGGTGCGACCCTCGTCGGCGAGGAGCTCGACCCACCCATTGGCGACCCAGGTGAGGTCGAACGACGTGCCGAAACCGTGGACGAGCAGGACCGGGGGAGTCATCGTCCCAGTCTGACCGATGACGTTCACCGGAAGTCGCTGCGACGTGCCCAGGCACGATCGATGACCAGGTCGACGACCAAGAGCACCACTGCGACGATGCCCACGGTGTGCAAGCGGCCGGTGTCACCGGGCCAGCGCAGACCGGGTCCGACTTCGTTCTGCAGTTGGTAGGCGAGCAGGTAGAGGGCGCAGAGACCGAGCAGCGCGGCAGGAAGGGCCGTGAACGCTCCCCGCCAACCCTCTCGACGTGTCGCGACGCC
>JBBSLH010000099.1:0-12472 GCA_038255425.1 Acidimicrobiales bacterium
TCGAAGGTCTTGGCGGTCTGGGGTCGGTGGTCCTCGATCAAGGAGATCTTCGCCGTGGTGCCGCCCATGTCGTATGACAGGACACGATCGCGGCCGTAGCGCGCGGCGAGGTCGGCGGCGAAGATCGCGCCGCCGGCCGGGCCGGATTCGACGAGACGTACTGGGAACGCCGCGGCGGACTCGACGCTCATCAGCCCACCCCCGGAATGGACCAGGTAGAGCGGACAGGTCATCGAGCGAGCTCGCAGCTGATCGCGGAGCCGCACGAGATACGACGCCATCAGTGGCTGCACGTAGGCGTTCGCACACACCGTGTTGAACCGCTCGTACTCCCGCATCTGCGGCGAGACCTCGCAGCTGATCGACACCGCGAGTTCGGGATTCGCGTCGAGCAACGCATCGCGGACCCGACGTTCGTTGGTGCCGTCGACGTAGCTGTGGAGAAACCCGACAGCAACCGACTCGTAGCCCGCCACACCGATCTGATCGACCAGCCGCGCCATGCCCGACTCGTCCAACGGGAGCAACTCCTCGCCTCGAGCGTTCCGACGTTCGATCAGCGTGTAGCGGTCCTTGCGCTCGATGATCGGTTTCGGGAGCACGATGTCGAGGTCGTACTGCTCGAAGCGACTTTCGGTCCGCGTCTCGATCACGTCGCGGAAGCCCTCGGTCGTGATCAGCGCCGTCTTGGCGCCCCGTCGCTCGATGAGCGCATTGGTCGCCAACGTCGTCCCATGGATGAACTGGACGACATCGACGGCATCCGTGTCCTCCTGCGACAGCAACTGGGCGACACCATCGAGGATGCCTCGTTCCGGACCATCGTGGGTCGTCAAGACCTTCGTCGATGCGTACGTGCCATCGCCGCGTTGCAGCACGACGTCGGTGAACGTGCCACCCACGTCTGCGGCGAGGCGGACGTCGACCACGGTCAGAGGTCCTCGACCTTCGGGAAGTCGGCCGGCGGCATGATGTCGACGGTGGCCGAACGCTGCTGGGCGAGCATCCCTCCGTCGATCCTGATCACGTCCCCGGTGATGTAGCTGGCATCGTCCGAGGCGAGGAACAGGGCGGCGCCGGTCATGTCGATCGGTTCACCGATCCGGCCGAGGGGCACGTTCTCGCCCCGCAGCTTCCGGGCCTCGACGTCGAGACCCGAGGTGTCTATCGATCCCGGCATCAGCGCGTTCACCCGGACGTTGTACGGGCCGAGGTCGAGGGCCATGGCCCGGGTGAGCGCCTCGATACCACCCTTGCTGGCGTCGTAGGCGGTGAAGGCACGGTGTGCTCTCGTCGCACCGCCGGAACTCATGTTGATGATGACGCCTCCACCGGCCTTGGCCATCATGCGAGCCGCCCGATGAGAACACAGGAAGTGCCCGGTGAGGTTCACGTCGATGATCCGGCGCCACCACGCTTCGTCGGCCTCGAAGAAGTGCAGCATCGGACTCACGAGACCGGCGTTGTTGACCAACACGTCGATGCGACCGAACTCTTCGTCGATCCGGTCGAACATCGCACCGACCTCGTCGCCGTTCGACACGTCGGCGCCGATGCCGATCACCGTGGCCTCCGAGTCGGCGGCGATCCCCGCGGAGACCTCGACGGCAGTCTCCTCCGCCGTCGTGACGTCGAGGTCATTGACGGCAACCCGACAGCCGACGCCGGCGAAGCGCTCTGCGAGAGCCCGACCGATGCCCTTGCCCGATCCGGTGACCAGCACGACCTTGCCAGCGAGGGACTCGTACATGGTGTTCACACTCGCGCCATTCGTTCGGCAACTGCACGCAGTTGTTCTTCGTCCCGCCGGTAGTACGTCCAGCCCTTCCGCGGGGTGGCGATGACCAGGCCGGCTTCGACCAGGATCTTGAGGTGACGCGAGCCGGCCGGCTGGCTCACGCCCAACTTGTCGACGATGAACTGGTTGCACGCACCGTGTTCGATGGGGTCGCCATGGACCTGACGCGGAAAGTGCGCGATCGGATCCTTCAGCCACTCGAGAACCGAGAGACGACGTTCGCTGGCGAGCGCCTTCAGGACCCGTTCGAGGTCGTCCCGCTCCTCGATCTCGGGCTGCTCGATTCGTGACTGCACCGATGACATAACTGTATAGCTAACACGTTATGCAGTGCCGGGCAAGGACTCTCTCCGAGCCGCATGGGCGGCGAAGACGACCCTGGCAGCTCGCAGATCCGCCCCACCGAGCATGCGGTTCATCACATAGCTGACCGTGAGCCCGTTCTCGATGTCCACAACACACATCGAACCGCCCCAACCAGCCCACCAGCACGTGCGGTCGTTCACACCCAGCGGCGTCTCGGCAGCATTGAGGCCGTACCCGATCCCGAAACGCATGTGGCGGCCGAGTACGCGATCGATGCCATTGCTCTGGACCTCGAAGATGCGGTCGATCGTCGCGGGACCGAGCAGATCCACGCCTCTTGACGTCCCACGGTTGGCAAGCGGCGCCATTGCCGAGGCGACAGAGCGTGCGTTGCCGTGTCCGTTCGAGGCTGGCAACTCGGCGCGGCGCCATGCGGTCGTGTTCACCAGCCCGGCGCTCCTTTCCGATGCGCTTCCCTGCAACTCAGAGAGCTCGGGATCATCAGGGGACTCGTCACGTTCCGCGTGCAACGTCGCCATGTCGGCGACCCTCGGGAACTGCGACTGCTCGAGGCCGATGTGGAGGTCGAGCCCGAGCGGTCGAGCCACCTCGTCCTCGAAGAACTGGCCGAGGGAGCGCCCAGTCGTCCGCGCGACGAGTTCGCCCAGCAACCAGCCCTGGGTCTCGGCGTGGTACCCAGAGCCGTCCCCGGGCGTCCAGCGGGGTGACTGTGACGCCAACCGTCGGCAGCATTCGTCCCAGTCGAAGATCACGAGGTCGTCCACCGGGTCGTCGAACACCGGGAGGCCGGCGGTGTGCGCCATCAGATGCCGAACCAGTACGCCACCCTTCTCCGCCGCAGCGAACTCCGGCCAGTGGTCAGCGACCGGACCATCGAGCGAGAGAAGTCCGCGGTCGTGGAGCATCAGCACGCAGAACGCCGCCATCATCTTCGTGGTCGACCAGATGTTGACGATGGTGTCCCGCTCCCACGGCAACGTCCTGGCGAGATCCCGGTGACCACCCCACAGGTCCACGACGAGTTGATCGTCGACCGTCACCGCGCACGATGCACCGAGGTCGCCGGCGGCGAAGTTCTCCGCGAACGCAGTGCGCACACCCTCGTAGCCAGGAGCGCATGTGCCGTCGACGGCGGCTCCGGCGGTGCGGTCTGTCCTGGTGCGATCCATGCGCGCGGACGGTAGCGCCAGCAGCGACATGACGAAGTCGTCGAAGCGGTCGTTACCCTCGCCATGTGAAGAGGAAGCTGGCTCGAACGGCAGAACGAGCGATGCGCTCGACCATCGGCTTCGGAGCCTCCCGCCTGGCGTCGAACGACTGGCTGATGGGCATCGTGTACGACCTCACCAACGAGACGAACTTCTCGGGGCTGTCCGAACACGAAGAGATGCTGAGCGACAGCGTCCGACTCCACGCCTATCACCAGGGCATCCATCGCCTGGTCCAACCGGGCGACGTCGTGCTCGACCTCGGGACGGGCACTGGCCTGCTCGCGTTCATGGCGAGCCGAGCCGGTGCGGCCAAGGTCTACGCCGTCGAACACTCGGACTTCATCGAGGTCGCTCGCGAGATCGCTGCGCACAACGACATCGCCAACATCGAGTTCGTCCAGGCGAGCAGCCGCGACTTCACACCATCGGAGCCCGTCGACGTCGTACTCCACGAACAGATGGGCGACGAGCTGTTCAACGAGAACATGCTCCAGAACCTGCTCGACCTCCGCGATCGTGTCCTCCGTCCCGGCGGTCGTCTTCTCCCTGCACGCTTCCGACTCTTCGTCGAGCCGGTCTCGTTCCACGAGTCGATGCGGGTTCGTCGCATCTGGAACATCGACCTCCCCGACGACATCGACCTCAGCGGGACCGAGTACTCACCCGTGGCCGCCCGCTTCGATCACGGCCGGACCGAACAGTTCTGGGCGCGGCCGGGGTCAGTCGCTTCGGCCGTCGGAGCGCCGGAGCCGATCCTCGAGTTCGATCTCCACAGCCTCGAATCCGCGGAATCGCTCCAGCTCGACCATGTCGTCGAGCGCCGGGCGACCGCCGAGTGCATCGTCGACGGATTCTGCGTGTGGTTCGAGGCAGAGTTCGACGACGAGACGGTCCTCACCACCTCGCCACTCGCGCCCGTCACCAGTTGGGGCAACCGCGTGTTCCGACTCGACGAGGAGATCGCGAGCGGCGACGTCGTGCGTTGCCACGTGAATCTCGGCGACCTGGTCGAGCCGGGATCGTGGAGCGCTGTCCGACTCTGACGGGCAGAATGGCTGGCCATGAGTTCCGATGTCGATGCCATCCTCCAGGAGACGACACGGTGAAGGCGTGCGTCGAATCCTTCGACGCGCTGACCCCCGGGCGCCAACGCGAGTACAACCTGCACATCTCCGGCGCGAAGCAATCGAAGACCCGTGCGGCACGCTTGGAGAAGTACGTACCGAAGATCCTCGCCGGCAAGGGCTTCCGCGACCGTTGACCTGAGCGACCCGACGGCGAGACTGCAACGCACAACTACGGTCTCCCCATGACTGTCGACCTCGACACCGCGATCAGATACGACCTCGACGACCGAGGTGTCGGCACGATCACGATCGACCGGCCCGAGAAGCGCAACGCCATGACCTACGCGATGCTCGGCCGGTTCATCTCGACCGTCGGTGAGGCGGGCGCAGATGACCGGTGTCGAGTGCTGGTCATCACCGGGGTCGGAGGATCGTTCTGCGCCGGCACCGACCTGGCCGATCTGGCCACGATCCCGGGAGAGACCCGTGGCGTCCGCGGCGAGGCCGACGAACACGACGTGTGGTGGCCGGTCACCGCATGTCCGAAGCCCGTCATCGCCGCCATCGACGGACCAGCCGTCGGCATGGGAAGCGAGTTCGCCACCCAGGCCGACATCCGGATCGCGACCACGCGAGCCCGCTTCGCCTGGAACTTCGTCCACCGCGGGCTGGTGCCCGACACCGGCGCCGGCACGTGGCTCCTCCCGCGCATCATCGGACTGCCCGATGCGCTACGCCTGCTCTACACCGGCGAATTCGTCGACGCCCCCGAAGCCCTTCGCCTCGGCTATCTCACTGCGGTCACCGAGCCCGGCGACCTCGACGCCACGGTGCGGACGATGACCGATGCCATCCTCCAGGGCTCCCCGTTCGCGCTGTGCCGGATCAAGGATCTGGTGCTCCAAGGTCTGACGAGCGGCGTCGGCGACCACATGGAACGCCACGTCGAGGCGCTGGCCGCCTGCTTCAAGTCGGACGACCATCGAGAGGGTGTTGCCTCGTTCCTCGAAGGTCGGCCAGCCGATTTCACCGGATCGTGAGGAGCACCAGCGACCGCCTGGGGCATGTGGCGAGACCCTCGTCCGGGGCCGTCAACTCTGCGCGAGTGACACCGACAGTTCGCGGAGGCCCCGCGGCGCATCAAGGGTGGCGGACTGATCGAGGATCGCTCGCTCGAGCCTGACCAATTCGGCCGCAGGCTCGACGCCGATCTCCTCGGCGAGCACCGTACGGAGCTCCTGAAAGGTGCGAAGCGCCTCGGTCTGACGGCCAGCTCGGTACAGCGAGATCATGAGCTGGCCCCAGAGGCGCTCGCGCAGCGGCTCGGTCTTGACGACACTGCGCAACTCGCCCACCAGCCGGTCATGATCGCCGATGTTCAGCTCTGCGTCGATTCGATCTTCGAGGGTCACGAGTCGAAGCTCCTCCAGACGGGTCACCTCCGGTCCGATGGCGGTCCCGCCAGCGACCTCGGTCAAAGCGGACCCGCGCCACAAGGTGAGCGCCTCGCGGAAGAGCCCCGCCGCCGACACGACCGCCCCGCTCTCCAGCTCCCGCCGCGCCGTCTCGACGAGGTGCTCGAAGCATCGAGCATCGACGGCGAACTCGTCGACCTCGAGCAGATAGCCCAGCGCCCGGGTGTGGATCAACGCATCAGCTCCAGAGGCCGACAGCGCCTTACGGAGACGCGACACATAGACGCGCAGCGACGTCGCGGCGGATTCCGGGGGCGAGCCCTGCCAGAGGTCCTCGATGAGGGTGTCGGCGTGGATCACGCGATTCGCCGATGCCGCCAACAACGCGAGGAGCGAGCGCTCCTTGCCGGAGAGATCGACGACCGTCTCGTCCACGACGAGTTCGAGTGGTCCGAGCAGCCGGATCTCAGTCCGTTGGCTGGGCGTGGACTCGGCACCGGCGGCGATGGCGCTGACGGCCCACGCGGGGACAGGCTCTGGAAACCCCTTCGCAGCGATCGGGTCTCGTTCCTCAGCCTCGACCTCGTCGCGGATCTCGCCGAAGACGCGTTGGTCGACCAACACTTCACCAGGCAGCGCGACCGTGCAGATCCGCGCCGCACGGTTCACCACCGGACCGAGCGCTGTGTAGTCATAGCGGCCCTCGAAACCGATCGTGCCGAGCGTGGCGAACCCGAACGACACACCGAATCCAACGCCCAGTTCGTGGCCGCGCCGGCCCCACTCGTCATGCAACGGAACCACCCCGTCGCGGAGGTCGACACAGAATCGAACGGCCCGAAGCGCGGGGGCGTTGCAAGGCACCGGATCGTTGAAGAACAACATGACCCCGTCCCCGTCGAAGTGTCCGACCGTGGCCCCGTGCTTCTCGACCAGCGCACCGAGCACGCCGTGGAAGGTCTGAAGTGCTTCGACCAGCTCCTCCGGCTCGGCTCCCGCTGCGAACCTGGTGTACCCACGGAGGTCGCAGAACACCACGGCGACCTCGCGACGGTGTGGCTCGAGCAGGTCATCGTTCCCGGCCGAGAGGACCACCTCCGCGAGCTGTGGAGAGAGGAACCGCCGCAGTCGGCGCAGGGCGTCGAGTTCAGCCAACTGTTCATCGACACGCGCCTGGAGCGTCTCGTTGAGCGTCTTGAGCTCATCGGCTTGGCGGTCCACGACGTCGTGGAGTTGCTTGATGCGGACGAGCGACCGAACGCGCGCCTCGAGTTCGTCCTGGTCGAAGGGTCGGCTCACGAAGTCGTCGGCACCCGCCTCGACGGCGGTGACCGTGTTCTCATCAGCGTCCGACGTCACGATCAGGATCGGGAGCATCCGGGACGCGTCGGACTCGCGAATCCGCCGACACACCTCGAGGCCGTTCATCCCCGGCATGTTGATGTCGAGCACGACCAGGTCGATGTCTCCGCCTGCCGCATCCAGCGCCTCGACCCCACTCGACGCCGTGACGACTCGATACCCCTTTGCCTCGAGAATCGCAGACAGAAGACGGATGTTCGCTGCGACATCGTCGACGACGAGGACGGTCGTCCGCTCGGCGCTCACCGCGCATCTCCAGCCGTGCTGCCACAGAATTGCCTCACGCACGCGAGCAGGCCGTCGATGTCGATCGGCTTCGCGACGTAGTCGTCGAATCCCGCTTCGATCATCCGCTCGCGGTCACCACCCATGGCGAACGCGGTCAGGGCGACGACGGGTGTCGCCGAGATCCGCGGATCTTCGCGGAGTCTGGTCAGCGCCGCGAGCCCGTCCATCCCGGGGAGCTGGATGTCCATGAGGATCACATCGGGGAGGTGACGGGCGGCCAATTCGAGCCCCATCTCGGCCGTGTCGGCCTGCAGTGTTGCGTAGCCGCCGTACTCGAGGACGTCGCGAGCGAGCCGCAGATTTCGTTCGTTGTCTTCGATGATGAGAACCGTGGTCATTGTGCTGCTTTCAGACGAGACTCGTGTTCGGGACCGACAAGGTGAAGGTGGCTCCAGACTCGGGCTCCGATGCAACCGTGATGGTCCCGCCGTGGAGCTCGATCAGCCTGCGTGCGAGCGCCAGTCCGAGCCCTGCACCCTCCCGCGCCACCGTCGGATCGGCGCTGCCTTGGTGGAACGGTTCGAAGATGGCCGCTTCCTGACCTTCGGAGACCCCATGCCCACTGTCGGTGACCGAGATCAGCACGTGGGCCTCGCAGGCGACGACTCCGATGGCCACTGTCCCGAGGCGGGGACTGTGCTGTACGGCATTTCGGATGACCGACCCGACCGCTTGCGCCAGTCGCGCCTCGTCGGCGGGCACCATCGCGGTGATGCCATCGGCCACTTCGATCACCACGTCCTTCCCAGCGGCAAGCGATCGACTCGGCACGACCGCGAGGTCGAGCAGCGCAGCCAGTTCCACCGGCCGCGTTCTGAGTTCGAGGCGGCCGGCGTCGATCTTGGCCAGATCGAGGGTCTGGTTGATGACGTCGAGCAGGTGCCGTCCCGACAGCGCGATGTCGCCCACGTACGCCCGCTGGACTTCGGTCAGAGGACCTGGGATCTCGCGCTGCAGCGCCTCCGCGAATCCGATCACGGCGTTGAGTGGGGTTCGGAGCTCGTGGCTCATACCAGCCAGGAAGTGACTCTTGTGACGACTCACCTCGTCGAGTTCCGCGGCGACGGCAGCCGCCTGGACCGCCGCACATCGTTCAGCACCGACCAGCAACTGCAGCCGATCGAAGAGCGACCCGATGAGCAGCGAGTTCACGCCGAGCGTGCAGATCGCGATCGCCCATTGCAGCAGCGGGGCAGTGTTGCCCGATCCGACGCCCAGTGCAAGCGCGATCCCGACCCCGGCGACCGTCGCGTGGATCCGGCCCGGGTGCACCAGGAGCCGCGATGCGTGCCCGAACAGACGAAAGAAGATCCCGGTCCCCACCACGACGAGCACTGCACCGGGGGCCAGCACGCCGAGCAGGTGCACCCCGACCAATGCAGTCACGGTGATGATCGAGTTCATGGCCAGTCCGACGACCGCGACCGACCGATCCGACAGGTGCCATTTCGCCAGGACGAGTACCGGCAGCGAGACCGCCGCCATCGCTGCCGCGAAGACGAAGAACGTCTGGCTCACGCCAGGAGAGTTGTCGACCAGACCGCCGACCGCCACTCCCGTCAAGACCAGCGCGGTGAAGACCAACATGCGGTCGACGATCTCTCCCAGGTCGAGGATGTCGCCTCGAGCCGTGAGGGCACGCCCGGCGTCGGCTGCTTCCTCCGACCGCCGAGTCGCCGGAGGTGGTGGTGGGTTGAGGGGGATCGAGAACGAGAATCGTGCGCCCCCACCGAACGGCGAATCGACCCTGATCTGGCCCCCGTGGAGTTCGACGAACGCTCGTGCGACGGCGAGCCCCAAGCCGGTGCCCTCGACCGCCGAGGCAGCCCCTGCCCGCTCGAACTCGTCGAAGACCGTGTACCGAGCCTCGGGTGCGACTCCCGGCCCAGTGTCCTGCACGACGAACACCGTCGAGCGGGACGCGCGACGCGCTGCCACGGTGATCTTGCCGCCGGCGGGCGTGAACTTCACGGCGTTGGAGAGGAGGTTCATCAGGACCTGTCGAATCTTGCGCTCGTCGAGTCGGACGTACTCCGATCGGTCGGGCGCCACTTCGAGTCGGATGTCCGCACGTTCGGCACGCTCACGAACGAATCGCACGGCGTCGTCGATCACGTCTCCGACGACGACGTCCTCGAGTTCGAGCCGGTACTCACCGGACTCGACCTTGGCCTCGTCCAGCGCGTCGTCGATCAGCGCAAGGAGGTGCCGACCGGAATCGAGGATGTCGTCGATGTAGGTGGCCTGGGCTGCGTTCACCGGTCCCGCGGCATGGCGGCGCAACATCTGGGCGAATCCGATCACCGCGTTCAGTGGCGTACGGAGCTCGTGGCTCATGGCACCGAGGAACTGGCTCTTCTGGTGGTTCAGTGCCACCAGGGAATTGGACGCGTGCTCGGAGCGAGCACGCGTCCCCCGCTCGACCACGGCGAGCTGCCGTGCCCTGCGTACCAACCAGCCGGTCGACCACCAGACGGTCGCGGCGGTCAGCAGGCACAGACCCCACCAGTACAGGCGACTCGAGAAGTCGTCATCGAACCCGAGCACGAGACCTGATGTGACGAGCACATAGACGAAGTGCGCCAGGCATGCACGCTCGGATCGAAGGACCACCAGCGCCACGAGCGGCCACAGGTAGAAGAGCACGAGGTAGCCAGCAATCGGCTGCGGCGTCGCCGCCACCGCAAACCCGATGAACGTGACTGCGCTCACCACAACGGCGTCGATGACCCACATCGGCATGTCTCGGAAGGGGATCAAGAGCGTGGCGAGTCCCAGTGCGACCGCAAGAACGCAGCGGATCAGCGTCGTGTGGGTCGCGAGTTCCAGCCGGTCGGCATACGGCAGGATCGCAACGGTGCCGATCAGGCTCGCGCCCAGGAGAAGCGTGCCGAACAACAGCATCATGAGCTGGCGGTTCGCGCGTGAGTCGAGGTCGATGAGTGCCTCGAAGTCGTCGGCTCGGATGGCAGCTCGCGCCTCGTTCCAACGGCGGCGAAACGCGCCGTGCCACGGCGCGCGCCCCGCCTCGCGAGCACCCACGTCGGCTTCCCCAGTTGCCATGACACCAACCTGACGGTCGCGTGTTGCAACGCTGTTGCTACGACCCCGGTGCACATGATGCTCCGTGGCGGCGTTCGATGCCTGCCGGCGCGCATTCACACTGCGAAAGCGGCCGCCGTGAGCCCAAGACGCCTGTGGCCACGTTTACGCGATGTCAACATCACGTCCACACCGCGCCCTCAGACTGAGGAGTGAGACATTCGCTGACACGGGAGAAGGACATGCGACGTCGCAGGTTTTCAACGGCCAAGGTCGAGCGGCTCCGCCGCTGCGAATTGTTCAGCGCATTCGACGATGCCGCACTGGCGAGGATCGGCGCCATCGGGGACGAGGTGGAGATCCCCGTCGGTCAGGTCCTCACGCGGCAAGGCGAGGCCGCGCGTCAGGCCTACGTCATCTTGGAAGGCAGTTGCCGCGTCGAGGTGGACGGTGCTGTGATGGCCCAGGTCGGAGAAGGCGACATCGTCGGCGAGATCGGCATGCTCGACGGCCGGGCGCGCTCGGCGACGGTGATCTCCCAGGTGCCGGTACGAGCGCTGGTCCTCGACCCCGGCTCCTTCTGGGACTTCGTCGACCAGGACGGACTACGCCGCAAGGTCCTCCGGCAACTCGCAGTCCGGATCCGTCGACTCGACGAACTCCACGCCGAGCGCCCGGCGTAGCAGCCGCCGGAACCCACCAGGGCCGCTGTCGAATTCAACGTCCTCGAGCATCGGGCACTGTACGAACAGCGGGCATCCATCGAGGACCAGCTGTGGCGTCGATGCGAGCGACGATGGCGTCGTGATGTGGCTCGATCGCCTCGCAGAACGCGAGTGTCGCCGCTTCGCCCACTGCTCGCCATGCTGGTGCCGTCAGGAGGTTCGTTCGTCGTTCGAGCTCCTGTCGGAATTGGCGACCGTCATCGTTGATCGCCCCATCGGCGGCGAGGCCCTTCGCCTCGAGGCGTGTCCAGCCACGGCTGATGGCATCGTCGTCACTTCCACGGCTTCGGGCGATCCACTCCTCGCTTCCGTACTCGTCGATGTCGACCATGACCGAGTGCAGAAGACCTGCCTCCACGTCGTCGAGGTCCTCGGCGGCGCACAGCGCCCAGTGATTGTCACCCCGTAGTTCTCGCAGACAGTTGGCCGCCAGCCATGCCGAGAGGACGGGTTGGTCCTCTGGGCGAGCTTCAGAACGATGGGCAGCGAACATCGGCCGTGCGCCGTGGTGCACCGAATCGGCACCGCGCCACAGGTCCTCGCCGAGAGCAGCGAGACCGTCACCGAGACCCGGCGCAACGTCTGCCAGTCCGGGCTCGATCGATGCATTGCGCACGGCAGCGATCGCCGATTCGTCGGTGACGCCACGAAAGAGGTCCATCACCATGGTGATGACGTCGTGATGGATCGAGTACGTCGCTGCAGCCGCGACCGCGGTACTGACACCGCCGAGCGGAGCGAGCCGCCAGGCCACCACCCAGCCTGCGCCGTTGGGGACGCCGAGCGCTTCGTATCTCGCGATGGCTGCGGGATCCCACATGAGCCACCCGGCAACGTCATGGCCCGCCCGGCCAGCACGGGCGGTCAGCGTGAGCCACTCATCATCGTTCATGTGAGGGCCACCTTGTCTGGAGGATGCGGGTGCTGTTCCCGCCGATCATGGCCATACCACTCTGCCCAAAAATGCGAACGAGCCGCCAGCCCAGAGGGCCAGCGGCTCGATCGACGATCCAGGGTGGATCAGATAGCGCGAACGTTCTGCGCTTCGTCACCCTTGCGGCCGGGGCCGACGTCGAATTCCACGTTCTGACCCTCATCGAGGGACTTGTAACCGTCGCCGGTGATGTTGGAGAAGTGGACGAACACGTCGTCGCCGTCTTCGCGAGAAATGAATCCGAAGCCCTTCTCAGCGTTGAAGAACTTCACGGTACCTGTAGCCAAAACAATCTCTTCTCAA
>JBBSLH010000100.1:0-12440 GCA_038255425.1 Acidimicrobiales bacterium
GTGGCCATCGACGTGCAACTATCGCGGAGTACCCCACCAGGAGTGAAACCCCTTGCCAGCTTCCCGAATCTCCACGCGTATCGGCGCCATCGCCCCCTCCGCGACCCTGGCGGTCACCGCCAAGGCCAAGGAGCTCAAGGCGGCCGGTGAATCGGTCATCGGTTTCGGTGCCGGTGAACCGGACTTCCCGACTCCACAGCACATCGTCGAAGCCGCCGTCGACGCGTGCCGAGACCCGAAGAACCACAAGTACACGCCGGCAGGAGGACTTCCTGAGCTCAAGGAGGCGATCGCCGCCAAGACGCTGCGCGACTCGGGCCTCGAGGTCGAGCCATCCCAGGTCCTCGTCACCAACGGTGGGAAACACGCGGTCTACGCGACCCTTCTGACCCTGGTCGACGACGGCGACGAGGTCATCGTCCCGGCGCCCTACTGGACGACGTATCCCGAGCCGATCGCACTGGCCGGCGGGACGATGGTCCCGGTGGACTGCGACGAGACCACCGGCTTCAAGGCCACGGTCGAGATGCTCGAGGCTGCACGGACACCGAGGACGAAGGCGATGATCTTCGTGTCGCCGTCGAACCCGACCGGCGCGGTCTACACCCGTGACGAGGTCATCGCCATCGGCCGATGGGCGGTCGAGCACGGCATCTGGGTCATCACCGACGAGATCTACGAACACCTCACCTACGGCGACAACGTCTTCACGTCGATGCCAGTCGAGGTCCCCGAACTCGCCGACCAGTGCGTCGTTCTCAACGGCGTCGCGAAGACGTACGCGATGACCGGTTGGCGCGTCGGTTGGATGATCGGTCCGGCCGACGTCGTCAAGGCGGCCACCAACCTCCAGAGCCACTCGACGTCGAACGTGGCAAACGTGAGCCAACGGGCCGCGCTGGCTGCGGTGTCCGGGCCGCTCGACGACGTCGTGGAGATGCGCAAGGCATTCGACCGTCGGCGTCTCGCCATCTGGAAGCTGCTCGACGGCATCGACGGCGTCGACTGCCTCGAGCCCGAAGGCGCGTTCTACGCGTATCCCAAGCTCACCGGTCTCCTGGGTCGGAAGCTTGCGGGGCGGACGGCGTCGACGACGCTCGAACTCGCTGAGTTGATCCTCGAGGAAGTGAAGGTGGCGATCGTCCCCGGCGAGGCGTTCGGGACGCCTGGGTACGCCCGCCTGTCGTTCGCCCTCGGAGACGACGACCTGGGCGAGGGTGTCGGTCGCATCGCTGATCTCGTCGCTGGCTCTTGACCACCGTCGAGTACGGCGAATGGCCGTCGCCGATCGGAGCGGACGACGTCGTCGCAGCTGCGGTGTCGCCCGGCGATGTCCGTGCCGTCGGCGACGAGGTCTTCTGGGCCGAGTCGCGACCGGCCGAAGGTGGACGGATCCAGATCGTGCGTTGGCGTTCCGACGGCCCGACGGTCGATCTGTTGCCCGAGGGGTGGTCGGCGCGGACCCGGGTCCACGAGTACGGCGGCGGCGCATGGCTGGCCACGGCGGACTGGCTGTACTTCTCGAGCTGGGACGACCAGCGACTCCATCGACTCCGCCTCGACGTCGGCGGCGCCGTGGGCGAACCGGAGCCCATCACGCCGGCACCTGACGAGCGCCATGCTCTCCGGTTCGCCGACTCCGACCTGACCGCAGATGCGACCCATCTGGTCTGCGTTCGCGAGCGTCACGCCGACGACGAGGTCGTCAACGAGGTGGTCGTCGTTCCCGTCGACGGAGCGTCGGAGCCCACGGTCCTCTTCTCCGGCACCGACTTCGTCGCTGCACCACGGGTGTCTCCTGATGGAACACGCCTCGCGTGGTTGTCCTGGGACCATCCGAACATGCCGTGGGACGCCACACGACTGCACCTTGCGACGCTCGACGTGCGCACGGGCATCACGGACGAGCGAGTGGTCGCCGGGGGATCCGGCGAGTCGGTGATCCAACCGGTCTGGCGCGCTGACGGCGTCCTCCACTTCCTCAGCGACCGGACCGACTGGTGGAACGTGTATGCCCTCGACGAGGGCGAGACCGTCGCCGTCACCGACGTGGCCGAGGACATCGGCACGCCGGCATGGGTGTTCGGCATGTCTCGCTATGCGTTCCTCGACGACGGCCGACTCGTCTTCGCTTCGACCGACGCCGGCATCGATCGGCTCCACCTCGCGAACAGCTCGGGACTTCCGACCCCGCTCGACCTGCCCTACAACGAGATCTCGTCGGTCGTGGCTCACGGCCGCTCGGTGCTCTTCGTCGGCGCTGGGTTCGATTCCGAGGCCGTCGTGGTCGCGCTCCCCGTCGGGGACGACGGCCCAGGGTCCGACCGGGTGGTGCGGCCGTCTCGGCCGATGCCGGTGGGCGACGAGTGGTTCTCCCGTGGCGAGCCTGTCGCGTTTCCCTCAGGCACCAACGGCGAGCGGACTGCCCACGCGATCTATTACGCGCCGACGAATCCGGAGGTCGTCGCTCCCGACGGATCGGCGCCTCCACTGCTGGTACTCATCCACGGTGGCCCAACTGCGATGGCTCGGGCGCGACTCGATCTCGCGAAGCAGTTCTGGACCACACGAGGCTTCGCCGTCGTCGATGTGAACTACGGCGGATCGACCGGCTTCGGTCGTCCCTACCGCCAGTTGCTCAGCGGCACGTGGGGGATCGTCGATGTCGAGGACTGCGTCGCCGCCGCGCAGCACCTGGCGTCGGAGGGTCTGGCCGATCCTGGTCGGCTGTGCATCCGTGGCGGATCCGCAGGGGGGTTCACGGTCCTGGCTGCGATGGTCCAGACCGATGCGTTCGCGGCCGGCGCGTCGTCGTACGGCGTCGCCGATCTGACCGCGCTCGCGCAAGAGACCCACAAGTTCGAGTCCCGGTATCTCGACGGCCTGATCGGCCCGTACCCCGAGGCCAAGGCGGTCTATGACGAACGGTCGCCGATCGAGCACGTCGACCGGCTCGACCGCCCGCTCATCGTGTTCCAGGGTCTCGAGGACGAGATCGTCCCGCCGAATCAGTCCGAGATGATCGTCGACGCGCTCCGGGCGAAAGGGGTGCCCGTCGCCTATCTGGCCTTCGAAGGCGAACAACACGGGTTCCGACGCTCCGAGACCGTGATCCGGGTACTGGAGTCCGAACTCGCGTTCTACGGGCGCGTCCTCGGGTTCTCGCCCGCGGGCGATCTGCCCGAAGTCGCCATCGACAACCTCTGACTCTGTTGCATTTCGTGTCCTGATTGTCGATTCGGTGACGAATCGTGACGGTCGCGTTCCAGACCCGTGTTCGTGCCAACAGAAGGTGGACCTGAGGCGTCAGAGTGAGTGCCTCGGAGGTTCCCATGGTCATCGGCGACACCATCATCACGGATCGCAGAACTCGACTCGATGCGGTGCACTCGCGGGTCTCGCTCGAGCCGGTCGGGGAGATCGATGCCGGTACGGTCGGTGCGTTGTCCGATCTGATCCACGATGCGCTGCTCTCGGGCGCCTACGAGATCGACCTCGACCTTCGTGACGTCAGCTTCATGGACACTGCCGCCGTCGAAGTGCTCCAGATGGCTCGTGAGTCCCTCGAGGGCATCGGCGGATTCCTGTGCATCAGAAATGCCACCTCGTCCGTGCGTCGGCTCCTGTCGTTGACGGCGTTCACTCCCGGTCGTCCGACGACGCACTGACCATCAAGGTCGTGTGGACGTCTGACGCAGGCGTCCACACGACCACAGGGTGGCCATCCGTTCGGTTCGATCGGGGAGCGAACCGGACTCTTTTCCTGCCTGAGCCGATCAGCCGCGAGACTCCCGGGTGATGGCACGCATCCTCGTCACTGAAGAGATCGCCGACAATGGGCTCCAGAAGCTGCGAGACGCTGGGCACGACGTCGACATCCAACTGAAGCTCTCCGAAGAGGAACTGCTGGCGACGATCCCTGGCGCCCACGCGATCATCATCCGTTCGTCGACGACGGTCACCCGCGCGGTGCTCGAAGCCGGCAGGGATCTGGTCGTGGTCGGCCGAGCCGGCATCGGGCTCGACAACGTCGACACCGAGGCCGCCACCGAGCGGGGCGTGATGGTCGTCAACGCGCCACAGTCGAACACGCTGTCGACCGCCGAGCACACGATGGCGATGCTGCTCTCGCAGGCCCGCAACATCCCGGTGGCCAACGCTGCGCTCAAGGCCGGTCGTTGGGAACGCAAGCAGTGGACCGGCGTCGAGCTCGCAGACAAGACACTCGGGATCATCGGCTTCGGGCGCATCGGCACGTTGGTGGCCCAGCGAGCGAGCGCGTTCGGCATGAAGGTCGTCGCCTACGACCCGTTCGTCGCCGAGGAACGGGCCCGTCGACTCGGCGTCGAGGTCGTCGACCTCGACACGCTCGCGGCGCGATCCGACTTCGTGACGCTGCACCTGATCAAGACCCCCGAGACCGTCGGTCTGCTCGGCAAGGAGTTCTTCGCCAAGGCCAAGCGAGGAATCCGGATCGTGAACGTCGCGCGTGGCGGGGTCATCGACGAGGTCGCCCTCGCCGAAGCCATCCGCAGCGGACAGGTCGGCGGCGCGGCCATCGACGTGTTCGAGACCGAGCCGACGACCGAGTCGCCACTGTTCGAACTCGACGAGGTCGTCGTCACCCCGCACCTCGGCGCGTCGACGCACGAAGCGCAGGACAAGGCCGGCGCCACCATCGCCGAGATGGTGGGACTGGCGATGGCAGGCGACTTCGTTCCCTACGCGGTCAACGTGGCGGCCGCCGAGGCGTCGGAGACGATCAAGCCCTTCCTCGGTCTCGCCGAGCGCATGGGTGCACTGTTCGTGTCGATGAACGAAGGCATCCCCGACGTCGTCGACATCACCTACGCCGGCGAGATCGCCGACTACGACACCCGCATCCTCACCCTGTCGGTGCTCAAGGGCGCCTTCGGTGGCGTCAGCGAGGAGCCAGTGAGCTACGTCAACGCACCGATGCTCGCGAAGGAGCGAGGCATCGAGGTGCGCGACACGTCGTCGTCCACATCGCACGACTTCGTCAACCTGGTCACCATCAGCGGTGGGACGCACGCAATCGGTGGCTCGGTCGTCGGAGCGCGTGGTGAGCCCGCCATCGTGAAGATCGATGACCACACGGTCGATGTCCCGCCGGCCGAGCACATGCTCATCGTCCGCAACGACGACCGTCCCGGCATGATCGCGGTAGTGGCCCAGACGCTGGCCGACGCGGGCGTCAACATCGACGACATGCACCTCGGTCGATCGACGACCAGCGGCGATGCATCGCTGATGGTCCTCGCGACCTCACCTGCGGTGCCACGTGACGTCGCCGATGTCCTTCGCTCCACCGACGGGATCGAGTCGATCCACGTCCTGGGTTAGGTCGACGAGGCCTGCAGGAACTCGATCATCTTCGGGTACGACGACCGGTCCTCGATGAAGAAGGCGTGGCCGCCGTCGAACCACTCGATCCGAGCATCGGGAAGACGGGCGAGCAACGCTCCCTGATTCGACGGCGGGGCGATGCCATCGTGACGACCGGCCGCGATCAGTGTGGGCATCGTCATGCTGGGCAGACGATCCCAACAGTCGTGGTCGCGGCGAGCCAGGAGTTGCGAGATCTCACCCGGTGTCTGCTCGGCGGACGGTCGTGACGCGTCCATGGCCTCGACCACCGAGAGGACCAACGCCCGTCGTTCCGGATCGGAGTTGCGAGTGTCGAGGGCGTCGACCCATCGGCCGCGTCGATCCTCCGGCGTGAGTCCGACCAGATCGTGCAGGGGGTAGGACGCTCCGCCGTCGCCGCCAGGCGACGTGCACGCGAGCACTGCTCGTTGGAAACGGGTGGGGGCGGTCACCGCCGCCTCCTGGAGGACCATGCCGCCGAAGCTGACGCCGATCGCCATACACGAGTCCCAACCGACGTGATCCAGCAAGCCGAGCAGGTCGGCGGCGAAGTCGGTCATGGTCGGCTGCTGCTCGGTGGTGGTCGAGCGACCCAGCCCACGGTGGTCGTAGGCGAGGACGCGAAAGTGATCGACGAGCGGCGTCTCGAGTGCGTTCGGCTGCTGACGGAGATCGGACCCCGACCCGCTGACGTAGAGCAGGCGCGGTGCTCCGGGATCGCCCGCCAGCGCGTACGTGATGGCGATGTCACCGAGATCGGCTTGGGCCGTCTCGGCACTCACGTCGTCACCGCTTCGCGGCGCGGAGTCCGTCGGCTTCGGCAGCTGCCGCGTCGGTGTAACACCGATCGGGCATCGTACGGTCGTAGTTGAGTTGACCGGGCGAGTGGAAGATCTTCGACTTCAGGTTCGCCTTGATCGGAAATCCGTCGGGACAGTCTCCCGCCGAGGTCGGCTCCGCCGACGACGCGCCGCCGACGGGGACGCCGTCGGGTTCAGGCACGACAGTCGGGACCGGGGCGGGTGTCGGTGTCGGCGTCGGTGTCGGCGGGACCGGGGCGGGTGCCGGTTCGCTCGGCAGCGGCGGCCACGGCTCGGTGCTGGGCGCAGCGGGCGTGGGGAGCGGGTCCTTCGTCGAGGTCAACGCGCGGAGGGCAGCGACCACACCGGCGGCGGCACCGGCGAGGAGCACGAGTCGGAAGAGGCGCCTGATCACGACGGAGACCCTACCTGCGCCGCTCGACCCCGGCCGACGATCTCGTTGGCGAGGCGGGCGAAGATCAGCCGGTGGAACGGTGCCATGACGTACCAGTAGAGACGTCCGAACAGACCGCGGGGTGCGAAGATCGCTCGTTGACGGACCTGACAGCCGTTGTCGGCCGACTCGATCTGCCATTCGAGCCAGGCCTCGCCCGGCAGACGCATCTCCGCTCGGAGGCGGAGCAGCGTGGGCGCCACGATGGCCTCGACCCGCCAGAAGTCGAGTGCGTCGCCGACCCGAAGCCGATCGGGATCACGGCGACCTCGCCGCATCCCGGGACCACCGACGAGCTGGTCCGCGAGCCCACGGATGGTCCACAACATGTCGGCCACGAACCAGCCACGAGCGCCGCCGATCCCGGCGAGGGCAGCGAACACCATGGCCGGTTCGACGTCGTCGACGGTCACCGTCTGTTCGTCGGTCAGGACGGTCCCGCCAGACCAGTCCGGGTCAGAAGGCAGCGGGTCCGCCGCGGTGGTTCCCGGGAGCGAGGCATCGGACCATCGGGTGTGGACGGCCAGGTCCTCGATCCGTCGAAGCGCGAGCTCGACAGACTCGCGGAACGAGAGGCGCGCCGAGTCGGCGAAGAGGTCGATCGTCTCGTTCCGGACGACGACCTCATTGACGAGACTCTCGACCAACGGTGCAGCAAGATCCTGGGGGAGTGGGGTGACGAAGCCGACCCAATGGCTGGACAGAGAAGGGCTCAACACGGGCACCGGGACGATGACTCGCTTGCGGAGCCCGGCGACGTCGGCGTAGGTGTGCATCATCTGGCGGTAGGTGAGGACGTCCGACCCGCCGACCTCGATGACCTGCCCTCGGGCGTCGGCACGTTCGATCACCGTGGTCAGGGCGTGGAGGATGTCGCGGATCGCGATCGGCTGCACACGCGTGTCGACCCATCGCGGGGTGATCATGACCGGCAGCACCTCGACCAGGTTTCGGAGCATCTCGAAGCTCGCCGAACCGGACCCGATGATGACCGCCGCTCGGAGTTCGGTCACCGGAACCGAGCCGGATGCAAGGAGCCGTCCGACTTCGTGACGGCTCTCGAGGTGGGGGGACAGGTCGTCGCCGTCGTCGCCGAGGCCGCCGAGGTACACGATCTGGCGCATGGACTCGGTCCGCTCGGCGGCGGTGGCGAACACGTCGGCGTGGTGCCGGTCCTGGGCCGCGAAGTCGTCGTCTCCGCCCATCGAGTGAACGAGGAAGTAGGCAGCCGAGCAGGACCTCATGGCCTCCTCGACGTTGTCGGCGTCGGCGATGTCTCCCTCGATCACCGTCACATCGTCGGCCCAGTCGACACCGGCGAGCTTGGACGGCGTTCGCACGAGACAACGCACAGCGTGACCGGCGTCGAGAAGCGCGGGAACCAGGCGTCCACCGATGTAGCCGGTGGCGCCCGTGACGAGGACGGTCTGCACGGGGCCTCCCTACCCGGCACCATCGGATCTCAGGCGCGCACCGATCGCGGGCGTGCGAGGTGCGAGGCTGGGCTGATGGGGAGGCGCGGAATCGGTCTGTCGGTGGTGGCGGTGACTCTCGTCGCAGCGTGCACGGCATCCGACCTCGAGGTCGAACGCAGCGCTCCCTCCACGACCGTCGCAGAGACGACGTCGTCTGCGCCGCCCGCAACGCCAACGGGGGCGGTCGGCGCCGACGGTGTCGGGGATCCCTACTACCCCCAGTTGGGCAACGGCGGCTACGACGTGTCGACATACGACCTCGACATCGAATGGTTGCCGGAGCGCGGCACCATCGATGCCACGGCGACGATCGCCCTCACGCCGTCCACGGACCTCGACACCTTCAACCTCGACCTCGAGGGGCTGACGGTCGACCGCGTGGAGGTGGACGGGATGGAGGCGCGGACGAGCCGGTCGGGTCGCGAGTTGACCGTGGATCCCGACGCCGTGCTCGCGTCCGGGGACGAGGTCGTCGTCGTCGTCGACTACGGCGGAGCGCCCGTGCCGATCCAGGTCGGAACCGACATCTTCCGCGTCGGATGGCACACCGACGGCCGCGATGCCTACGTGGTGTCCGAGCCTGCCGGCGCTGCATCCTGGTTCCCCGGCAACGACCATCCGACAGACAAGGCGCGATTCCGATTCACCATCACCGTGCCGTCGGATCTCGCGGCGATCGCGAACGGTAGACAGCAGTCGACGGAGGAGCGCTCTGGCGGCCGGACCGCCTACGTGTACGAGTCATCCGACGAGATGGCCACGTATCTGGCGTCGGTGGTGATCGGAGACCTCGAGTTCGTGGAGGAGACGACACCTGGTGGCCTCCTGATCCGCAGCGCGTACCCGAGGCGCCTGGTCGAAGCCGCAAAGGTCGACTTCGCCGACACGGCCCGGATGATCGCGGTGTTCGAGAACCGCTTCGGCCCGTATCCGTTCGAGGTGTACGGCCACGTCGTTGCCGACGAGAACCTCGGGTTCGCACTCGAGAACCAGACGTTGTCGATCTTCGGCTCCGATCTCGTGACCGGTCGGGGCACGATCGATGCGATCGTCGCGCACGAACTGGCGCATCAGTGGTTCGGTGACTCGGTGAGCCCGTCGACCTGGAAGGACATCTGGCTCAACGAGGGATTCGCGACCTACTCCGAGTGGGTCTGGGCCGCCGATTCGGGTGGCCCCACGATCGAGGAGTCGGCCGCCGCGACGCATGCTCGGGCCGACTTCGGCGTCCCCCCGGGCGATCCCGGTCCAGAAGAACTCTTCCAGGGCACGGTCTATCTCCGTGGCGGACTCGCGCTGTACGCACTGTCACGGGAGATCGGCGAGACGACGTTCGCGGAACTGCTGCGGACATGGGCGCGACGCCATGCTTCGGGTACCGCGTCGACCGCCGACTTCCGCATGCTGGCGGAAGAGCTGTCCGGATCGGATCTCGGCGGCTTCTTCGACGAATGGGTCTACGGCTCGGCGCTGCCGCCGCTTCCCTGAGTGTCCCGTTCCTGGACGTCAGTGCCGGCATTCTCCTCGTGAGGACCGGCCAGGTACACCCGGACCACCCCTTCGGCCGGAGCCTTCTCCGGCGACGAGATCAGGACAGTCGGGCCGTCATCGTCGATCGACAGCAGGGGAATCGCTCCCTCCAACGTCTTGCGATCGAACGTCTCGGCCGTCACGGCCCTGACCTTCCAGTCGAAGGCCGCCATCTGCTCGACCTTGACCTGCGTGGCGTCCTTCCCGAACGGGCGACGAGCCATGACTGCTGCGTGACTCGACTCTGCGGAGTCATCGCCCTCGTCGGAGCGGGGCAGGAAGAACACGTTGGCGCGGCCGATCGCCTCAGCAGCGCGGTCGATGACCAGCGTGTTGACCTCCTGGAAGCGGGACACGCCGACGACCACGCGGATGCCGACGCTGTCCATGGCCATGAGCAGGTCCTCCGAGTCGAGGTTGCCCTGATAGCTCAGCACGCCGCGTCTCGTTGCGGCGTCGACCTCGAAGGGATCCGTGGTGATGACCAGAGCCGGGATCTCGTGATCCGACAGCCATGCGGCGAGATCGAGGGCCCAGTCGGGACCGCCGATGAACGCGACACCGCGGGGCGCCGGCCGAGCGACCCGGAAACGCCGGGCGCCGACGCGTGACGCGACCGCGGAGAACAACACCGTCGTGACGATGACGATGAACGTCACCGGGGCGAGCGCCTCGACGGGCTGGCCGGCCTCCTCGAGTTCGAGGGCGAAGAGGGCGGAGACGGACGCGGCCACGATGCCGCGCGGCGACATGCATGCCAGGTAGGCCCGTTCGACGAACGAGAGCCCGGAGCCCACAGTGCTGAGGTACACGGCGATGGGACGGGCGACGACGATCAGGATCAGGGAGAGGACGATCGATTCGGGCAGGTACTCGACGAGGAGGTCGAGGTCGACGCGAGCGCCGAGCACGATGAACAACCCGGCGAGGATGAGCGACCCGAGGTTCTCCTCGAACTCCCGGATGTGTGCGATCGGCGCCCATCGTTGGTTCGCCAGCGCCACGCCCATCACCGTGGTGGCGAAGAGCCCCGCCTCCGGTTGGATCAGGTCGGCCCCCGCGAACGCGGCGACGACCATCGCCAGCGTGAATGGGTTGTGCAGGTTGTCGGGCACCCAGTGGCGGTTGAACAACAGTGTGAGGACGCCCGCACCGATCAGCCCGCCCACAGTCCCGGCGGCAGCGGTGGTGAGGATCCGTTCGATGCTCGCGCCGGCGCCGGTGCCCTCGTTCTCGATCACCGCATCGAGCACGACGATCGCGAGCGTCGCACCCACGGGATCGATGAAGATCCCTTCCCACTTGAGGATGCCGTTCACCGGTTCGCGCACGCGTGCGAAGCGGATCAGCGGCAGCACGACCGTCGGCCCGGACACGACGAGGATGGCGCCGAGCAGGATGGCGGCGTTGCGGTCGACGTCGACCAGGAAATACGCGGCGACGCCGCCGATCGCCCACGTCACCAGGACACCGACCGTGATCAGTCGGATGATCGGTCCTCGGCCGTGGTGCTGGAGTTCGGCCCATCGGAGCCCGAGGCCCCCCTCGAAGAGGAGGATCCCGACGGCGAGCGAGACGGCAGGGAAGAGGAGGTCACCGAGGAGTTCGTCCGGCTGGACGATCTCCAGGACCGGTCCGACCAGGACCCCGCCCAACAACAGGAGCAGGATCGCCGGGATCTGGATTCGGCTCGCGAGGAGCTGTGCACCGACACCGAACACCACGATGCCGGCCAGCCCGACGCCGAGATTCGACTCGGACGAAGCGAGGATCAGAGCCTGGTCGATGATCATGTGGTCAGGGAGGCTAGGCAACGCCGCCGGCGTCGAGTGTGCGCGTCACGCGAGTTCTGCGTCGCCCAACATCGCTGCCAACGCGTCATCGATGGTCGCGTGGCGGAACGAGAACCCGGATGCCTCGAGCACCGATGGCGACACGCGCTGCGATTCGTAGAGGAGTGCCTGAGCGAGTTCCTTGCCGAGGAGGAGGCGTGGACCGATGCGGGGGATCGGGACGACGGTGGGCCGCCCCAGCTCTCGACCGAGCGCCTTGGTGAACTCGGCATTCCGCACCGGGTTGGGCGCCGTCAAATCGACGGGCCCGGTGACGTCGGCGGAGAGGAGGTGGATCATCGCCCGAACGTGGTCGTCGATCGAGACCCAACTCATCCACTGCTCGCCGGTGCCGAGACGACCACCGATGCCGAGTTTGAACGGCAGGAGCATCTTTGCCAGGGCGCCTCCGTCGGACGACAGCACGATCCCGGTCCTGAGGTGCGCGGTACGGATGCCAGCAACCTCGGCGGGTGCGGTCGCTGCTTCCCATGCGACGCAGAGATCGGAGAGGAAGCCGTCTCCCGGTGGTGACCCCTCGGACAACGCCTCGTCGCCACGGTCGCCGTAGAACCCGATCGCAGAGCCCGACAGGAGCACCTTCGGTGGACGACTGCACGCTGCGAGGGTCCGGGCAAGGAGATCGGTGGACTGTGTCCGCGACTCGACGAGGACGCGCTTGCGTTCGTCGGTCCACCGCTCGTCGCCGATCCCGGCACCAGCGAGGTTGACCACGGCGTCGACTCCTTCGAGGCCGGAAGCGTCGATCTCGTGGGCGTCGGGATCCCATCGCAACTCACCCGCACCTGGTGCGCGACGCACGATCCGGATCACCTCGTGACCTTCCGCGGTCAGTCGGCCACGCAGTGCGGTGCCAAGTAGTCCGGATGACCCGGTGATGGCGATCTTCATGAGTTGGCAACTCCTCGTTCGGGACCGCTCGGTACCGTACCGACGCTCA
>JBBSLH010000101.1:0-12373 GCA_038255425.1 Acidimicrobiales bacterium
GCCAACGTCGACTTCCCCTTCCCCGGGCGCCTGGTCGGCGACGCGCTGGCGCTCGCGACGGGCGTCGACCGCGAACTCGACCCGTGGCGGCCCGAGCGTCTGGTCTGGCCGGTCCTCGAGGTCATCGACACGCACGGCTCGAATGCGTGGCTGCGGACCATCGGCCGCCATGTCGGCGCCGTGCCCAGCGGCGACGGCCACGACGACCTGCGAACCGATCGACGGTTCACGACCGCCAGACACATCGCCGATCTGTTCGACCGCTACGCCACGTACCGCCCTGACCTGGTCCTGACGTGGCTCGACGGCCACGACGGCGACGTGCCAGAGGACAGTCGGTGGCAGCCGGAGCTCTACCGCCGCCTCGCCGCCCACATCGGCGATCCGTGTCCGCCAGCACGCATGCGCGAAGCCTGCGCCCTGATCGAACGAGACGGCATCGACCTCGAGCTCCCACCCCGACTGTCGCTGTTCGGCCTGACCCGGCTGCCGACGTCGCACCTCGCCGTGCTCCGTTCGATCGCCGTCACCCGCGACGTCCACCTCTTCGCGCTGCACCCGTCTCTGACCTGGTGGGAGCGCATCGAGGAGATCGAGGTCGACCCCGACGGACTCCTGCGGGCCGAGGATCCCACGACCGACGTCGCCGTGAACCCACTCCTGCAGACGTGGGCCGACGACACCCGCGAGCTCCAGTTGGTGTTGTCGGGCATCAGCGATCAGAGCGTCGCCCACCACCCGGTCGACACGAGCGAAGACCAGCCGACGCTGCTCGGCCGACTACAGGCCGACATCCGCAACGACGCCGCACCGGCCGGTCGTCCACGCAGGGTCGGCGACCCCGATGCGCGGATCCTCGTCGATCGAGGTGACGACAGCGTGCAGGTCCATGCCTGCCACGGTCGGTTCCGCCAGGTCGAGATCCTGCGCGATGCCATCTGCCACCTACTGGCCGATGACCCGACGCTCGAGCCACGTGACGTCATCGTCCTGTGTCCCGACATCGAGGCCTACGCCGCCGACCTCAACGCCGTGTTCGGCGCCCATCGCCGCATGCTCGACGATGACGACGCGGATCAGGGTCACGCCGACACCGGAATCCCCGATCTCCCCTACCGGCTGGCCGATCGGTCGTTGCGACAGACCAACCCGCTGCTCGGCGTCGTCGCCGAGATCCTCGACCTGGTCGACGGGCGGCTGACGATCCGCCAGGTCATGACGCTGGCCGGGCGGGAGCCCGTCCGGCGCCGGTTCGGGTTCGACGACGACGCCCTCGACCGGATCACGGCGTGGCTCGAGGACGGCGCCGTGCGGTGGGGGCTCGACGCCGACCACCGCCGCCCGTGGTCGCTCCACGGGGTCGACGCCAACACCTGGCGCAACGGTATGGACCGTCTGCTCCTCGGCGTCGCCATGGACGAGGACGACGTGCGCATGGTGGGCAACCGCCTCCCGCTCGACGACGTCGACAGCGGCGCAGTCGATCTCGCCGGACGACTGGCCGAGTTCGTCGACCGGATCGCCTCGGTCGTCGACGCCTGTGACGGACGCCAGCCGCTCCATGCATGGGTCGAGACGCTGGGCCGGTCGGTCGACCTGTTGTGCGCGACCTCGAGCGCCGACGCCTGGCAACGCGCCCAGACCGACCGGATGCTCCAAGAGGTCCTTGCCGAGTCCGGTGGAACAGGCTCGTCGCTGTCGCTGACCGAGGTCCGAGCGCTCATCGCGCACCGCCTCGAAGGCGCACCGAGCCGAACCGACTTCCGCACCGGCGCCATCACCATGTGCACGCTCGTCCCGATGCGAGCGGTCCCCCACCGTGTCGTCTGCGTCCTCGGCCTCGACGCCGAGAGCTTCCCCCGTGTGGGTGCGGGCGACGGCGACGACCTCCTCCTGCGCCACCCGTTGGTCGGCGATCGCGACCCACGCACCGAGGATCGCCAGCTCCTGCTCGATGCCGTCCTGGCGGCGACCGAACACCTCGTGATCACCTACAGCGCCCGCGACGAACGGACGAACGAACCGCGACCGCCAGCCGTCCCGCTGGCCGAACTCCTCGACGTGATCGACGACACGGCGCATGGCGAAGGCGACTCGACCGCTCGCGACATCGTGGTGCGCGCTCACCCGCTGCAGCCCTTCGATCCCGCAGCGTTCACCGCTCGGTCGGACGACGGCGTAGGCCCCTGGAGCTTCGACGCCACCCATCTGGCTGGCGCCCGGGCGCTCGTCGCCGATCGCATCGACCCAGCGCCCCTCGTCGGCGCTGCACTGCCCGAGATCCCCGAGACTGTGGTGTCGATCGATGCCCTCGTCCGGTTCGTCCAGCACCCAGCCCGCGAGTTCCTCCGCCAGCGACTCGAGGTCTCGACGTGGCGCGACGACGAGGTGCTGAGCGAGTCGATCCCGTTCGAACTCGATGGGCTCGGGAAGTGGCAGATCGGCGACCGACTGCTGCGTCGAGCGCTGGCCGGTGAGTCCCTCGAGGAGGCGGCGCTCGCCGAACAGACGCTGGGATTCCTCCCGCCGAACGACCTCGGGTTCAAGGTCCTCACCGAGGTCTGGAACACGGTCACGGCGATCCACGCCACGGCGACGACGCTCGGGGTCGCCGAACCTGCCAGCTCGATCGAGATCGACACGGAGTGCGACGGCATCCGCATCGTGGGCGCCGTGCCCGGGGTTCGGGGCGACGTCGTGGCCGGCGTGTCGTACTCGTCGATCAAACCCAAGGACCGTGTCGCCAACTGGGTGCGACTGCTCGCCCTCACGGCGACCCGCCCCGACGTGTCGTGGGAAGCGATCCTCGTGGGCAAGCAGAAGCAGGGCGCGGGTGTCGTCCGCCACCGCGCGCTCGACCCCGGCGACCGAGCGGCCGAGGCGAACGCGTTGCTGGCGCGGGTGGTCGACCTGCGACGTCGAGGCCTCCGAGAGCCGCTGCCGCTCCCCTGCGCCACGGCCGAGGCGTGGGTGAACGCCGGGCGCTGGCGTCGCACGCCGGAGGACAACGCCGCGTCCGAATGGACCTCGGGCTTCGAGCACGACCGAGAGGACAAGGACGCAGCCCACGTGCTCGTGCACGGTGGGGTCGTCCCGTTCGATGTCCTCCTCCAAGACACGCCGGCCACCGACGAGTCCGGGTCCGGGTGGGATGCTGAGCAGACGACGAGATTCGGTCGGCTGGCGCATCGTCTCTGGGGACCGGTCCTTCCTCGCGAGGTCGAACGGTGATGCACGCCGTGGAACCGCCCGTCGGCGGCAAGGGCCACGTGGCCGATGGCATCACCGTCCTCGAAGCGAGCGCCGGCACCGGCAAGACGTATCGAGTCACGACGGTGGTCGTCACGGCCGTCGCCGACGGTCTGCCGCTGAGCGACATGTTGTTGGTGACCTTCACGATCAAGGCCACCAGCGAGTTGCGCGACCGGGTGTGGCACCGGTTGGGCGAGTCGGCACGCGCCGTCGCCGATTTCCTCGATGCCGGCGTCGAACCCGATGACCCGCTGCACATCGATCTGTGTGCCGGACCCGAGGCCGCCGTACGCCAGCGTCTGGCCAACCTGCGCGACGCCGTCGCCAACTTCGACAGCGCGACCATCGCGACGATCCACTCGTTCTGCCAACTGGTGCTGCGGACGGTCGGGTTCGCCGCCGACGTCGACCGCGACAGCGGCTTCGTGGAAGACATCCGACCACTGCGCGACGAAGTCGTCGACGACCTCCTGGTCCAGAAACTGCACCGCAACCCGGATCTCCGGCTGCCCCGCCGGCGGGCGCTCGGCATCGCCGACAAGGTCACCACGAACCCGCTTGCGCCACTGCTCCCGGACGACGCCGACGTCGGATCGGACGACGCAATGCGCGTCGCCTTCGCGGCCGCGGTCCGAAGTCGAGTAGAGCACCGCAAGCGCGTCCGACACCTGCTCGGATACGACGACCTCCTCGTCCGGGTCGCGGCAGCGCTCGAGGACGACGAGCGCGGGGTGAAGCGCCGTCTCCAGGAGATGTTCTCGCTCGTCGTCGTGGACGAGTTCCAGGACACCGACACCGTCCAGTGGCAGATCCTCCATGAGGCCTTCGGCAGCGGACTCACTCGACTCGTACTCGTCGGTGACCCGAAACAGGCGATCTACGCGTTCCGCGGCGCCGACGTGCACGCCTACCTCGCCGCCAGAACAGAGGCAGCCAACCACGACGAGCTCACCGACAACTGGCGGTCCGACGCCGGCCTCCTGCGCGGGCTCGACGTGTTGTTCGACGGCACGACCATGGGCGACGAACAGATCGCCTACCGGCCAGTGGCGGCGGCGCCCGGTCACGAGTCGCCTCGTCTGGTGGAAGGCCGCCGATCCACGCCCGTACGCGTACGGATGGTGGCCCGCACCGACGAACGCCAGCTGACCAAGACCGGCTTCTTCGAGAAGGGTGCGGCCATTCGTCACGTGACCGCCGACCTGGCCGCCGACGTCGTGCGGTTGCTGACCGACGGTTCGAAGATCCGCGGCGGCAATGGGCTCGAGACGGTCACGCCGGGCGACGTCGCCGTCCTGGTCCGGCGCAACAGCGATGCGCTGGCTGTCCAGGCCGCGCTCGCCGACGCCGGCGTGCCCGCCGTCGTCAACGGCGCCGGCAGCGTGTTCCGCACGGCGGCCGCCGACGAACTCGTCACCCTGCTCGAAGCGCTCGAACAGCCGGCAGCGACGTTGCGAGCACGAGCAGTGGCGTTGACGACACTGGTGGGATGGCGGGCGGCAGAGATCGTCGGCGCCTCCGACGACGACTGGGATCGCCTCCACAGCAACCTCCACCACTGGCGGCGAGTGTTGTCCGATCGTGGTGTCGCCCCGCTCTTCCAGCACGTCATGGCGGCCGACGAGGTCCCGGCCCGGATCCTCGGCGCCACCGGGGGCGAACGTCATCTCACCGACCTCCGCCACCTCGTCGAACTGCTGCACGAGGCGTCCGATGCCGTCGGGACTGCTCCGTCTGCGTTGGTCGCCTGGCTGCACGAGCGCCGAGCCGACGTCGACTCCGACGCCGGCGTCGACGACCGGTCGAGGCGGCTCGACACCGACGCCGACGCGGTGCAGGTGTGGACCGTGCACCGCAGCAAGGGTCAGGAGTTCCCGATCGTCTACGTGCCCTTCGCATGGATGGTCACCAACCCACAGAACGACCCGCCGCTCGTGTTCCACGACGACGAGCGGGACGAGCGGGTGATCCACGTCAACGGTGCCAGGGCCGCCAGCGAGACCGTTCGCGCCCAGAGCGCGGCCGAGGAGACCGCCGAGGAACTCCGGCTCGCCTACGTCGCCATGACCCGAGCCCGCCACCAGTTGGTGCTGTGGTGGGTTCCCGGCTGGGACTCCCACAAGTCGGCGCTCGCGTCGCTGCTCTTCTCGCATCGGTCTCCGGGCGGGCTCGACAAGGTCCCGGAGGATGCGCCGGCCCGGACGGCGGTCGAGGAACTCGCGGCGTCAGCACGCGACGTGATGCGGATCGAGGACTCCGCCCCACCCACCGACATCGACGTCCTTCCTCCGATGCCCCGCGATCAGATCGACCTCGACCGCCGACGCTTCGATCGCGGCATCGACCGCGTCTGGCGACGCACGTCGTATTCCGCGCTGACCGCCGCCGCTCACGATGCGCACGTCGCCGGCACGACGACGTCGGCCCCCGAACACTCCGAACAGGGCCTCGAGGACGAGTGGATGCCCGACGATGCCGTGGCCACGGTCGACGGGGACGTCGCGCTCGAGCAGCGACTCCGTGCCGTTCCGTCCGTGTTCGGCGACCTCGGCGGCGGCACACGCTTCGGCACGCTGGTGCACGCCGTGCTCGAACACGTCGACTTCACTGCCGACGACCTCGAGGCAGCGGTGCGCGCCAGCCTGCTCTCGCAGTACCTGGGCGGTCATGAAGATCTCGACGTCGACGCAGTGGTCGCCGGTCTCGTCGCTGCGGTCCGCACACCCTTGGGATCCTTGGCCGGCGATCGCTCCCTTGCCGACATCGGCCGCCCCGACCGCCTGGACGAGATGCACTTCGAACTGCCACTCGTCGGCGGCGACGTCGCCAGTGGTGTGCTGACCATGGACGCCATCGCCACCGTGGTTCGTCGCCACCTGGGTGATGACGACCTGCTGGCCGGGTACGGCGACCTGCTCGCCGATCCGATCCTCGCCACCGAGACGCGTGGCTACCTCAGTGGAGCGATCGACGTGGTGATGCGCGTCGACGGTCGCTTCGTCATCGTCGACCACAAGAGCAACTGGCTCGGGATCGAGGGCGAGACCCTGTCGGCATGGCACTACCGAACCGATGCCATGCGCGATGCGATGGTGCGATCGCACTATCCACTCCAGGCGCTCATCTACGGCGTGGCCCTGCATCGGTACCTGCGTTGGCGTCTCGCCGACTACGACCCGGCACACCATCTGGGCGGCGTGCTCTACCTGTTCCTCCGCGGGATGACGGGACCGGATGCACCGTCGGTGGAGCCGATGCCATGCGGGGTGTTCTCGTGGGCACCCTCGCCCGATCTCATCTCCGATCTGTCGGACGTGTTCGATCGGGGCTCGCCATGACCACGCCGCTGACGATCGACCAGTTCGGGGCACGCCGAGCGCACGCCGCGACCGGCGCGCTGCACGCCTTCTGCAAGGCGACTGTTCTCGACGCCGCCGACGTACACGTGGCGACGACGCTGTGCCGACTCGGCGGAGCAGCGAGCGACGGCGACGACCCGGTCGCGCTCGGCATCGCGTTCGCCGTGCGCGCCATCCGCATGAGCAGCGTCGTGGTCGACCTCGCCACGATCTCGACCACCGCCACCACCGACGACGAGCTCGATCTCGATCTCGCGGACCTGCCGTGGCCAGACCCAACTGCGTGGGTCGACCGCCTCGCTGCCTCCCCCTTGGTCGCCGTGGGCGATGACGACGCCACCACGGCGCCCCTTCGTCTTCTCGGGACTCGACTCGCGCTCGACCGCTACTGGCGACTCGAGCGACACGTGGCCGACGAACTGCTGCGTCGCGCCGACACGCCACCGTCGGCGGTCGATCTCGACGTTCTCCAGACCGGGCTCGACGCCCTGTTCGACGTACCCGGACCCGACCGCCAGCGACTCGCTGCCGCAGCAGCCGTCCTGCGATCCGGCTCCGTCGTCGCTGGAGGGCCGGGCACGGGGAAGACGACGACGGTCGCGAAGATCATCGCGCTCCTGCTCCAACAGCCGACGCCCGATGGCCAGCCGTGGCGCATCGCGCTCGCGGCTCCGACGGGCAAGGCCGCCGCCCGCCTCCAGGAGGCAGTCCATCGTGAGGCGGGGGTGCTCGACATCGACGACGAGGTCCGAGCAGCGATGCTCGCGGTCGAGGCGTCGACGATCCACCGGCTCCTCGGATGGCGGCCCGACAACCAGAGCCGATTCCGTCACGACCGCCACAACCAACTCCCCCACCATGCGGTGATCCTGGACGAGACGTCGATGGTGTCGCTCACCCTGATGTCCCGGGTGCTCGAGGCCGTCCGCCCCACAGCGCGGCTGGTCCTCGTGGGAGATCCGCAACAGCTGACGTCGGTCGAGGCCGGCGCCGTGCTCGGCGACGTGGTCGGTCCCGCGGACGAGGCGTTGCAGATGCGTCCGGCAGCGCGAGACGAACTCGCCACCGTCACGGGACGATCGGTCGACGCGGTCGTGGACGACCGACCGAGCTCGATCGGCGACGGGATCGTCGTGCTCGACACCAACTATCGGTTCGGCGGCGGGCTCGGCGACCTGGCGGGCCACCTCCGATCGGGCGACGCCGATGCCACGGTCGAGTTCCTGGCCGCGGGGTCCGACGACGTCACCTGGCTCCCCATCGACGTGGCTGGCGCCGACGCGCACCTCGGCGCCACGGCGATCCGCGAACGAGTGCTCGACCGTGCCCGCGCCGTGGTCGCGGCCGCTCGAGCTGGCGACGCCGAAGGGGCGCTCTCGGCCATGGACGACGTCCAGGTGCTGTGTGCCCACCGGCGGGGTCCGCACGGTGTCAGCCGGTGGCGCACCGAGATCGAGCACTGGCTGGTCGACGCCGTGAGCGGCTACAACCCGACGGGTTGGTACGCGGGGCGACCGCTCCTCGTCACGTCGAACGATCGCCAACTCGACCTCTACAACGGCGACACTGGCGTGGTCGTCGACGACGCCGGTGTGCTGCGCTGCGCGTTCGAACGCCGAGGCGAGATCGTGCACGTCTCGCCCACCCGGCTCTCGGCGGTCGAGACGCTGTACGCGATGACCATCCACAAGAGTCAGGGCAGTCAGTTCGGCGAGGTCGTGGTCGTCCTCCCGGACGAGACGTCGCCGATCCTCACCCGCGAACTGCTCTACACCGCGGTCACCCGCGCCGAGTCGGCGGTGACGTTGATCGGGACCGAGACCGCCGTCCGATCCGCAGTCGAGCGGCCGGTCAGTCGAGCGTCTGGGCTCCGGTCCCGTCTCTGGGACTGAACAGCGCCGTCTCGACCGGACCACCCGTCCACGGCGGAACGACTCGCTGCAGTCGCTCCGCGGTCAGGAACGCCCGCCGCAACTCGTCCGGCATCACCTCGTACGGCGACGTCTGGGAGGCATGCAGCGCGATCGCCTCCTCACGACGGTCGAGGAGATCGGCGGTGTCGATCACCGTCGTGATGCGCTCGGCCGGCGTTCCGAGCTCTCGCACGGCCAGATAGGCGCTCTCGGGAGTGTCGGCCCGGATGATCTCGGCCCACTCGCGCATCAGCTCCTGCGGGAGACAGTGGAGGTAGACGCTGGGGACCTCCCAGCTGGCCCGCGCTGTCGCCGCCAGCGTCGCTTCTCGAATGTGCGCATGGTCCCGGTGGCCGTCGCTGGCATCGAGCATCACGACCATCGTCGGGCGAACTTGGTCGATCGAGCTCGCGAGGACGTCGGCGACCTGGTCGACGTCGGCAGCACACAGCGTTCCCGGCGCCGGTTCACCGTCCATCCCCGAGTCGAGCCAGTCGAGGACGTCCACCCTCTCGACGCCGAGGAGCTCGGCCGCCGCTCGCAACTCCGCTTCACGGACCGCGGGCAGATCGTCGACCCCGACACCCGAGCCCTCGGCTGGCTCACCAGCTTCGCCGCGAGTCGCGCACACGACCGTGATGTCGGCCCCGGCTTGCGCTGCGTGCGCGAGCAGCGACCCGCACCCGAAGGTCTCGTCGTCGGGATGCGCAACTGCGAGAAGAAGACGAATGTCAGCCATGTGTGTGCTCATCGAACGTCAGGACTGACGCAGTCCTTCTCCCCGTCGCTGAGCCGAATCCCACCCGGCAAGGCGACAAAGAGAAGGACACGTCAGGTTCCCGCTTCTGTGGACAGTCAATACTGCCAATGGCACTATGTCAATGAGCCATGAGTCCTACTTCCCACGCCCTGACGTCGACGTCGTACGCCGTGCTCGGCCTCCTCTCCGTCCGATCGTGGACCGCCTATGAACTGGCGCAGCAGGTGGAACGGAGTCTCGGCTGGTTCTGGCCTCGGACGCCGCGAAAGATCTACGACGAGGCCAAGAAGCTGGTCGCCGCCGGCCTGGCCGAGGGTCTCGACGAGCCCACAGGGCAGCGGCCCCGCACCGTCTATTCGATCACCGCTGCTGGGCGCGCTGATCTGACCGAGTGGCTCGGCGAACCGAGCGCCGAGACGAAACTCGAGTCACAATCGGTCGTGAAATCGTTCTTCGCCGAGGGCGGAACGCTCGAACAGCTCCGGGCCACCCTCACCGCGGCGGCAGAGACGGCGGAGCAACAGCGGACGATCCTCGCCTCGATGTTCGACGCCATGGGCGATGCCGACTACGGGTTCGCTCCACGCCGGCACGTGAATGCGCTCGCCATCCGCTACGGACTCGTCCAGTTGGAGGCGGAGGCGACTTGGGCGCGGTGGGCGCTCACGCAGATCGAGTCGTGGACGTCGACCGCCGATCCCGGCGACTGGGACTGGCGCACCGCCGGAGCGTGACCCCCGTTCTGGTCACCACATCGGCGCCTCAAACACCCGATCTGGTGACCAGAAGATCAGTCGCGGTTCTTGCGGATCAGGTCGACGACCTGTTCGGACATGTTGGCGTCGTCGCCCTGCTCCTCGAGCAGCAGCGCACGGTCGGCCTCGGCCGCTTCCTTGGCAGCCGTCAGGTCCGCCTTCGCCATTGCCTTCTCGACGCCGTGTTCGTGCATGAACAGGGCCCACTCCACGAGCGTGTCGACCATCTCGTCCTCGGGGACGACAGCGACGTTGGTCCCTCGGACGAACAGGTGGCCACGCTTGTTGCCGGCGGCGATGCCGATGTCGGCGTCTCTTGCCTCGCCGGGACCGTTCACGACACAGCCCATGACCGCGACCTGGAGCGGGATCTCGAGGTCGCCGAATGCGGCCTGCGCCTCCTCGGCGACCTTGTAGACGTCGATCTCGGCTCTGCCGCACGACGGACAGGCGATGAGATCGACGTTCTTTCGCTCTCGCAGGCCCAGGGCCTCGAGCAGTTGCCGTCCGGCCTTGGCCTCCTGCACGGGATCGGCAGTCAGCGAGTATCGGATGGTGTCGCCGATGCCCTCGGCCAGCAATGTGGCGATGCCGGCCGTGGCCTTGATGAGGCCTCCGGGAGGTGGGCCGGCCTCGGTGACGCCGAGGTGGAGCGGATAGTCCACCGTGTCGGCCAGCAGGCGGTACGCCTCGACCATGAGTGGCACCGATGATGCCTTGACCGAGATCTTGATGTCCTCGAAGCCGACGTCCTCGAAGTGACCGATCTCGATCTTGGCCGATTCGACCATGGCCTCAGCCGTCACCTTGTCGCCGTACTTCTCGTAGAGCTCCGGGTCGAGCGAGCCGCCGTTGACGCCGATGCGGATCGGCACGCCTCGGTCCTTGGCCTCCATCGCCACGGCCTTGATGTGTTCGGGCTTGCGGATGTTGCCAGGGTTGAGTCGCAGGCAGTGAACGCCCGCTTCCAGCGCGTCCAGCGCTCGCCTGTACTGGTGGTGGATGTCGGCGACGATCGGCACGGGCGAGCGTGGAACGATGCGGGCCAGTCCCTCGGCTGCCTCGGGCTCGTTGCACGTACACCGCACGATGTCGCAGCCGGCACCGGCGAGCGCGTAGATCTGCTGGAGCGTGCCCTCGACGTCGGCGGTCTTGGTGATCGTCATCGACTGGACAGTGACGGGTGCGCCGCCGCCCACCGGGACGTCGCCGACCATGATCTGTCGGGTTTCCCGGCGCGGGAAGGAGGATTGGCCGATCTCCATAGGGGCTCCCTACACCGGGTCGGCGATGTCGAGGAAGATCGTCGACACACCGAGGACCAAGAGGAGCACGAACACCGCGTAGACCACCGGGATCAGGCGGGCGAAGTCGACGTGGTGGCGGAAGCCCTTCGGCCGGCCGATCTCACGGATGCGTTCGTAGGTGGCCACGACGACGTGTCCGCCATCGAGCGGGAGGACGGGCAACAGGTTGAAGATCCCGATGGTGATGTTGATCCCGACGAAGAACACGAGGAATCCGGCGATGCCGTTCTCCGTGAGGTCGGCGCCGATGCGAACCGCGCCGACGATCGAGATGATGCGGCCTTCGTCATAGGTCTCGACCGACTCGCCACCGGAGTTCCCGTTGGACGGCGCGACCGTGGTCGAGTCGTCGCGCCCGTTGGCCACATCGCCGGCGAAGTCGCCCAGGCCGGACGGGCTGAAGAAGTTGCCGAGGAAACCGAGCGTGGCCGTCGTCTGTTCCTTGAACGCCACGAAGGTGTCACCCACGGCGCCGGCGGGACCGACCGTCTCGACCCTTGACGTGGGACGGATCCCGAGCAAGCCGGTCGTCGCATCGCCGTCTCGGACACCGATGGTGACAGGCAGGTCGATGACCTCACCTTCTCGATCGATCTCCATGATCACGTCGGCGTCGGGAAGCTCGGCGATCATCTCGCGGAAGTCGTCGTAATTCCCCACCGCACGACCGTCGACCGTGAGGATCTCGTCGCCCAACTCGAGACCGAAGTCATCAGCAGCGCTGTCGGGGCTGATCTCGCCGACGTCCCACGCCTTCAGCTCCGTGAGGCTGCCGCCCGGGACACCGACGAACGCGAAGAGCACGAACAACAGGACGAGGGCTTGGGTGAAGTGCATGGCCGACCCGGCGACGGCGACGAGCAGACGCTTGGGGTAGCTCTTGTTGCGGTAGGCGAGGTCTTCGTCGGCCGGATCGATCTCGTCGAGGTTGTTCATCCCGATGATCTTCACGTAGGCGCCGGCCGGGATCGCCTTGAGTCCGTACTCGGTGTCACCGCGCCGGAACGACCAGATCTTGGGACCGAAC
>JBBSLH010000102.1:0-12218 GCA_038255425.1 Acidimicrobiales bacterium
AGCCGAGACATCCGACGTCATCAAGCAGAAGTTCGTCGATGCCCCCTCGTCGGGCACCGTGCGTTCACGGTCGCTCACCGGCAAGCCAGCACGCATGATCCGAACCGACTGGACCGATGCTTGGGAGTCGTCCGAGTCTCCCGGAACCCTCGGGATGCCGCTCCAGTCGTTCCTCGTGGCCGAGGCCCAGCGTCGCATCGCTCGTGTTGCCACCAAGGACGAAGGAGCCCGACGTCTGTCGACGTACTTCGTAGGCCAGATCGTCGGATCGATGAACTCGGTCCAGCCCGCCGCCCGAGTCGTGCTCGACATGATCGACGAGTTCATCGACGCCGTGCAACGTCTCGACACGTTGATGGAGAGCTGACCAACCCTCCTCGCGGTGACGGTTCTTGTGCAGCCGGCATTCGGGTAAGACCTGAGTCATGCGTTCCACCGTGCCCCGCTCACTCGTTGCCGCCACGTCCGCGGTTGCTCTCTCGTTCGGCGTGTTGGCTGGCGCCGCTGGAGCCGAGGAACCGACGCCGAGGCCCGGCTGTGGCTACGGCGACACCACCCACTCCCATCAGGCAGCTCCAGGGCGGGATCCTCAGGGCCTGCGTCCGGGCGCGACCGATGCCGACCGCAACCACCCGCACACCGCCGCACCGGGTCAGGCGCCCGCTGGAGGCGGCGATCCCGACGATCCTCGTAGGGGCTGCACGGCCCGCTGACCCCGGGTCCGCTATTCGTCGAACCCGGCCCGCTCGCGGAACTCCTCCGTCGAGTTCGTGTGCGGGAAGGGTCGGTCAGGGACGGGGAGTCCGAGCGCGTCGCAGATCGGCTCCCACCCGGCTCCCGTCTCCCAGATGACGAGGCGATCGGCAGGTGCCGTTGCGCGGACGTCTGCATTCCACGCCTCGACTGCAGCCATGGCCGCGTCGCGATCGAGGAAGTCCGGTGTGAAGCGTTGTTCGAACATGGCGATCGCCATGTCCCACCAGGCGTTGGTGCCCGGCTCGTCCCATTCCTCGCGCGGCTTCTTGAACCCTTCGAAGATGGTGCGATCGGCCGAGCGGAACCAGGCGTCGGCGGGTCGTTCCGAGTGGAGGACGATCGCGTCGGGGAATGCATCGGCCATCTCCTTCCAACACGCCGCTGCTGGCCAATCGACGGCAGCGGCATAGCCCTCGAGGAGTGAGGCCCAGTCCGTCTCGCCCCCGGTCATCGCACGGTGCCACTGCGCAGGATGGTCGGGACGTTCGAAGCACTCGACCATGTGATAGCAGGGCGCGTCGAGCAGGATCTCCAGCGCCTCCTTGAGGGACTTGGTCCCGGTCCGACCAAGCCCGCTCCCGACCACTCGCATCGTCATGGGCGTAGTGTGTCAGGCGACGGGAGCCCGGTTCTCGAAGGCATCGGATCGATCGATGCGGCGTTGCTCGGCATCGAGCGCGTTGGTGCCGCGGAGCTCGTAGGTGCCGGCGTACTCGGGTCGGAGTTCCCCGTCGTCGTCGACGAGCCACCGCATGGCGAACCGTCGCGGGACACGGACCCGGTCGAGGCTGACGTGGGTGCCGAACACGTGGTCCCAGATCGGGCTGGTCACGCCGTGATTCTGCATGGGGGTGTGGAAGTGATGGATGAAGTGGTGCTTCCTCACGCTGGCCTCGTAGCGACCGAATGCGCCGCCGGGGATGGGTCGACGATGCGCCCGCCAGTGGACCCAGTCGTAGAACGCATAGCCCACGAGATAGCCGAGTCCGACACCCCATCCGACCTGTGCGACGCCGAGCAGACGGCCGATGGCGGGGATACCGAGCAACGACAGCGCGAGGACCCCGGCCCACGACAGGTACCACGACTCGAGCACCGTGTCCTCCGAACCGTGGTGTCGGAGGTGCTCGCGCGAGCCGTAGTTGGACCCACGGGCCTCGTGGAATGCGAAGCGGTGGAGGACGTACTCCATGAACGACCAGAGAACGACGCCGAAGGGGAGCGCGAGGGTCAGGCCGGCGGACAGGTGTGGGCTCATGGGTTGGCTCCGTCGGGGATCGGTCGAGCGAGGGGGGCGTCGGCCGCGAGGTCGTCCACGACGACGTGCGCGTGGGCCAGCGCGTGGGTGTCTGCGCCCCACCCGAGCAGCAGCGCGTCGAGGACGGTGCGGCCGGCGACGGACGGACTGAGGAGGTCGGGGTCCCAGCGCTCGACGACGGCGAGCTGCACACAGCCGGTCAGCGATGCCCCGAGGGCGATGGTGCGCGACCACGCGTCACCAGCGTCGAGGTGGCCGGCGCCCGCCGCCGCTGCCAGACGTGTCTCGGCGAGCCCCAGCAGGCGGAGTGCTGCAGGCACGACGCGGCCGCCCTCCTCGGCTGGCACCGTCTCACTGACGTCGGAGAGCAGGAGCAGGAGCAGCTGCATCTCCTCCGGGTAGGTGTCCGAGGCCGTCAGCCAGAAACGGCCGAAGGCGACCACAGGAGCGACATGCGCGACGTCGGGATCGAGCCCGCGGACCGCGCGGTCGACGTCGGCGGCAAGGACGAGCGCAGACCCTCCGAGCCGCTCGATCGCTTCGCGCTGGACCTCGGCCACGAGCGCGCCCTTGGACGAGAAGTACGTGTACACGCTGCCGACCGACGCTCCGACCTCGCCGGCGAGACGCTGCATCGTCAGCGCGTCGAGGCCTTCCTCGAAGACCAGGTGCAACGCTGCGCGGAGATAGGACCGGTGGCGGGCGAGTCGGTTCCGCTCGCGAACGCCGACGGGGGCGGAGTCGTCGGGGACTGCGGCGAGTTGAACCATGTTCAAAGATTGAACGATGTTCAGGTTCCTGTCAAGTCGAGGCTCGATACGGTTTCGGACCGATGGACTTCGACGACGTCGCGAGGATCGGGTCGCAACTCCCCGAGGTCGAGGTGTCGACGTCGTACGGCACCCCGTCGCCTTCTGCGACCTCGACGAGAAGCCGCTCCTCATCGAGTCCTCGGATGGCGCGCTCTTCGACCAGGAGCACTACCACGGGTACGGGGCCGTGCTCGTCCGTCTCGACGCGGCTGACGATGCGCTGCTCGAAGACGTCCTCACGGAGAGCTGGCGCTGCAGAGCGCCGAAGCGTCTCCTCCGCGAATTCGACGCCCGAGAGACCTGACGCCGACATCGGAGCAACGGCCCCGCGTTATGGTCGCCGCTGCACCCGACCGCGACCGAATGCATCCAAAGGGCGTCACCATGACGGAGTCAGGCAACCCAGCCATCGAGGCCCTCGGGGCCGAGAAGAGGACGTTCGCTCCACCGGCCGACTTCGCAGCGCAGGCGCTCACCAGCGACCGCTCGCTGTACGACGAGGCCGATGCCGATCGCGTCGCCTTCTGGGAACGCCAGGCGCGGGAGCTGGTGAGCTGGCGCAAGGACTGGCACACCGCGCTCGAGTGGGAGTTGCCATACGCCAAGTGGTTCGTCGGCGGCACGCTCAACATCTCGGAGAACTGTCTCGACCGCCACGTCCAGTCCGGCCGCGGCGACAAGGTCGCCTATCACTGGGAGGGCGAGCCGGGAGACACGCGGACCTTCACCTACGCACAGATGCTCGACGAGGTGTGTCGGTTCGCCAATGTCCTCAAGGATCTCGGCGTGTCCAAAGGCGACCGCGTCTGCTTCTACATGCCCATGATCCCCGAGCTGCCGATCGCCATGCTCGCGTGCGCTCGCATCGGAGCCCCGCATTCGGTCGTGTTCGGTGGGTTCTCGTCCAACGCACTCGCCGATCGGATCAACGACGCCGAGGCCAAGGTCCTCATCACCGCCGACGCCGGTTACCGGCGCGGCGAACCGGCACTGCTCAAGCCGGCGGCAGACGTCGCAGTGGCCGACACGTCGACCATCGAGGCCGTCGTCGTGGTCAACCGGTGTGACACCGAGCCCGACATGGTCGACGGTCGCGACCACTGGTGGCACGAGCTCATGCGTTCTGCCAGCGCCGACTGCGTCGCCGAGCCGATGGACAGCGAAGACCTGCTCTACCTGCTGTACACCTCGGGTACCACCGGCAAGCCCAAGGGCATCATGCACACGACCGGCGGCTACCTCACGCAGGTCGCGTTCACCCACAAGTACGTCTTCGACATCCACCCCGACGATGACGTCTACTGGTGTGCCGCCGACATCGGTTGGGTGACCGGGCACAGCTACATCGTGTACGGACCGCTCACCAACGGGTGCACGAGCGTGATGTACGAAGGCGTGCCCAACCACCCGGGCAACGACCGCCTCTGGGACATGATCGAGCGCTACGAGGTCACGAAGTTCTACACCGCCCCAACGGCCATCCGGACGTTCATGAAGTGGGGACGACAGGAGCCCGACGGCCACGATCTCTCGTCGCTGAAGCTGCTCGGCACGGTCGGTGAGCCCATCAATCCCGAAGCATGGATGTGGTACCACGAGGTCATCGGTGACGAGTCGTGTCCCATCGTCGACACCTGGTGGCAGACCGAGACCGGCGGGATGATGATCAGCCCGCTCCCCGGCGTCACCACGACACGACCCGGCACTGCGACCCATGCGCTGCCCGGCATCTCGGCCGAACTGGTCGACGACGAGGGCAACCCGGTCGGTGAGGGCGGTGGCTATCTGACCATCACCGAGCCGTGGCCGTCGATGCTCCGCGGCATCTGGGGCGACGACGAGCGCTATCGCGAGACCTACTGGTCACGCTTCCCGGGACGCTATTTCGCCGGCGACGGTGCCAAGCTCGACCCGGACGGTTACCTGTGGGTGCTCGGCCGCGTCGACGACGTGATGAACGTCTCCGGCCATCGGCTCTCCACCACCGAGATCGAGTCGGCGCTCGTCAGCCACCCGTCGGTCGCCGAGGCCGCAGTGGTCGGGGCCACCGACGCGACCACCGGTCAGGTCCCCATCGCCTACGTCATCCTCCGCGGTGGGGCTGACGAGGAGGGTCTCGGCGAGGTCCTGCGCGAGCACGTCGCCAAGGAGATCGGCCCGATCGCCAAGCCGCGCACGGTGATCCTCGTGCCCGAACTCCCCAAGACGCGATCGGGCAAGATCATGCGACGGCTCCTGCGCGACGTCGCCGAGGGTCGTGATCTGGGTGACACGACGACGCTCGCCGACGCCGGAGTCGTCGACGAGATCACGAGTCGGGCCGCCACCAACGACGAGGCGTGACCTGATGTCGAGGCGTCCGGCCACCCTCCGGATCGTCGCCGTCGCGTGCGCGCTCGTCGTCGGACTCGCCGCGTGCGGCGACGACGATGCGGCCGACGAGACCTCGACCACCGACGAACCGACGACCACCACGACAGCGGCGGACATTCCGGAGTCGACGACGACGGCCGACGACCCGGTCGATGACCCCGGCGAGAACGACGGCGGCGACCCGTTCGTCTTCGTCGCCGACCTGACCGGCGACGCCGAAGTCCCCGGCCCGGGAGACGTGGGCGGCGAGGGGCGGATCGAGATCGAGTCGACCGTGGCGGGGGAGTGGTGCATCGACATGGAAGCCACCGACCTGTCGTCCGACGTGGCCGACGCCCACATCCATTTCGGGCCGACCGGCAACAGCGGCGACGTGGTCATCCCGATCGGGAAGCCCACGTCGACCGACGGTGACACCGACACGTGGACCGACGTGTGCGTCGCCGTGGCCGGCGACCTGGTGGCCGAGGTCATCGACGCCCCCCAGGCGTTCTACGCCAACATCCACACCGTCGACTTCGGCGGCGGAGCGATCCGAGGTCAGCTCGAGGCGTCCTCGATCTTCGACCTCACGCTGTCGTGAGCAGCCGGTGAGCTGGGTCGACCCGGACAACTGGTGTTGGCGCGATGGGCCCGTCGACGTCGGTCAGACCGTCGTCTTCGACATGGACGGCGTGCTCTCCGATGCCACCAGGCGCCAGCACTACCTCGAATGGCCGCGCCGCGACTGGGAGTCGTTCTTCGAGGAGTGTGGCGACGACGCCCTCATCGATGAGGTCGCGCGCCTGCTCGACTGCCTCGACGCCGGGCTCCGCATCGTCCTGCTCACCGCCCGCCCGATCCGCGTACAGGCGCAGACGCTGGGATGGCTCGAGCGATATGGCCTCCGCTGGGATCTGCTGATCATGCGCGACTGGGGCGACTACATGGCTGCCCCCCACTTCAAACGCCTCACCACCCACGAGCTCCGGGACTACGGCTTCGACCTGCGCCTGGCCTTCGAAGACGACCAACGCAACGTCGACATGTTCCACAGCGAAGGCGTCCCCTGCGTCTACATCCACTCCGGCTACCACTCGTAATCCGCTCGCTCGGGGGTTCAGTCGATTCCCAGGGCGTCCTTCGCTGCCCGGACGAACGACTGCTCGTCCAGGGGTTTGCCCAGGACGGCGTAACAGCCCCGTTCGAGCATCTTCTCGACACGGAACGGGCTCGCGGCTGCGGTGGCCATCACGATCGGGATGCGCGCGAGCTCCTCGTCGCTCTTCATGATCTCGACCAGTTCGTCGCCGCTCAGGTTCGGCATCATCGCGTCGGTGATCACGAGGTCCGGCGGGTCGGCGCGGATCATCTCGAGCGCCTCGGCGCCGTTGGACGCGAGCTCGACCCGGAACCCGGCCTCGGTCAGCCAGAACTCGATGAGACGGTGCAAGGGACGCTCGTCCTCGACGTAGAGAACGGTGGGTGGCGTCGACACGTCGGTCAGCATGCCTCGCGCGCAGTTTCGCCCGCGTCCAGGTCGCGGGAACTCGGTGGACCTCCGATACGTTCTTGCCGCTGAACGGTGCTCGACGAGCAACCTCAGACCGATGGAAGGGACCATGCAGAACACCGCCAAGACGGCAGTACTGCTCGCAGGACTCGGGGGACTCCTCGTGCTCATCGGCGGGGGCGTCGCCGGAGGAACCGGCGCGTTCATCGGCCTCGCCATCGGATTGGTCTTCGTCGGCGGTTCGTACTGGTTCTCCGACAAGTTGGCCATCAAGGCGGCCCGCGCCGTCCCGGCGTCTGCCGCCGAGTTCCCCGAGTACCACGCCACCATGCACGAGCTGACCCAGCTGGCCGGCATGCCGATGCCCGCGCTCTACATCACCCCCGACCAACAACCCAACGCCTTCGCGACGGGCCGGGGTCCGAACAATGCCGCCGTCGCGATCACCCAGGGACTGATCCAGGGGCTGACGTGGGACGAGATCCGTGGCGTCCTGGCCCACGAGCTGTCGCACGTCCGCAACCGGGACATCCTGATCGGCTCGGTCGCGGCGGCGATCGCCATGGGGATCACCTTCATCGCTCGCATGGCGATGTGGGGCGCAATGTTCGGTGGCGGTCGCAACGACGACGACAACAACCCGATCGCCCTGATCGCCACCGCACTCCTCGCACCGATCGCGGCCGGCCTGCTCCAGATGGCCATCAGCCGCAGCCGCGAGTTCGGCGCCGACCGCAGCGCTGCCCAGCTCATCGGTACCGGTGAGCCGCTCGCCCGTGCACTCGAGAAGCTCGAGAACTACTCGCAGCGAGTGCCGATGAACGTGAACCCGGCCCAGGCGAGCGCCTACATCGTCAACCCGCTCACCGGGAACAAGGCGCAGTTCGCCAACCTCTTCCGCACGCATCCCTCGACCGCCGAGCGGATCGACCGCCTCCGATCCGACAGCTGGCGTTGAGCTTCCCCGTTCTCGAGCACTGAGCAGGGATCCTCACCCTCCGTGCCGAATTCACCACGAATGCATCCCGTCCGCCGTACGCACCTGACGCTCGCCGTCGCGTGCGCGTGCGTCGGACTCCTCGTGTTCGCATCGCCGTCCATCGCGCAGGTCATCGGCGACTCGACCACCACGACCGCGCCGACGACGGCGCCCTCCTCGACGACGACCACGGCACTGCTGCCGCGCTCCACCACCACGACCGCACCACCCGCTCCGACCACGACCGCACCGCCGAGTGCTGCAACGCCACCGCCAGCCTCACCGAACCCCGGTCCGGGCGGTGACGGCGAGGGCGGTGACGGCGATGGCGTCCAGGCCGACGGACCGATCCCTCGCTTCGTACCGGCCGAGGCGCAGCGCATCATCAACTCAGTCGTTCGGACCCCAGCGAACAACACGACGAAGCTCTACGAGGCGGTGCAGGAACTCGTCGAGCTCGGACTCACCAACGAGGAGGCCATCCGGATCGGATTCGGACGGTTCCCGATCGCTGGCGTCGCCAACTACTCACACGACTGGCTCTTCCCCCGCTACGGACCCGGCTTCCGGTTCCATCACGGTACCGACGTGTTCGCTCCCTTCGGGACGCCCCTGCGGGCCACGGTCGACGGCATCGCAACATCGAAGTCGAGCGAGCTCGGCGGCCTCAGCGTCAAGGTCACGCTGCCGGACGGTACGTACTTCTACTACGCGCATCTCTCCGCCCTGCCCGAGGACTTGGTCAGCGGCGCAGCGGTGAAGACCGGCGACATCGTCGGCTACGTCGGCGACTCCGGGAATGCAAAGGGCGGCTCTCCCCACCTCCACATCGGCGTCTTCCCGCAGGGCGGCGCGCCGACCGACCCCAAGCCGATCCTCGACGGGTTCATCGCCGACGCCATGGACGCCCTGCCCGGCATCATCGAGCGAGTCCGAGCCGAACGCGCTGGAACCACCACCGATCCCGCGACGTCCGAGGCCACCACACCTCGCTCATTGCTCGCGACGTCGTTGGTCCGACCGCTCACCGACCGCACGGCGCCAGGTGTCGTGTCGACCGAGGTCCTCTACCAGACGTCCGGGAACCCCTCCGGTGGCGGTGTCTCCGTCGCCGAGACCGAGGCACAGCACTTCGCTGCCAGCATCGACTGGCAGGCGGCCGAGACACGAGCAGCCGCCGAACGGCTCGTCATCGATCGGACGATGCGCCTGGTCCACCTCGCGCTCGGACCCTTCGCCGGTCCCCGGCAACCAGCGGAGTCCGCTGCGCGCTGACGAGCGGTTCCGCTAGTCCCGGAAGTTCTCGAACTGCAGCGGGATGCCGAAGTCGCCCTCACGCAGAGCGGCGATCACATCCTGCAGCACGTCGCGCTTCTTGGCTGTGACACGGAGCTGTTCGCCCTGGGTCTGGGACTGGACGCCCTTGATACCGAGGTCCTTGATTGCCTTGTTCAGCTCGCGAGCCTTGTCGGACGAGATACCTGCACGGAGGACGATCTGTTGGCGGGCTCTCGCTCCCGACGCCTCCTCGACCTCGCCCGGATCGAGGATCTTCATGCTCACCTTCCGCTTCACGAGCTTCTCCTCGAGGACCTGACGCAGTGCATGGAGCCGGTCCTCGCTCTCGGACTCGATCGTGATGGCGGCCTCACCGCTCAGCTCGACCGAACTGCCGGTGCCCTTGAAGTCGTACCGCTGCGCGGCCTCCCGTGCTGCTTGGTCCACGGCGTTGCGGACTTCCTGCAGGTCGAATTCGGACACGACGTCGAAGCTGGGCATGCCCGTCACGATACGAGATGCGGCTGGGTCCGACTCCAGGGTGCCAACTACATTGACCGGCTCCCGGGTCGGTGCCCGAGTGGCCAAAGGGAACAGGCTGTAAACCTGTCGGCATCTGCCTACGTTGGTTCAAATCCAACCCGGCCCACGCGAATCCTCCAGGCCCCGAGGGGCCTTCCGGATTCGTTGACCAATGCTTCGCATTGGTCCGCGCCCGTCGGACGTGGCGAGATTCATCGGCATTTCCGGAGAGGGGCGTCGTTCAGGTGGGCCTGCGTCGGGAGCGCCAGCGAGCAGCCGGCAGCGAAACGATGCTCGCACGGCCCCCTGGGGCCGAAGGCCGAGCGAGCCAGATCACAGCAGCTTCTGCATGACGACGACGTCGAGCCAGCGCCCGAACTTCCGTCCCACTTCGCGTTCGACCCCGACGTGGTCGAAGCCGGCTGCACGGTGGAGCGCGATCGATGCGTCGTGCCCAGCGACGATGCGACCGATGACGGTGTGGAACCCGCGGGCCGATGCCACGTCGACGATCGCCGTCAGCAGCGAGCGGCCCACGCCCTGGCCCCGGAACTCAGCGTCGACGTACACCGAGTCCTCGACCGTTCCCCGATACGCGGCGCGCTCTCGATAGGTCGACAGCGATGCGAACCCCGCGACCGTGCCGTCGATCTCGGCGACGACCACCTCGAGCGCTCCGGCCCGCGCCCCCAACCACGCCCGCTGCTCGTCCAGCGTCCGTGGCACCAAGTCGAACGTGACGTCCGACGTCGCCACCTCGGCGTTGTAGATCTCGGCCGTGGCCTCGGCGTCGTCGGTCGTGGCCGGGCGTATGAGCACCGCGCCATGGTGGCCGTGCCGAGGTCCCGACCGCCACACCGTTGCGGTGTGGCGGCCGGGCTCGGATACCCCGCTCGGGTCCTTATGCCGTGGCCACTGTCGGCGTAGCGTTGGTTCTCACGGTCGGCTCGACGACGGCGACCTGCCCGGTCATCGCCTCCGTGCGTGCCCAGGACGTGACGTCCTCGTCCCCCGTCAACAGAATGACCTGCGGTGCGCCGGCCGATGCAGCGAGCATGTCCAGCAGCATCGGCTTGACGGTCGGCTCGAGGTCGACGAACGCATCGTCGACCACGATCGGGAGCACTTCACTCCCGGGGGTGAGGGCCCGCACGGCCTCGATCCGGTTCACCAGCGCCTGCGCCAGCTCGGCAGTCGTGTCGGGTGCCAGCACGGGCGCGGTTGTCGACAGGTGCTGCAGGGACCGCACGCCGCTCTGCACGTCGGCGGAGAGCCGGATCTGGTCGACATGGTCGAGTGCGAACGACAACGAAACGTCCCCGACGACTGCCTTCCACTCGTCGTTGGCCCTTCGATGGGACGACACGACCTCCATGAACTGGCGTCGTTCCTTGTCGCTGTCGAGCAGTGCGCTGACCCGCTCGACCTGGAATGCCGCGTAGTCCTCGGCTCCGGCGAAGGACAGCGCCGCCCGCTCCGACTTCTCGGCCCGGGAGAGGGTGCGTCGGAAGTACAGCGCCATCACGACGCCGACGATGGCCATCAGGAGGAACGGCAGTCCGGACGTCGTGTGGTCGCTGAACGTGAGTGCGAGTCCGACGATCGCGCCGATGTCAGCGATGGTCAGGCTGACCAGGCGGATCTTGTCGTAGTTCTCCGTGGCCTGGACCAGGTCGGCATGCTTCTGTTCGACCGCGTCGAGCAACTCGACGTCCGTCGCCGATGCCCCGGACGAGGCTGACACGTACTCGAGCAGTTCGTTCGCCGACTTGAGCCGTGTGGCGGTCTCCCACAGCAGTTCCTGGTCGACGGCAGCAAGACGACTGACGTACTCGTCCGTGGCGCCACGGAGCACGAGGTCGTCGCTGCTGAGCCGGATCGTCCGTTGGGCGAGCATGCGATCGACGCCCAATGACGCGAACAGGTCGATGTTGCCGTCGTTGCCCAGGTAGTCGGCGGTCACGTCGTCGACCGATCCGGTGTCGATCACTCGATGACGGCCGGACGCGGGTCGGAAGACGGTCAGCGACCGGTCGCCGGTATCGAGCTCGAGGTGGACCCCTGGCTTCGCGCCGCCGAGCGAGTCGATGACTTCACCCGCGAGGGCCGCACGTGCTGCGTGGTCGAGACCGCCGATCACGGTGAATCGAGGGTGGAAGTCGGCGGTGAACGTGTGCCCACCCGAGTCGATGACCAGTCGTTCCAGATGCACGAGGTCGTCATCGGCGCGTTCCGGCGCTTGCTTGAGCCTCTCGTCGCTGCGCGGTGCGGTGCTTCGGCTTCGCTCTTTGCGCCACCTGACCGGCTGCGTAGACTCCCCCGCCGCACCAGAACCGGTCCGTGCAGCTGCGTGGGACGGTGCTGAGGCGAGTTGCCCCGTTAGCTCAGTCGGCAGAGCACAGCCATGGTAAGGCTGGTGTCGTCGGTTCGATTCCGACACGGGGCTCGGCACCAACGTCAGGCAACAAGAGATCCCGAGAACAGACCCGGCGACGTAGCTCAGATGGTTAGAGCACGCGGCTCATAATCGCGGTGTCGGCGGTTCGATTCCGCCCGTCGCCACAACACCGAAGCCCACCGACGACAGACATCTAGAAGGACGCAATCCCATGGCCAAGGAGAAGTTCGACCGGTCCAAGCCCCATGTGAACATCGGGACGATGGGTCACATCGACCACGGGAAGACGACGTTGACGGCGGCGATCTCGCGCGTGTTGTCGGAGCGGGTCGATGGGAACAACATCACCA
>JBBSLH010000103.1:0-12169 GCA_038255425.1 Acidimicrobiales bacterium
CGGTCGGGGTCGTCGGTGGCGGTGAGGACCCGGTGCGTGTCGAGCCCGCCAAGACCCCGCCGCCACCCCCGCCGCCGGTCGTCGCCGCGCCCACGTCGCCGGAAGAACAAGAGGTCGACGCATCGCTCACCGGACCGCCGTTGTCCGATGCGGACAAGGCAGCGAACGCGGACGCACAGACCACTGACTCGACGGTGACGCCTGCTGCGTCGACCACGCCCTCCGAGGGCGAGCCCGACGGAGGACACGAGTGAGCTGGGGCCCCGTCGATCCGTCATGGGGCGAAGGATTCGAAGACTTCGACAACGATCCGTTCACCGACGAGCCTCCGGGCTCGTCTCGTGGTTCGAGGGCGACTGTCACCCGACTCCAGCGGGCCCGCACCGCGCGCCGAGACGATCCCGCTGCACGATCCGTCACTGCGCCCCGTCCCACGGCGCCTCGCACCCCGCGGCCGGAGACGGGGACGCCTCCGCCGCGCCGACTCCGCGCTGTTCCGACGGGACCTCCCGGCGGTGGCCCGCCTCGCCGTCCTCGGCGAACGGCGGCCCCTCGGCCCGAGCGCCGAAGCCTCGCGCTGAAGGCGGTGCTCGGGATCCTGTTGCTGGCCGTCGTCGGCAAGCTGATCGACGTCCAGGTCCTCGACCGAAACACGTACGTCACGGTCGGCGAGGGTCAGCGGCTCCGCACGGTCTCGCTCGACGCCAGCCGAGGACGCATCCTCGACCGAGAGGGGCACGATCTGGCCCTGTCGGTCTCCCGGCCGAGCGTGTTCGCCGATCCGAGCCAGATCGATGATCCGACCGGTACGGCGCAGGCGCTCGCACCGGTCCTCGACGTCAATCCGGTCGACCTCGCCGACAAGCTCGCTCGCGACACACAGTTCGTGTACGTCCGTGGACGGATCGACGACGAGGTGGCCTCGGCCATCGTCGACCTCGAACTCGACGGCATCCACCTCTTCGAGGAGCCGGCGCGGTTCACGCCGTCAGAGGCACTCGCTCGCTCCATCATCGGCAAGGTCGCCGATGACCAGACCGGCTCGACCGGCATCGAGCTCCTGTACGACGACATCCTCACCGGGACGCCGGGCGAGCTCCGCTACGAGCGCGCCCGTGACGGCGGCACGATTGCCGCGGCCGGGCAGACGCGGGTCGCTCCGATCGCTGGTGACGACGTCGTACTCACGCTCGACCGGTCGCTCCAGTACGAAGCTGAGCGAGTCCTGACACAGCAGGTCAACGACGTCGGCGCCAAGGGTGGCACCGCGGTCATCAGCGACCCCTCCACCGGCGAGATCCTGGCCCTCGCCAACATCACGAGGAACACCGACGACGAGATCATCACGGCCGGAGCCAACCGCGCCGTGATCGACGTGTTCGAGCCGGGCTCGGTCAACAAGGTGATCACGATGGCGGCCGTGCTCGAGGAGGGTCTCGTCGAGCCAGACACCGAACTCACGGTCCCGTGGCGGCTGCCGGTGTCCGATCACGTGTTCTCGGACTACACGGCGCACGAGACCATGCCGATGACGGTGACGGAGATCCTGGCGCAGTCGTCCAACATCGGCACGATCATGCTCGGCCAACAACTCGGCAAGGAGAAGATCGACCGCTACCTCCGCGACTTCGGCTTCGGTGAGTCGACCGCACTGGGCTTCCCGAACGAGTCGAGGGGCCTGCTGCTCCCGACCGAGAGCTGGTCCGGCACGTCGATCGGCTCCATCCCACTGGGTCAGGGAATCTCGGTCACCGCCGTCCAGATGCTCAGCGCCTACAACGTGATCGCCAACGACGGAACCTACGTCCCACCCCGACTCGTGGCCGCCACTGTCGACGCCTCCGGCGAGCGGACACCGGTCGATGTCGAAGGGGAACGCCGAGTCGTGTCCCCGGAAACGGCGAAGCAGGTCCGAGAGATGCTGGTCGAGGTGGTCAACAACGGCACCGGCAAGCAAGGCCAGGTCGAGGGTTACTCCGTCGGGGGCAAGACCGGCACCGCTCGGAAGCCGCAGGCCAACGGGACGTACCGCGACGCGGCAGGCAACTACCAGTACGTCGCGGCCTTCGCCGGCATGGTCCCGGCCGAGGATCCCCAGCTCAGCATCCTCGTCGTGATCGACGAGCCGTCGGCCACGATCTACGGCGGAACTGCGGCCGCCCCCGTGTTCGCCGATCTGGCCAGGTTCGCACTCAGCCGCTTCCGCATCCCGCCGGTGGCTCCGGCGGTTGCCAACGGACCCGTTTCCCCGGCTACACAGGACTGATGCTCCTGTCCACCGTGGCCGGCGGTCTGACCGACGCCGGCATCGAACACGAGACTCATGGTGAGGCCGACATCGGCGGTGTGGTCCACCACACCGGCAAGGTCCTGGCCGGTGCCCTGTTCTGCTGCGTTCCCGGCGCACGATTCGACGGTCATGACCACGCCGAGCAGGTCGTCGCGGCCGGTGCGACCGCGCTGCTCGTCGAACGCAAGCTCGCACTGGACGTGCCCCAAGTCGTCGTGCCCTCGGTGCGCTTCGCCATGGGACCGATCGCAGCACGGTTCTGGGGAGACCCGAGCCGTTCGCTGCCGGTGATCGGCATCACCGGCACCAACGGCAAGACCACCACGGTGAGTCTGCTCCGGTCCGTGTTCGAGGCGGCTGGCCGACGATGCGAGATCGTCGGAACCCTGACGTCGCTCCCCGGTGGGCCGCCGACGACGCCCGACGCGCCCGAGCTCCAGGCGCAGCTGGCTGCATGGCGAGATGACGGCGTCGACGTCGTCGCGATGGAGGTGTCGTCGCACGCACTGGCGATGGGGCGAGTGGACGGCATCTGGTTCGAGGCCACCGGCTTCACGATGCTCGGTCACGACCACCTCGATCTCCATCACGACATCGAGCACTACTTCGCAGCCAAGGCTCGCTTGTTCGAGCGCTCGCGCACCCGTCGCGCGGTGATCCGCAGCGATCACGAGTGGGGTGCTCGGCTCATCGACGAGGTGACCGCACGCGGGGACGGCGTCGACATTCGGCCGTTCCGACTCGACGATGCGGCTGATCTTCGCTCGAGCGCGACCGGCATGCGCTTCCGATGGCGTGGGGACGAGATCGTCATCCCCATCTCGGGTCGACACAACGTGGCCAACGCCTTGTGTGCTGCGACGCTCGCCGACTGGCTCGACGTGCCGGTGGCAGCGATCGCTGCAGGCCTCGAGCACGTCGGTCCCGTGCGCGGCCGGTTCGAGATCGTCGACGCCGGCCAGGACTTCACGCTCGCCGTCGACTATGCCCACACGCCGGACGCGCTTGCGACGGTGCTCGAGGCTGCTCGCGAACTCGCCGATGCGTCCCCAGATGCCTCGGGACGGGTCATCGTGGTGTTCGGCTGCGGCGGCGACAAGGACCGGGCGAAGCGGCCGGAGATGGGCCGTATCGCTGCGGAGGCTGCCGATCTCGTCGTCGTCACGTCCGACAATCCACGGTCCGAGGATCCGGCCGCCATCATCGCGGAGGTCGTCGCCGGTGTCTCGGCAGAGTTGTTGTCGACGGGTCGCATCGAGATCATCGAGGACCGAGCGGAGGCCATCCACCACGCTGCGCGCGCGGCGCGGAACCATGACGTCGTGGTGGTCGCAGGCAAGGGACACGAGACGACACAGACCTTCGCCGACCGGACGATCGCCTTCGACGACCGAGCCGTCGCTCGCGCCGCCCTGACCGAAGGAGCCGGCTCGTGATCCCCATCCTCATCGCCGGTGCCACGTCGCTGCTCGCCTCGCTGGTGGGCACTCGTTATCTCATCGGTTGGCTGACCGCGCATCACGTCGGACAGCCGATCCAGGAGGATGGCCCGGAAGGACACCAGACCAAGGCGGGGACGCCGACCATGGGTGGTGTCGCCTTCGTCGGCGCCGCCGCACTCGGCTACATGGCAGCGCACATCCAGTCCGGGCTCTTCTACACGCGCACCGGCCTCATCGTCATGGCCACCATCATCGGCGCCGCCCTCGTGGGTGCGGTCGACGACTGGATCAAGGTCAGCCGTGAACGGAACCTCGGCCTGTCGAGCCGAGCCAAGATGATCGGACTGCTGATCGTCGCGGTCGGCTTCGCGCTCTCGATCCTGTCGTTCACCGAGGTCCACTCGACCATCTCGTTCACGCGCTTCGACTCCCCGGGGATCGACCTGTCGAACCCGATCTGGCTCGTCTGGGCCGTGCTCCTCATCGCCGGCACGACCAACGCAGTGAACCTCACCGACGGCCTCGACGGCCTCGCGGCCGGATCGTCGATCTTCGCGTTCATGTGTTTCGTGTTCATGGCCTTCTGGGCGTTCCGACACAAGGACGTCTACGCCATCGAGCATGCGCTCGACCTCGCGGTGATCGCCGCTGCGATGCTCGGCGGCGTCACCGGATTCCTGTGGTGGAACGCGAACCCGGCACGCATCTTCATGGGTGACACCGGATCGTTGGCGATCGGTGCGGCGCTCTCCACCCTGGCGCTGACGACCAACACCCAGTTGCTGCTCCCCGTGGTCGGCAGCCTGTTCGTCCTCGAGACGGCCTCGGTCATCCTGCAGGTCGGCCGCTTCAAGCTGACCGGCAAGCGGTTCTTCCGGATGGCACCGATCCACCACCACTTCGAACTCGGCGGGTGGCCCGAGACGACCGTCCTCATCCGGTTCTGGATCATGGCCGGTCTCGGCACCGCGCTCGCGCTCGGATTGTTCTACGCCGACTTCATCGCCACCGGGGCCATCGATTGACGTCGCCGACCTCGCTCGTCGTGCCCGGCTCCGTCCTCGTGGTCGGCTTCGGTCTGACCAACCAGGCAGTGGTGCGCGCGCTCCGGGCCCGCGACCACTCGGTGTCGGTGACCGACGATCGTCCATCTGACGAGATCCGGGCAGCGGCCGCGGAGGCTGGCCTCGAGCTGGTCGAAGCACCCGACACGACCGCGCTGGCGGCGCTCATGGCGGACGCCGGTGCGGTCGTCCCTGGCCCCGGCCTGCCCGACCGACACCCCGTCTTCGCGCTGGCCGAGGACCACGGGATCCCGGTACTGACAGAGTTCGACCTCGCCGCGGCGTGGGACCAGCGGCCGATCGCGGCCATCACCGGAACCGACGGCAAGACGACCGTGACCACGATGGTCACCGAGATGCTCAACGAGGCCGGCATCGCCAGCGTCGACGCCGGGAACAACGACCTACCGCTCGTCGCCGCGATCGATGACCCCGGGCCCCGGTGGTTCGTGGTCGAGGCATCGTCGTTCCGCCTGGGTCGCACCCACGGGTGGGCGCCGCGTGTCGGGACCTGGCTCAACCTGGCCCCGGACCATCTCGACGTCCATGCCACCCACGACGACTACGAAGCCGCCAAGGCGCGTATCTGGGATTCGCAGGGGCCCCAAGACGTGGCCATCGGGAACATGGACGACGACGTCGTCTCCCGACGGCTCGGCGCGGCGACCGGACGTCAGATCGGCTTCTCGACTCGGCGCGCCGATGCGGCGTTCCGGATCGTCGACGACGAACTCGTCGGTCCGGGAGGAGTCATCATCCCTGTGGCCGAGCTCCCGCGCCGACTCCCGCACGACCTGTCCAACGCACTCGCCGCAGCGGCCACCGCATCTGCCGCCGGCGCGGACGACGACGCGGTGGCACGGGTGCTTCGCCGTACCGTCCCGCTGCCGCACCGGGTCCAGTCGATCGCGACGATCGACGGCGTCACCTACTACGACGACTCGAAGGCCACCGTCCCCCACGCCACGATCGCAGCGCTCGCCGGGTTCGACTCCGTCGTGCTCATCGCCGGCGGTCGGAACAAGGGCCTCGATCTGACGGCGCTGTCCAGCGCCGCCGACAAGATCCGTGCAGTCGTGGCCATCGGCGACGCTGCCGGCGAGGTCATGGCGGCCTTCGCTGGCGTCCGCCCGGTCGAAGAAGCCGCCGACATGGCCGCCGCCGTCGATGCTGCCAGCCGCGCCGCGTCGCCCGGCGACGTCGTCCTCCTCTCGCCAGCGTGCGCTTCGTTCGACTGGTACCCCGACTATGCCGCCCGGGGCGACGACTTCGTCGCCCATGTCCTCGCCCGGAAGGCCACGCCATGAGCGACGTCACCGCCGATTTCTTGTCCGGCACCCGCAATCGCCGGTCCGGCCCTCGTCCCGACGCGAGCGCTCGCCCGACGCGGCGTCCCGGACGTCTCGCACGTCGCAAACGCAGCGGCGGCCCGGCGCGCGGCCGTCTCCGACTCGTGCCGATGCCACAGAGCGCAGACGGGGAGCGCCAGACCGGCCTCGGGGTCACGATGGTCGTGCTCGTCGTCCTGTTGAGCCTCATCGGATCGGTCATGATCCTGTCGGCATCGTCGGTGGTCGCGATCGAACTCGGCGGGTCGACGTTCAGCGTGTTCTTCCGGCAGTGCGCCTGGCTGGCGGTCGGTCTCGTCGCCCTGTTCCTCGGCGCTCGGACCGACTACCACCGCTGGGCCGACCGGGTGCCGCTGTTGGTGCTCGGGTCGCTCGGACTCCTCGTCGCGGTCCTGATTCCCGGCGTCGGCATCAACGTCAACGGCGCGCAGCGGTGGATCGGCGCTGGTGGGTTCCAACTGCAACCGGCCGAGCCGGCGAAGTTCGCGCTGGTCGTGTTCGTCGCTGCGCTCGTCGCGCGGGAGAAGGACCGCATCCTCGATCTCCGGGTGGTGCTGCGGCCGGTGCTCATCGTGCTCGGCACCATGCTCGTGTTGCTCATGCTCCAGCCGAACCTCGGGACGTCGGCCGTGCTCTGCGCCACCGTCGGCTGCATGCTGCTGTGGAGTGGGCTCCCGATCCGTGTGCTCTCGTCGCTCGCCGCCGTGGGTGCGGCCGCCGGTCTCGTGTTCGCCTTGTCGGCCGATTACCGACGAGCTCGGGTGACCGCCTTCCTCGACCCCTGGGCCGACGCCGGCGACACCGGCTATCAGACGATCCAGTCGCTGATCGGTGTCGCGTCGGGGGGCTTCTCCGGCACTGGTCTGGGCGAGAGTCGTGCCAAGTGGGGGTTCTTGCCCGAGGCCCACACGGACTTCGTGTTCGCCATCATCGGCGAAGAGCTCGGTCTGATCGGTTCGCTCGTGGTGGTGGGCCTCTTCGCCGCGATGATCATCTGTGGCCTGCGGATCGCTGCACGGTCGCGCGACACCTTCGGTTCGATGCTCGCGGTCGGCGTGAGTGCGTGGTTCGCCGTCCAGGGATTCGTCAACGTCGGCGCGGTGCTGGGCATCCTGCCGATCACCGGCGTGCCGCTGCCGTTCGTGAGCTTCGGCGGCTCGTCACTGCTCGCGACCATGCTCGCGGCCGGTGTGTTGGTGAACGTCGCGATGCAGTGCCGTGCGCCGGAGAACGCCGTGCGCGATCGCATTGCTGCGCGTCGCGCCGAGAACGCCTCGGTCGACGGCGGTTCCCGTACCGTCTCGCATCCATGACCACGGCCGAGACCGACGACGACGACGGGGCGTCCGACTCTTCCTCGACCGTGCTGGTCACCGGCGGCGGCACCGCGGGTCATGTGCTCCCGGCGCTCGCGATCGCCACCGCGCTCGCCGAGCGCGGGCACGTGGTGCACATGGTCGGTTCCACCCGAGGCATCGAGACGCTGCTCTTCCCCGAGTCTGGTTTCGCGTCCACGCTGTTGCCGGGGCGGGGGATCGCTCGCAGTCTCCACCCGCGCAAGATCATCGACAACGTGGGCGCCGTCATCGGCCTCGTCCGGGCGTTCGTGACGGCGATCGTCCTCGTACGTCGGCTCCGTCCGTCGGCCGTCGTGGCGGTCGGTGGGTACGCGAGCGTTGCCTGCGGACTGGGATCCGTGCTCTGGCGCGTGCCGCTGATCGTCCACGAACAGAACGCGGTGCCGGGCGCAGCCAATCGTCTCCTCGCAAAGTTCGCAGCGGCCTGCGCGGTCTCGTTCCCGGACACGCCGCTCCCGCAGGCCACGGTGGTCGGCAACCCGGTCCGCGCCGAACTGTTCGGCCGGGTCCACACCGACCGGCCCGACGGGCGCCGCCAACTCCTGGTCTTCGGCGGGTCGCTCGGCGCCCTGTCGATCAATCGAGCGACGGTGGCGGCGGCCGATCTCTGGTCCGATCGCGCCGATCTCGCGATCCACCATGTCGTGGGTCGTCGGGACTGGCCATCACTCGAACGACCGTCATCGGGGGACCGCGCGCTGGAGTACGAGGCAGTCGAGTACGAAGACGACATGCCCGACCAGCTCGCGCGAGCCGACCTCGTGGTCTGTCGGGCCGGGTCTGGCACGTGCTTCGAGCTGGCCGCGACCGCACGGCCTGCCGTCGTCATCCCGTCGCTGGTCACCACGGGCGGTCAGCAGATCGCAAACGCCGAGCGGGTTGCCGCCGTGGGCGGTGCCGTCGTGATCCGCGACGACGAACTCGATGGAGAACGGCTCGTGACCGTGGTCGACGAACTCCTCGCCGATCCGGCGAGACTCGAGCAGATGTCCCGGCAGATGCGCTCGATCGCAACTCCCGATGCCGCCGACGGTGTCGCTGACCTGGTGGAACGACATGGTCGCCGGCGCTGACGCCGGGTTCGATCTCGACCGGACGGCACGCGTGCACGTCGTCAACGTGGGCGGGGCTGGCATGAGCGCGATCGCGACCGTGTTGGCGCAGCGCGGTCACGTGGTGACGGGCACCGATGCGAAGGACACCCCGTTCGTGGGGCCCCTGCGAACGCTCGGTGTCGATGTGGCGATCGGCGATGCGAGCCCATCGGCGGCGGGCGCCGATCTGGTGGTGACGTCGACTGCGACGCCGGGGGACCACGCGGACGTCGAGGCTGCGCGAGCGGCCGGTGTGCCGGTGGTGCACCGACGGGACGCGCTGGAGGCGATCTGTGCCGAACGGCGGGTGATCGCGGTCGCCGGCACGCACGGGAAGTCGACCACCGCGGCAATGCTCGCGACGATCTTCGATGGCGTGGACGACGGCGCCGGCTTCCTCGTGGGAACGCGGATCACCGGCCTCGGCACCAACGCGGACTGGCGCACGGGGCCGGGGTTCGTGGTCGAGGCCGACGAGTCCGACGGGACGTTCCTCCGGCTGGGCGCGAGCGATGCCCTCGTGACCAACCTCGAGGCCGACCACCTGTCGTTCTGGGGCAGCGAAGCCGCACTCGTCGAGGCCTTCGAAGGCTTCGTCTCGTCACTGCCTGGCGCGGCGGTCCTGTGTGCCGACGACCCGGGATCGGCAGCGTTGGCCGCACAGGCCCGGCAGCCGATCACCTATGGGACCGCGCCCGACGCAGAATTCCGCCTGTCCGAAGTCGAGCCCGCAGGGATCGGTGTGACCTTCCTGCTCACGTCCGTCGATCGTTCGGTGCGGGTCACCGTCCCGTCGGCACCGGGGGTCCACAACGCCCGCAACGCTGCCGGGGCCATCGCCGCCGCCGTCCTCGCTGGCGTCGACCTCGACGCCGCTGCACAGGCGCTTGCCCGTTTCGCCGGGGTGGCGCGCCGATTCGAACTCCGGGGGACCGCCGGCGGCGTCACCTTCATCGACTCCTACGACCACCTGCCCACCGAGGTCGCCGCCGCCCTTGCTGCCGCTCGGTCGGGACCGTTCGATCGGGTCGTGTGCGTGTTCCAGCCCCATCGTTTCACCCGTACCCGGGACCTGGCACCGACGTTCGCCGATGCCTTCGTCGACGCCGACGTCCTCGGCGTCACCGACCTGTACACGGCGGGAGAGACGCCGATCCCGGGAGTCACTGGCCGTCTCGTCCTCGACGCTGTCGCCGGCGCACATCCTGACGCAGCGGTCCAGTACCTCACCGACCTCGACGCAGCTGCCGACTGGATGGTGGAGACGCTGCGTCCAGGCGACTGTTGCATCACGCTCAACGCGGGCGACCTGACGACGGTGCCCGACGTCGTGATCGATCGCCTCGGCGGTGGCGAATGAGCGCTCCCGACGTGGTCGCCGATGCGGCGGAGCTCCTCGGCGACCGAACCGAGACCGACTGGCCTGTTGCCTCGGTGAGCACCTACCGCGTCGGCGGTCACGCAGCGATGATGCTGGTGGCAGACGATGTCGCTGACCTGCACCTTCTTGCCGAGACCGTGGCCGCCACCGGCATCGACGTGCTCGTGGTCGGCAACGGCTCGAACCTGTTGGTGAGTGATCAGGGGTTTGCCGGCGTCGTGGTGCGTCTGGGTGATGGCCTGGGAGGCATCGACATCGACGGCACCACGGTGGTCGCCGGCGGCGCGGCGTTGTTGCCGGTGGTCGCTCGCCAGAGCGTGCGGGCAGGGCTCACCGGGTTCGAGTGGGCCGTGGGGGTGCCGGGATCGATCGGCGGTGCCGTACGGATGAACGCCGGTGGCCACGGGTCGGAGATGGCGAACAGCCTCCGGGGGGTCCGCGTCTTCGACCTGGAAACGGGGGAGGATGACATGGTGCCGACCGCTGCCCTCGACCTGCGTTATCGCCGCTCGACGATCACCGGCACACAGGTCGTCGTCTCGGCGACGCTCGACCTCTCGGGCGGCGATCGCGAGGTCGGCGAGGCCGAGTTGTCCGAGATCGTGCGGTGGCGACGAGCGAACCAGCCCGGCGGGCAGAACGCGGGCTCGGTGTTCACGAACCCCGAGGGCGACTCCGCCGGCCGACTGATCGATGCCGCTGGCTGCAAGGGCCGCCGAGTCGGCACCGCTGCCGTCTCGGACAAGCACGCCAACTTCATCCAGGCCGATCCGGAGGGACGGGCCGACGACATCGTCGCCCTGATGGTCGAGGTCCGCGACGCCGTCGAGGCCCACAGCGGTGTCCGACTGCATCCCGAGACCGTGTTGGTGGGCTTCGATGCCCAGATCTTCGGATGACGGTCCCTCCAATGGCAGTCTTCGCATGACGGGGCCGACGCCCGACACCGGGACCGGCGAGACCGGCAACATCGTCATCGACCCGCGTCTGCGTGCGCGCCGGATCGCCGTCCGCCGAGACGTCGGCCGCCGACGGTTGCACCGCCTGGTGCTGCTCGTGGTCGTCGCCGCCCTCGCGCTGACCACGGTCATCGTCTTGAAGAGCCCCATCCTCGACATCGACGAGATCGCCGTCAGCGGCGCCAGCGCATCCGACGCCGAGGCCATCGCTGAGGCGGCCGGCGTCGAGCTCGGTTCGGCTCTCCTCCTCGCCGATCTCGAAGGCGCGCAACGCCGAGTGGAAGCACTCCCGTGGATCGAGGAAGCCGCTGTCACCAGAGACCTGCCGGGCGGTGTCGTGATCGACGTCATCGAGCGGACGCCATCCGCCGTGGTGGCTGCGGGCGATGCCGCAGTCCTGGTCGATCCCGACGGTCATGTGCTCTCCGGGGCCGACTCGGCGTCGTATCCCGCGGCCGTCGCCGTCTTCCCACCCTTCGTGCGGGTCGTCGTCGCCGACGCCCCGCCGGGACCCGGCGGCCGCGTCGATCCCGCGCTGCTCGACGCCATCGCCCTCGCAGGACGACTTCGTGAGAACCCGGCCAACGTCGTGGTCGCGGTGCTCCTCGAGCCGACACTCAGGCTCGAGCTCGCAGGCGGTGGCATCGTCGATTTCGGCGACGGCGACGCAGTTGACGCCAAGGTCGATGCGTTCCGCACGATCCACGCGCGGGTCGATCAGAGCTGCATCGAGACCCTCGATCTGCGGGTCCCGACCCGGCCGGTGTTGACCCGGGACGAGCCGTGCTCGTAGCGTTCAACCCCACAGCTGAGGTCGAGGTTCATCTCGACCTCCACTCGAACTTCATGCCGGGCGGCCTCGTGCTGCCCGGCCACCCGCGTTTCCGCATCGCGCACTTCCGTCCCGCGTCATCCACCACAGAGGAGTAATCGGTCCCATGGCTGCGAACCCGCAGAACTACCTGGCCGTCATCAAGGTCGTCGGTATCGGTGGTGGCGGCGTCAACGCCGTCAACCGCATGATCGACGCTGGCCTGAAGGGCGTCGAGTTCATCGCCGTCAACACGGACGCGCAGGCGTTGCTGATGTCTGACGCTGATGTGAAGCTCGACATCGGCCGAGAGCTCACCCGTGGGCTGGGTGCAGGCTCTGACCCCGACGTGGGACGCCAGGCGTCGGAAGAGCACCGTGAGGAGATCGAGGAGGTCCTCAAGGGGGCCGACATGGTCTTC
>JBBSLH010000104.1:0-12143 GCA_038255425.1 Acidimicrobiales bacterium
GCGGTCATCGTCGGTCGACGCGGGCGCCTGGAGTTCGAGGAACTCGTCGACGTCGTGCTGCTCGGCGAGTCGTCGGGCGGTCTCGAGCTGTCCATCTGAGACGTCGATCCCGTCGTCGGGCAGGTCCCACGCGCCCACTTCGGCGTGGACCGTGCCCATGAGTGCTCACCCGACGCGACCCACTGGTCGGCCATGTCGTTCCAGTGCTCCCGGTTGAGTGCGGCGTGGTCGGAGAGGTCGGGCGTGTTCACGGCGGAACGCTACGTGGAGTCGGCATCATGAGGACCGATGAATTCCGGCGACGAAGCAATCGAAGTGGTGGTCGAATCGGCGCTCGATCGAAGGATGATCGAAGCGATCGTTGCCGCAGTCGAGCCACGATCGGCCGTACGGGCCATCGGTCAGCTTCCTGGTGGGCTGTCGTCGTGGATGACGACGGTCGACGTCGCGACGACACGCCTCGACCTCCGCTGGGTGTTCGGGGTGGCGGCGTCGGAGGCGTCCACCGACCGGTACCTCGAGTGCACGGGACGAGCGACCGACACGCTCCCCGGCTGAGAACTCGTCGTCTCGCTCCGCCCCGCCGGCGCGCTCTCGTTGTGGGCGAGTGACATGGCGACGCACGGACGTCCGGACATCACGGCGGAGACGATGCGCGCCGAACAACATGCGTACCTCGACGCCGCGATCGCTCGTCTCTCGGCTCCTCCCGGTCCTGTCCGTGACGCCACCGGTTGGGACGGCAGCGGAGGGGGCGTCAGCGGATGAAGAGCATCTCTCGGTACTTGGGGAGCGGCCAGTGCTCGTCGGCGACCTCGGTCTCGAGCGCATCAGCGTGGGACCGGACGGCGACCATCAGGCCGCGGAGGGTGTCGGCGCAGAACTTCATGTGTGCCTCGGTCGAGTCGAAGGCGTCCCGTTCCAGTGCGTTGGCCAGTTCGGCCACCGCGGCCATCATGGCGTTTGCCTGCCCGGCGATCACCTCGACCTGGGTCGACTCCAGCTCGACGCCCAGTGACTGAGTGTGCTCGAGCGTCTTGGCCAGCTCGGAGACATAGGACATGGTCGCTGGATAGATGATGGTCTTCGCCATCTCGATCACGAGCTTCGCCTCGACGCCGATCGAGAGGATGTACTGCTCGGCGTAGACCTCGTACCTGCTCTGGAGTTCGGCCGGGCTGAGTACGTTCATCGTTTCGAACATCTCGATCACGGACGGATCGAGCAGGTGGGGGAGTGCGTCTGCGGTCGTGGGGATGTTGAGGAGACCGCGCTCCTCGACGGCCTCACGATGCCACTCGTCGGAGTAGCCGTCGCCGCCGAACACGACGGAACCGTGCTGCTTGACCAGCCCCTCGAGCACCTCGACCACGGCGGTGATCCGCTGCGCCGGCGTCGGGTCGGTCGGGAGCACGGTCTCGAGTCGGTCGGCGATCCAATGGAGCGAGTCGGCGAGGATCGTGTTCATCGCCACGAGCGGACCCGATACCGAGTGGTTGGACCCGACAGCACGGAACTCGAACCGGTTGCCGGTGAAGGCGAACGGCGACGTCCGGTTGCGGTCGCCGGGGTCGCGGTCGAACGACAGGATCTGTGCCAGACCGAGGTCCATGGACCCGCCGGCGGTGTCGACGGAGGCGCGGCCGGCGCCGATGTTCTCGAAGACCTGCTCCAGCTGGTCGCCCAGGTACACCGACAGGATGGCCGGTGGAGCCTCGTTTGCGCCGAGACGGTGGTCGTTGCCGGCCGAAGCGATCACCGCGCGAAGGAGCGCGCCGTGCCGGTGCACGCCGCGGATGACCGCCCCGCAGAAGATCAAGAAGTTGAGGTTCTGGCTCGGCGTCGAGCCTGGGTCCAGCAGGTTGCCCTGGGTCGCGTTGCCCACCGACCAGTTCACGTGCTTCCCCGAGCCGTTGACCCCGGCGAACGGCTTCTCGTGGAGCAGGCAGAGGAAGCCGTGGGCCTTGGCCGTCGACTTCATGATCGTCATCATGAGCTGCTGGTGATCGGCGGCGACGTTGGCCGCCTCGTAGTACGGAGCGATCTCGAACTGACCGGGTGCGACCTCGTTGTGGTGGGTCTTCGCCGGGATGCCGAGACGGAACAGCTTGTCCTCGAAGTCCTGCATGAAGACCTGGACACGTTCGGGGATGGCGCCGAAATAGTGGTCGTCGAACTCCTGACCCTTGGCCGATGGCGCGCCGAAGAGCGTGCGTCCGGCAAGGAGCAGATCGGGCCGGTTCGCGGCGAAGTGCGAGTCGACGAGGAAGTACTCCTGCTCTGCCCCGCAACTCGCGGTGAGGGGAGCGATGTCGGTCTCGCCCATGATCGACAGCACGCGTCGGGCGGCGTGGTCCATCGCCGCGTTCGACCGGAGGAGCGGGATCTTCTTGTCGAGCGCCTCGCCGGTCCACGACATGAACACGCTCGGGATCATCAACGTCGCGCCGTTGGGCGTCTGCATGACGTAGGCCGGGCTGGTCGGATCCCACGCCGTGTACCCGCGGGCGGCGTTGGTCATCCGGAGGCTGCCGTTGGGGAACGACGAACCATCGGGCTCGCCCTTGATGAGCACGCTGCCGGTGAACTCGGTGATCGCGTGCCCGTCGCTGTTCGTGACGATGAAACCGTCGTGCTTCTCGGCGGTGATGTTCGTCATCGGGAAGAAGATGTGTGAGAAGAACTTCGCGCCCTTCGACAACGCCCAGTCCTTCATGGCGGCGGCGACGACGTCGGCCGTGGCCGGTTCGAGCGCAGCGCCGGTGTGCACGGTGGCCTGCATTGCCTTGTACGCAGACTTCGAGAGCTTCTCTTCCATGGTCGACAGATCGAAGACGTCGGTCGCCCAGATCTCTGAGAGTGGCCGGATCTCATTGGTGGCAACCGGACTCCGGTCGGTCACGCTGCTGATCGATCGGACGCGTCCTGTGTTCGCGCTCATGCGCACTCCTCGAGCTGTCCTTTTGGCGGTGAGCGAGTTCGCCGCCCGATGCCGGTGCTGTGGATCGAATCGGTTGGCAGCGGTCGAGGTCAAACGCGGGCGCAACACTTCGTCGTGCCGAATCGCCGCGGACTCACTTCGCTGGCATCACCGACCGAGTCGGCGCAGGGTCTCCTCGGCCTCCCGGATGATCTCGGCGATCACGTCGGCGACCGTCGGTAGCTCGTCGATCACGCCGGTGACCTGGCCGGTCGGGAGGATGCCGACGTCGGGTTTGCCGTCGACCATCGTCGCCTTGATCAACATCGGAGCGTTGGCAGCGAGCGCGAGTTGGGCGAGGGACAGGTCCTGGTTCCTTCTCATGGCCAAGCCCTCCTTGACGAGGTCGCGCAACGACGTCCCGGTCTCCGACCGGAACTTCAGCGCGGCGAGCGCGGCCTTGGGCAAGCGGGTGAGCGCAGACGCCTTCTCGATCTGGTCGACCACCTCGGTGCGGATCACTCGTTGCGGTGCGCCGTCGATCGCGGTCGTGACGACCGTGTCGGTGACGGAGGCCGCGAGGTAGCGCGCCTTCGTCTGATCCGGGACCCGCGACTCGGTCGTGAGGAGGAAGCGGGTGCCCATGGCGATGCCGTCGGCGCCGTAGGCGAGCGCGGCGACGAGTCCGCGGCCGGAGTGGAAGCCGCCGGCGCCGAGGACCGGGATCTCGTCGGCGACGGCGTCACAGACGGCAGGGAGGAGGAGCGACGTGGGGACGGGGCCGGTGTGGCCGCCGCCCTCGCCGCCTTGGGCGATGACCGCATCGACACCCCACTCGAGCATCTTCTCGGCGTGGCGCTTCGCCCCGACCGTCGGCATGACCAGAACGCCGGCGTCGTGGCAACGGGCGATGGCCTCCTTCGTCGGTGCGCCAGCGAAGCTCACGACGCTTGCCCCGTTGGCGGTGACGAAGGCGAGGCGTTCGGCGAGGTCGGGTTGGTCGGCCCGGAAGTTCACTCCGAAGGGCTTGTCGGTCTTCGACCGGACGGAGCGGACCGCGTCCTCGAGTTCGGACGGGGTCATCGTGACCGCGGCGAGGATCCCGAGGCCGCCGGCGGTCGAGGTGGCGGCGGTCAGATGCGCACCCGACACCCACCCCATACCGGTCTGGACGATGGGGACATCGATGCCGAAGACGTCGCAGACACGGGTGCGGAGGGGATCTGACACAGCGTCAGATCCTACGGTGCGTCGCTTGCTGCCCTCGTCTCCGCCCTGACTGTTTCACCCGACCGACCGGTCGGTAGGCTGGACGACTTCATGGCAATTGGCATCGAACTCTCCGCCGACGAGCGCCCTCGCTGGATGCCCTCGCTGGCCTTCCTGCTCCTCAACTTCTCGCCGCTCCTGATCTTCTTCACCGGGATCAGCCGCACGTCGCTGATCCTCTGCGCGGTCATGTACGCAACCCGCATGTGGGGCATCACCGCTGGCTTCCACCGCTACTTCGCGCACCGCGCCTACACCACGAACCGTGCGTTCCAGTTCGTGCTGGCCTTCGTCGGCGGGGCGGCCGCCCAGAAGGGCGTGTTGTGGTGGGCATCGCACCACCGTGGCCACCACCGCCACACCGAGACCGAGAAGGATCCCCACACGCCGTTGAAGGGGATCTACCAGTCGCACATCGGATGGATCGTCACGGAACGATGGAGCCCGACCGACTGGGACGCGATCGAGGACTTCGCCAAGTACCCCGAGCTGCGCTTCCTGAACAAGCACGACTGGGTCGCCCCGTGGACGTTCGGTGTCACCGCGTTCCTCGTCGACGGTCTCCGTGGTCTCGTCGTCGGCTTCCTGCTGTCGACGGTGCTCCTGTGGCACGCCACCTTCTGCGTGAACTCGCTCGCCCACATCATGGGGCGGCGTCGCTATGCCACAGGCGACACCTCGCGGAACTCGATCTTCGTGGCGATCATCACCGGCGGCGAGGGCTGGCACAACAATCACCACCACTACCCGCCGGCCGCCCGCAACGGCTTCTTCTGGTGGGAGTACGACCCGACCTACTACTCCTTGCGTGTCCTGTCGTGGTTCGGCGTCGTGCGCGATCTGCGGCTGCCGAGCGACAAAGTCCTTGCGGGTCCGCGCGTGAAGGAAGGCGCGCTCGACGTCGGCATCCTCCGGTCGCATGTCTTGAAGGCCGGCGGAGTCACGGTCCGCTCGAAGCGGCTCGCCGTCGGGTTCCAGGACGGGTTGCACGAAGGCCTCGAGGACGTCGAGGCTGCGCTGCACGGGTCGATCGAGACAGCGAAGCTCGCCGCCCGAAACGCACGGCGCAGCGTCGCTCCCGACGCCGGATAAAGCCTGCGGCGTCCCGGCGCCGCGGAGAGGGGTCTACCGCTGTGGGGATGCGGGACCGCTCGGATCGCGGCGCGCCAGCCGCCGAAGCGGGGCGGATCGGAGCAGCCATGCTCGCGCCAGAAACGTCCGTGTCGACCGGATGGCGTCGAGCTCCTCGGTGATGCCGGCGAGCTGGTCGCACAGATGGTCGCGTTCGGCGGCGAGCCGATCGCGCTCGCCAGCGACAGCGTCGCGCTCGGCGGCCAGACCGTCGCGCTCGCCAGCGACAGCATCAAGCCGATCGGAGAGTTCGTGATGGCTGACGAACGTGTCGGCGGCGCTGGCCCGTATGGCTCCAGCGACGTCGTCGTCCCATCGCTGGACGAACCCGGGATCGTGCCGCCGGTCGTACCAGCGCTGGAGGGCGTCGCGCCGCTCGATCGCTGATTCGTCGCGGGTCGCTGCGGCCCGCTTGACGGTGGTGGCTCGGTCTGCGGTCGTCGCTCGGATCCCCTCGACCGAGAGGATCTGTTGCCACATGTAGTGGTCGGACCAGCGTCCCGGTGGCGGAGTGCGCCAACCGAAGGGAAGACGGCGGTAGAGATCCGACGTGTGGCTGGCGCCGGTGAGGCTCACCGTGTTGCGATGCGGTCGCTGGTGGAAGTCGCGGCACGCAGCGCGAGAGAGGTCGACGGGTGCCACCTCGACCAACTCGTCGAGCCCGATGAACGTGGGCATCGGATGCGCGAAGTCGTGCTCCTCGAGCAGGCGCATCATGACTTCGAGGTGGTGGGGAAGCAGTAGGTCGTCGTCGCCGAGGTAGGTCACGACGCTCGCGACCGTGTCTCTCACCACCTCGTGGCGCGTCGATTCTGCCCGGCTGGGAGACTTCGCCCGGTCGACGAACGTGACGCGCTCGTCCATCCGTCGGAGCTCGGCCACGACGTCGCGAGTGTCGTCGCCCACCCCGTCACCGATGATCACCACCTCGAGATCCGAAACGTTCTGGTCGAGCGCACTCTTGACCGCGAGGTCGAGGGTGCTGGCGTGGTCGTGGGTCGGGACGACGACGAGCGCGCTGGGGCTCACGGGCCGACGATCACCAGCGCCACGGGACGATCTCCTCGGCCTCGGCCGACTCGTAGGGGAGGTCGAGCGCGTCAGGTGCAGCGTGGTCGTACGCGACGGTCGGCATGTTGATGATGAACGCCTCGGACGTTCCGATCACCTTCCATCCGTGGAACAGCATCGGCGGGATCACCAACAACCCGGGGTTGCGCTCCGACACCTTGAACTCGTTGACGTGCCCGTGTGTGGGCGAGCCGTCGCGTCCGTCGAACACCACGATCGACACCAGGCCGGTGACCACGAAGAGACGGTCGGTGCTGGCCTGGTGGAGACCCCACGCTCGCGTCCGTCCAGGAAGCGTCGTGGTGACGTGGGTGTGCACGATCGGTTGGTCGATGACGTCCCAGTCCGTGCGGGCGATCTCGGCCAGGGTGCCGTCCTCGTGCACCACGGGCCGAGTGGGCCGGAACCGAAGACCGCTGATGGGCGTCTGGCGCAGGACCCCGTCGGCGTCGACCGCAGACTGCTTCGGCTCCAGGGTGTCGCGTCCGTCGACGACTGGGGGCTGCGGGTCGTTCATCGACGGTGCACGCTAGAGCAGGGCGAGGTCCGGGTCGCACGCCAGGGACGTGATCGAGGCTCCGATGGTGGCGGCGTCGTCCTCGAGACCGAGCGTGTGCTCCCGGCCGATCAAAAGGCGTCTGCGGCCAAACGGGCAGGGCGGGCGACCGCCGTGGTGACAGCCGGTCAGGACGGGTCGGGGACTTCCTTCTCGCGGGCACTTTCGGGGTCGATGACTTCGCGGATCAGTTCGAGTTCGTCGGCCGTCGGCAGGCGCGACTCGGGCACGTCCGACGGGATGGCCAACTCGAAGCCGGTGGCCGCGACGACGTCGTCGACGGTGACGCCTGGATGGACCGAGCGGAGGCGCATCGAGTGGTCGTCGGACTCGAAGTCGAAGACGGCCAAGTCGGAGATGACCCGCGGGAGATGGTGGAAGCGGGCAGCCTGTTCGCCCAGCGCTGCGGCGCGGTCGTAGCCGATGCCGCACACCGTGTCGACCGCCTCGACGAACACCCGTCCCGACTGCTTGGGCACCCAGTACGAGGTCTTGTCGTTGATCGTGTTGCCGGGCGCGCCTCGGTAGCCGAGCAGCGCCACCTTCGGCTGCGCGAAGTCGCCCAGGGCCGCGATGTTCTGGTTGCCGTACCGATCGATCTGGGTCGCACCCATCATCACGTGGCGTCGGCCAGACCAGACGATGTCGAACATGCGGCGGTAGGGGTTCCACGCCTCGGTCGTCCATGCCCCCGGAAGGTCAGTGTCGCCACCGTTCACCGCGACGTCGCCAGCGATGAGGCGGGCCTCGCCGTCGGTCATCATCAGGTCGGGTTCGAAGGTGGCGCGGGCCAGTCGCCCGCCGATCATCGGGATGGTGCCGATCGGGTTGGCGAGGATCTCGCCGTCGCCCCGGAATGCCTCGGCCACGGCGACCACACAGACCTCGGCACGCGTCACGTGGACCGTGCTCATGCGCCCACTCGCTTCGCTCGCCGGGCTGCCAGCGATCGCCGCTGGCGCTCTGATCGATCGCTGGGTCTCATGATGCCACCGCCTTCTGGTAGTCGGCCTCAGAGCCGGCGAGGTACTCCGACACGAACGACTCCCATGCGCCGGCGTCCTTGGCCGAGCCGGCGTAGGTGCGAAGGAATGCGTCGTCGACGTCGTGGTCGGGGACGCACGACGTGGGGTGCGCCCCGTTGGGCGCCTCGACCACGCCCGTGACGAACATGCGGTTGGTGCGTCGGGTGTGGAGCGGGGCCTCGTCCGCGAGGTCGGACGTCGTCAACAACTTCTCGCACGACACGAACCCCATCGCCGCCGCTTCGAGCAGCAGGTCGTCGAAGTAGAGATCGGGGCCGAGGAATGCCGCATTGCCGCGCTCGTCGGCGCGGTTGAGGTGCACGATGGCGGCGTCGAGGTGGAGCGCGGGAACAGCGACGAGCTCCTCGGAGCCGTAGGGGTCGGTGACCGTCTTCAGCGATGGGTTGTCACGGAACAGGTCTGAGCCGAGCCCGACCCTCGAGGGGAGGAACGGCACTCGCCAGGCAGCTGCCTGCAACGCCAGGAGGAACATGCCCTCGTCCATCGGCTGCTCGGTCACTGCGCCGGTCTGGCGTGCGACGCGGTAGTGAGGCTCCAGCGGGACCGAGTCGTCGGACACGAACGCGCTGATCAGCTTCGAGGCCTTGCCTGCAGCGCAGAGCATGCCGACGTCGGGCCCGCCGTACGACGCGATGGTCAGGTCCGTCAGGTCGGAGCGGAGGATCGCTCGCACGATCGACATCGGCTTGCGCCGCGCCGCCCATCCGCCGATCCCGATCGTCATCCCCGACTCGAGTCGCGAGACGACCTCGTCCTCGCTCATGGTCTTGTTCATCGGCCGACCTTCATGTGGTGGTGTCCGTCTTTCGGTCTTCGACGAAGGCGTCGCGGTGCTCGTCGGCGACGCCCTTGAGGTTGAGCTCGAACGTGTAGCCCTGCTCGAAGCGATACGAGGTGTTGACGTCGACCGGGTCGATGCCGTTGAGGCACGCCTTTGCAGCGCGGATCACCGTCGGCGACTTCGCTGCGATCTCGCCGGCGATACGCATGGCCTCGTCCCGCAGCTGTTCGAGCGGTACGACCGAGAGCACCGAACCGAAGTGGTGGAGCTCCTGCGCCGTCGCCGTCGTCGCGGTGTAGACCATCGCTCGCATCTTGTGCTGGGGCACGAGCCGGGCGAGATGGGTGGCGGCGCCGAGCGCGCCGCGGTCGACCTCGGGGAGTCCGAAGGTGGCGTCGTCAGCGGCGACGATGATGTCGGCGTTGCCGACCAGGCCGATGCCGCCACCGAGGCAGAAGCCGTTGACGGCAGCGATCACGGGGACCTCGCACTCGTACACGCCCTTGAACGCGGCGTAGCAGCCAGCGTTCGCTCCGACGAGTGCGTCGAACCCGTCGGTCTCCTGCATCTCCTTGATGTCGACGCCCGCATTGAAGCCTCGACCATCGGCCCGCAGCACCACGACATGGACGTCGGGGTTCCTTCCTGCGTCGGTGACCAGCTCGCCGACCTCGAACCAACCGGCGACCGTGAGCGCGTTGACCGGCGGGTTGTCCATCACGATCTCTGCGATTCCTGAGTCGTGCAGCGTGACCGTCGTCGCCATGCCGGGGACGGTAGTGCGAATCTGACGTCGCGTCAGATTCGGGGACGCTCGATCAGAGCGATGTCACCAGCGAGTCGAGCTGGCTCCCGGCGGTGCCGGTCAGCGGCTCGCCATGCCCGGGAAGAATCGTCCGGATGCCGAGTTCGGAGAGTCTCCGGACCGACTCGTCGGCGGCGGCCTGGTCTGCGGTGAACTCCGGGGCCGAGCCGGAAAGGGTCCCGCTCGACAGATTCAGGGCATCGCCGGCGACGAGGATGCCGCTCACCGGGTCGAAGACCGAGACGTGCCCGGCTGTGTGTCCAGGCGTCGCGACGATCTGGAGACCCGCCACATCATCGCCGTCGACGAGTGCACGGAGGTCGACGTCGGTGTCGATGCCCGCGACGTCAGCCTCGCCGGCGTGGAATCGCGCTGCGGACGCGGCTTCGGCCACCACGTCGATGCCGCCGACATGATCACCGTGGAGGTGCGTGAGCACGACATCGGTCACCTGATCGAACGAGCTGTTCGCAGCGGCCAGCGCAGTCTCGATCGGGCCGAGCTCGCCGTTGCCGGTGTCGACGATCGTGGCGACGCCGTCGCGTGCGAGGACGTAGGCGGCCACGAATCCGAAGTCGGCCCGTTCGAACCACAGGTCGATGCGATCCTCGTCACCGTCCTGCGTTGGTGGGTCGCCATCGGGGGCGTTCGACGGTGCTGTCGCGGACGTCTCGTCGTCGCCGGAGCACGCGATCGTCGTCGTCCCGAGGATCGTGACGACGAGCGTGCCCCGTCCGAGGTCGGTCAGGAACCCTCGCCGGCTCATCGTCCGCGGGACGTGCAAGTGGGCCACGACCCGAGGGTATGCCGAGGTCAGGCGGCGGAGCGGGTCACCAACTGGCCCAGGAGGTGGTTCCGACCACTGCGCCATGGCGTCCGACTCGGTCAGATGGCGGAGCACCATCGCCGGATCTGACGCGGTGTCAGATCCGGCACTACCGTCGGCCTCGTGAGCACGACACGCACCGAGCCGGCCATCGAGGGATGGTTCACCGACGACCCGGAGCCGGCGCTGCTCGGCACCCGGTGCGAGGACTGCACGACGGTGTTCTTCCCGAGAGTCGAGGGTCTGTGCCGTAATCCGGGGTGTTTCGGGCGGGACCTGGTCGAGTACCGGCTGTCGAACCACGGGACGATCTGGAGCTACACGGACGCCCGCTACCAGCCGCCGCCCCCCTACATGGTCCCGGGCGACGAGCACGTCCCCTTCTGTCACGTCGCGGTCGAACTCGAGGCCGAGAAGATGATCGTGATGGGCCAGGTCGTCGACGGCATCGGCATCGAAGATCTCGAGGTCGGGATGCCTGTACGGCTCGTCATCGACACCCTCTTCACCGACCCCGATCCCGAGGACGGGCCAGTTCGCAAGACAGTCTGGAAATGGGAGCCGGCGTATGGGGAGGGGAAGTTCGCATGAGCGCTGACGCGAACGTCCGTGTGGCCGGCGTGGCCATGACCGAGTGGGGCAAGTGGGGCCGCAACTTCGCGACCTACGGCGTCGACGCGGCCGAGGCCGCCCTGAAGGACGCCGGTATCGACTGGCGCGACGTGCAGTTCGTCGCCGGCGGCGAGACCGTCCGCAACGGCTACGGCGGCTACGTGGCCGGCGCCACCATCGCACGCATGCTCGGCTGGAACGGCGCCCGTGTGTCCACCAGCTACGCCGCCTGCGCCTCAGGCGCGACAGCAATGGAGTCGGCCCGCACCCGGATCATGGCGGGGCTCTGCGACGTCGCCCTCGTGGTCGGTGCCGACACCACTCCCAAGGGGTTCCTGGCCCCGAATGCCGGTGACCGTCCCGACGACCCCGACTGGCTCCGGTTCCGCCTTCTCGGCGCGACCAACCCGACGTACTTCGCGCTCTACGCCCGCCGTCGCATGGCGTTGCACGGAGCGACACCCGAGGATTTCGCTCGGGTGAAGGTCAAGAACTCGAAACACGGACTCCACAACCCGAACGCCAGGTATCGCAAGGAGGTCACCGTCGAGGACGTACTCAAGTCGCCGGTCGTGGCCGACCCGTTGCACCTGCTGGACATCTGCGCCACCTCCGACGGCGGTGCCGCTGTGATCCTCGTGAGCGACGACTACGCGAAGAAACACGGCCTCGGCAACGCAGTGCGAGTGCGCGCGATCTCGACAGTGACCCCCTCGTTCCCCAACATGCATCTCGACCTGCCGGAGTTCTCGACCGACTCGGCAGTCGCGGTGCCGGCGCCCGAGATCGGGTTCAAGGACTCGATCGCCCACGCCGCATATGAGGAGGCGGGGATCAGCCCCGAGGACGTCTCGCTGGCCGAGGTCTACGACTTGTCCACCGCACTCGAACTCGACTGGTACGAGAACATCGGCCTCTGCGAGGCCGGCGAGGCCGAGAAGCTTCTCAACGACGGAGACACCACGCTCGGCGGCCGGGTGCCCGTCAACCCGAGTGGTGGACTCGGCTGCTTCGGCGAAGCTGTTCCTGCCCAGGCGCTGGCCCAGGTCTGCGAGGTCACGTGGCAACTCCGGGGCGAGGCAACCGGTCGACAGGTCGAAGGAGCCACCGTCGGTGTCACCGCGAA
>JBBSLH010000105.1:0-12118 GCA_038255425.1 Acidimicrobiales bacterium
CACAGCACGACAACTTGAGTCCGTGTCCTTCGACGCCAAGTTGCTCGATGATCTGGAACAGTTCTTCTCGGCGAACCGATCACCACCATGTTCGGCCTCGCCGCGCTCTTCTGGCGAAGGTCAGGTGCGAGGGTCCGGCACCGGCTTTGCGTTCTTGCCGCAGTCGGACGACGTGTACGTCCAACCCAGGCCGTCGGAAGCGATCGACGACACGGCGGCGAGCAGACGATCGACGTCGTCGTCCGTGCTCCCGAATCCGAGGCTCGCCCGTACGGCGCCTGGCGCCTCCATCTCGTTGCCCCGTCGGATCGCATCGAGCATGGTCCGAGTGGAATCCTCGTCGACCCGCAAAAGCTCGAACATCATCGGGTGAGCGCAGAAGCACCCGTGTCGAACGCCGATGCCGTACTCGGCACTGAGTGCTGCCGCCAGGGTTGCATACGGCACGCCGACGAGGTTGAAAGTGGCAACGCCGATTCGTTCACTGCCGGGACCCCACAGTGAGTAGATCTCCACGCCCGGAATGCTCATGAGGCCTTCCATCAGTCGGGTCGCCAACCGATGCTCCTCAGCAGCGAGCACCTCGACGTCGGCAGCCTCCAGTTCGCGACATGCGGCGGCCAACGCCACAGCGCCCACGACGTTCGGCGATCCGGCCTCCTGACGATCCGGAAGATCAGACCACATGGTGTCGGTTGCGTCGACGAACTTGACCGCTCCGCCGCCCGCAAGGAACGGTTCGGCGTCGTTCAGCCAGTCGGAGCGTCCCACGAGCACACCGGCACCAAACGGGGCGTACATCTTGTGCCCCGACGCAGCGAGATAGTCGATTCCGATGTCGGCCATGTCGACCCGACGATGAGGAGCCAGCTGGGCAGCGTCGATCGCGATGCGCGCCCCGTGACGATGGGCGACACCCGTCAACGCCTCGATCGGCCACAACTCTCCCGTGACGTTCGAGGCTCCGGTTACTGCGACCAACCAATCACCGGCTGCCGATGCGAGGTGGGCGTCGAGAGCGGCGATCGCATCTTCAGCGCTTCGGGGTGCTGGAAGCAGGGTCGATCCGTGACGTCGCCACGGAAGCAGATTGGCGTGGTGTTCTGTCGCGAACGCGACCACGTGGACCTCTGTCGGCAGACACGCCGCCAGCAGGTTCATGGCGTCGGTCGTGTTCCGGGTGAAAAGAACGACCTGATCGGGGGCGGCTCCGAAGAATCGGCCGACATCGTCTCGCGCTCCTTCGTATGCGTTGGTCGACATCATCGACTTGTATCCGGTGCCTCGGTGGACGCTGCTGTACCACGGCATGAAGTCGGTAACGGCCTGCATCACCCCAACAGTTGCAGGCGCGCTGGCAGCGATGTCGAGGTTGACATAGCGACAGCGGTCGCCGGTGACGAGAGGGACCTCCAGATCCGCTCCGTGTAGCTCGATCGGCACAGCAACCCCCGCAGTCGATAGGTAAGACGTCTTACATTCTACACCGATCTTAAAGGTGGTCAACCTCATGATGCGACAACGCCGCCGCTGCTGCTCGACGCACCACTTCGGCGACCATCGCTCGCCGGTAGTCGGCTCCCGCACGGATGTCGCTGATCGGTCGGCTGGCGGCCTGAGCGGCAGCTGCGGCGGATTCGATCCGTGACGCGCACGCAGCGGCATCGGCGACTTCGAGCCCGACGAGCGCATGTCCCGCATCGAGGACCAGCAGTGGAACCGGCGACACCGCACCGATCGCGACCCTCGCCGCCACGACAACACCATCGTCGACCTCGCACCACACCGCAGCGTTCACCAGAGCGATGTCGACGGAGCGACGGAGCTCGATCCGACGATAGGCGGAATGCAGCCCGTCGAATCCCGACGGGAACTCGAACGCGACGGCGATCTCACCGGGAGCGAGGTCGGTCGTCCCCGGACCGGTCCAGAGCTGTGGCAACGGAATCGCGCGTCCCCCCGACGGACCGACCACTCGGAGCTCTGCACCCAACACCAGCAGTGGCGTAGCGGTCTCGGCCGCCGGTGACGCGTTGCAGACGTTCCCGCCGAACGTCGCCGCTGCCTGTATCTGGCGTCCCCCCAGCAACGTGGCCGCCTCGGCGAGCGCCGGGAGTCTTCGGGCGAGTTCGTCGTGGCCGAGGAAACGGCGCATGGTCACACCGGCACCGATGGTCAACGGATCGTCGGAGATCTCGCCGAGTTCGGCCAATCCCGTGAGGTCGACGATCGTGACGGGTGAGCGGTGTCCCAACCGCACGCCGTTCATCAGATCGGTCCCGCCCGCCAACGCCATCGCGCCGGGTCGACCGAGCGCCTCGGTGGCGGCATCGAGCGTCGTGGGCTGGACCAGCTCGATCGAGGAGAACATCATGACGCGCACTCCTTCGTGGTGGACGTCGAATCGATCGGGGCCGGCGGGAGCATCTCCCAGACCCGTTCAGGTGTCATCGGTAAGGTCACGCTCCGGATCCCGATCGCGTCATAGATCGCGTTGGCGATCGCGCCGGGGACAGGGTTGATCGCAGCCTCTGCGAGGCTCTTGGCGCCGAGGGGACCGTTCGGCTCGTACCCGTCGACGAACTCGACCGTCATCTCGGGAACGTCGCCCGCTCCCGGAATTCGATAATCGAGGAGATTCGAGTTTTTCATCGCGCCGTCGCGGAGGGTGACGTCTTCGAGCAGTGACCAGCCAAGCCCTTGAGCCACCGCGCCCACCACCTGGCTGCGCGCCGTCGCAGGATTGATGATCGTGCCTGAGTCATGCACCGCCCAGTAACCACACAGTCGGATCTGACCGGTCGAGGTGTCGACCTCGACTTCCGCGACATGCGCGCAGAACGGGTAGGCGACCGACGGGTTGCCGTACTTCTCGGCGTCAGGCCACTCGGTGTCTGGAATGAACACTCCCTCGCCGATCACCGGCAGACCTTGACGGTGTCGCACCATCGACGCTGCCACCTCGCGAGCGGTGAGCGTCGTGCCATCCGCGAGCGTCAGCACTCCGAGTTCCCACGTGCACTGGACCGGATCGACGTCGTGTTCGTTGGCCGCGTACTCGCCGAGTCGACGCTGGAGATCCTCGACGGCCATCACGACCGCCATCCCCGACATCGTCGTCGCACGCGACGCGAGCGTGCCGACCGATGCCGGACTCGCGAACGTGTCGACCTCGCGCAGCGCGACCTCGTTCGGTTCGACGCCGAGACCGTCGGCGACGATCTGCGCGAGGATCGTCATGAGTCCCTGACCGATGTCGGGTTCGCCGACACTGAGGACAGGGGTCCCGTCGATGCCGATACTCAGCAGCGCTGACGAACCGTCGAAGTCTGCGAGGATCGGCTTGTAGCCAGACACGTGGTGACCCAGCGCGATTCCGATTCCCCGATGCAACCCTGAGTTGCGGGTTGCCGGCTCGACGGTGTCATGGCGTCGCTCGCGATGTTGCGAGATCTCGTCGACGCGGTTGACGCACTCGGGAAGCTTCGACGACGACACGAGCCAGCCGTGCATCGTTCGTTCACCCTCGCGTGTTGCGTTGCGGAGGCGGAGCTCGACCGGATCGAGCGACATGTCCCGAGCGATCTGATCGATCATCTGCTCGATGCCGAACAACGCCTCGGCGTTGCCGAACCCACGCATGCACGTCGTGGGGCTCTCGTTGAGATACACCAGTTCACCCGCACCGCGCATCGATCCGAAGTCGTAGAGCGAGTCGACGCGATGGATCGCTGTCGCCAGCACCACCGGCGACCAGAACGTACGAGCTCCCGCGACGCCACGAACGTGGACCTCACGGCCGATGAATCGACCGTCGCCGTCGACTGCGATCCGGTTCTGGAAGTAGAAGGGCGGACGCGGATGGTTGCATGCCGCATCCTCCTCGCGTTCGAAGGTGATCCTGACGGTGGCTCCACCAGCCTTGCGCGACAGTGCGCCGGCGATCATCGGGATCGTCATCTCGTACTTCGCGCCGAAGCTGCCGCCGATCGGTGGGATCCGGATTCGGATCTGGTCGAGATCGACACCCAGCCCCGCGGCGTAGCAGATGCGGGCCTTCTGAGGAACGTGGGTGGGGACGACCAGGTCGTAGCCATGAGCGCTGTGGGTACCGATGATCGAGATCGGTTCGAGATACCCGTGGTAGATGCGTGATGTAGCGAAGTCGCCTTCGACGATGTGCGCGGCCCGGGCGAATGCGGCATCGACGTCGCCGCGTTCGATCTCGAAGCGACTCGCCACATTCGACGGGCGATCGTCCCAAATCAGCGGCATACCCGGCTCGGTCGCAGCGAACGGGTCGAACACCGCCGGGAGTTCTTCGATGTCGAGTTCGACCAACGCTGCTGCGGCACGGGCCGTCGCCAGGTCGTCGGCGGCGATGCCGACGACCTCGTCACCGATGTGCCGCACCTTGTGTCGCGCCAGGACCTCCCAGTCCGGCGTGTATGGCCCGAACTTCACCTCGGGGAGGTCGTCGGCGGTGAGGACCGCGCGGACTCCCGGCATCGCCTCGGCTCGACTGGTGTCGATCGAGCGGATGATGCCGTGTGCGACCGGGCTGCGGACGATGACTCCAACGAGGGCGCCAGGAAGCGAGATGTCGTCGGCATAGCGGGTGTGTCCGGTGAGTTTGTCGACGATGTCGACCTGGGGAACCGATGCTCCGACCCACCGACGAGGCGAGGTGGTCACGATGCCACCACCGAGTGGTGTTCGGTCTGCGCCTCGATGATCGCGTCGACGATGGTCTCGTAACCGGTACAGCGGCAGAGGTTGCCCGCCAGGAGTCGCTTCACCTCGGCACGCTCGAGTGGCTCGGCGCGCTCGACCAGTTCGACGCTCGCCATGATGATCCCCGGGATGCAGTAGCCACACTGGCTGGCGTTGTGACGCCGGAATGCATCTTGCAACGGGTGGAGTCCATCCGCTGTTGCGAGACCTTCGATCGTCACCACGTCGCACCCGTCGACACGTGCGACGGGCGTGAGGCACGCCGTGACCGGCGTCGCGTCGACCAGGACCGTGCAACTGCCGCAGTCACCGGCGCTGCACCCGAGCTTCGTTCCGGTCAGATCGAGGTCCTCGCGGACCACGTGGGCCAGAGGTCGCAGTGGGGCGGACTCGATCCGCACCGGCTCACCGTTCAGGACGAACTCGATCGTCCTGGATGGTCGAACGGTTGCGGTGGGGGGTGTGGCGCTCATGGATTCTCCGATCGAAAGGGGGCGTCAGATTCGTGACTCGCGACGTGTTCCTGCGTAGAACAGGTCGTCGATGTCGAGTCGGTCGGCGAGCAGTCCCTGCGCGCCGAGGAGGTCGAGGAACGTCGCGATGACATGGCGATTCGGCTCGATGCCGTACGGCCAAGGGTCGGCGCCGAAGACCTCCGCCTGACGCTCCAGCGAGTCGAGCAGGAACGGCTGCATGTACGCGAGCGCGGGCGCATCGGCGAGCCCGTCGAGCGCCATCTCCTTGGCCTGCCGCAACGCCTTGTAGAGGCTCGTCGGAAGCCAGGGAGCCCTCTCGATCACGTCGCGCCGGACCACGACCAGGTGCATGATCGGGAAGATCTTGGTCCGCTGCCAGTAAGCCAGTTCACGGGCGGCGTAGTCGGGGAAGAGACGACGGATGCCACCGCCATCGGGTTCACGCATGGGTCGAGGGATGCGCGGGCACGTGATCGCGTCGAGTTCGCCGGACAGCAACATCTCGGTCAACGTTCGGTCGTTCGGGATGGGCGCGACGTCGAAGTCGTTGGTGAGCGCCAACGGCTGACGCTCGATCCGACCCGGCTCGTCGAGGCCGCCGGTCCGCCACCGGATCCGTCCGAGGTCGAGTCCGACCTCGTCGGCGAGCACGCCACGGATCCAGACTGCGGCGGTCATCTGGTACTCGGGGACGCCAATGGTCGAGCCCTCGAGATCCGTGGGATCATCGATCGAACCATCGTCACGGACGTAGATCGCGTTGTGACGGAAGCTTCGAGACAGGAATGCCGGGATGGCAGTGAACCGATCGTCGCCGCGGGCTCGCAGCATGCAGTACGACCCGAAGCTCATCTCCGCAGCGTCGAACTCTTCACCCTGCAGCATCCGCCAGAAGCACTCCTCGGGTTCGAGATGGATCAGATCGAGATCGCAACCCTCGACCTGGACTCGACCGTCGGCGAGCGCTGCGACACGGTCGTACCGACCACACGCGAACGTGAGATCGAGAGTCACCAGCGCCCGTCCTTCGACTCGAGGACCGGTGCGTCGACCGCCAGGTCGATGCGGCCGACGACGTCCGGCGGCACCTCGGCCTTCGGCGGGAACACGACGGGCGGCGCGGGTTTCGTCGCATCGACGATGATGGCCGATGAACGGTATGCCGTCCGTCCGCCATCGGCGTCGTACTGCCATGTCGTCGGGAGCAGACCACCCGGACCGTTCCATCGCGGGATGATCTGGAGGTCCCGGTCCGCGTCGAAACGGGTGCCGATCGCCCACTCGACCTGGCGCTGGTTGTTCACGTCGATGTCGTCGTCGACGACGATGACGGCGCGCAGGTTCTCCGGTTCGGTGTTGAACGCCGTGAACGCGGCTCGTGTGACGTCGTTGTCGTGTTCCTTCTTGATCGACAGATAGCAGTGCATCCGAGCGTGGACCGGGACGTTCACCGCTTGGAGACCGGGAACGACCTGCTTCACGTTGCGGAAGATCGATGCGACGCGGGGCAGCGCACCCATCAGGCGGTGCTCGTGCCCGGATGCCTGGATGTCCTGGAAGATCGCATCGGCACGACGAGTGATCGCGTCGACGACGATGACGGGCTTGGGGCCACCTCCCACGTAGTGCCCGGGCCATTCGGCGAACGGGCCCTCCTCGACGGTCTCGCCGTGGAGGATGCGACCTTCGATGATGACTTCGGCGCGGGCCGGAACGAGAAGATCCGAGGTCTCGGCTCGGACGACCTCGACGCTCTCACCGAGGAACGCTCCGGCCGCGTCGTACTCGCCACCGATACCGGGGACTCTGCTCACCGCCCCCATCAGAAAGGCCGGATGGTGACCGATTGCGAGGGCAATCGGTGTGTCCTGACCCATCTCAGAGTAACGACGATGGATGGTTCCGCCGTGATGGGCGCCGAAGAACCACACACCCATGCGTTGATCGTCGTAGATGTGATGGCGATAGATGCCGGCGTTGATCGCGCCCGACTCGGGGTCGCGCATGATCCCGACTGCGGCCGTGAGGTACGGCCCGCCGTCGAGAGCGTTGTGGGTAGGGATCGGCAGTTCGCTCAACCGGACGTCGTCGCCGGTCGTGATGATCTCCTTGACCGGTGCGTCGCCGGGATCGACCTCGATCGGCGCATGCGCAGTTCGGCTCGCCCCCAGGTCGCTCGCGCCCGCTCGCAGTTCGTCGGGGTCCAGCCCGAGAGCCAGACCGAGACGTTCGTGCGTTGCGGCGACATTGGAGACGCAACGCCGCCCTTCGCCGCTCACGTTCGTGAACAGGAACAGCGGATGGTGTCCCTCGCGGTCCGCTGCCGCGCCATACGCCGTGATCTCGAAGCGCGGGTCGGTCGGTCGGTCGACGACACGGATGACACCGGGTTGCGTCTCGATGACATCGTCGAGGAAGGAGCGAAGGTCTTTGGGCATGGGGGGCCTCACACGTCGTTGTAGGTACGGACGACCGAGAAGGTCAGCCGTTCGGGGTGGATGTACGCACTCGTGGCAGCGACTGGATCGTCGTTGGAATCGATGTGGGTGTGCTCGAGCAGCAGCACGGCTGCTCCGAGGTCCATCTGGAGATGGTCGGCGACGTCCTGACTCGCCACGACCGGGAAGATGTCGGCGACCGAGTAGCGGACGGTCCGTCCCGCATGAGCTTCGAGATATGCGAAGATCGAGTCCTCCCCGGGCGCGTCGGTGTTGTGGACGAGTTCGAGGGGCACGTGATCGACGGCGTAGACGGTCGGGCTTCCACTCGCCATGAACAGCCGTTCCAGCACGATGGCCGATGATCCGGTGGGCCGTTCCAACTTCTCGGACATGCCGTGGACGAGAGGTTCGATGCCGCGGATGACCGTCGAGATCGACGGCACGTGTCCCAGGTCGGTGATGAGGTCGACGAACGCTTTGTCCTCGGCCAGATTGGACTGGATCTGGACGGCGTGCTTGTTCAGGAAGGTGCCCCGCCCGTGTGCTCGCTCGAGAAGACCCTCCTTCTGCAGCGACAACAGCGCCGAACGGACCGTCGGACGGCTCACGCCGAGCCGGATCGAGAGTTGCTCCTCGGCCGGAAGCCGCCGCTCCCCCGCTGCGGCCATCGATGAGATGAAGGTCTTCAGCGAGGCCTTCACGTCGTGGTACGTGTCGGTCGAGAGTCGAATCAGTCCAGCGTCGCTCATCGTCCATCATCCTTGGAGGATCGTGGTGCTGGACCTGAGGAGGGGTCAGCCTGTTCAGGCTGTGTGGTGGGTTCCATCGGCTTTCCGAGCCCCCTCCAACGTGCCACCCCGACATCGAGTCCGAACTGGTCGAGGACGCGTGCAACCGTGTGATCGACGATGTCGTCAACCGACTCAGGTCGTTGGTAGAAGGCCGGGATCGGCGGGAAGATCTGCGCCCCGATCTCGGCTGCCGCCACGAGGAGTCGGAGGTGTCCGACGTGCAGGGGCGTCTCACGGAACATCAGAACGAGGCGACGGCGCTCCTTGAGCGTCACGTCGGCAGCCCTCACGAGGAGGTTGTCGTCGAAGGAGTTCGCGATCCCCGACAACGTCTTGACCGAGCACGGTGCCACGATCATCCCGTCGGTCGGATACGAGCCCGACGCAATGGACGCTCCGATGTCACGAACCCCGTGGATCCGCGTCGCAACCGACGCGAGGTCGCTCGGCCCGATGTCGAGTTCGGCCTTCATCGTCTGCACGCCGGCTGGAGTGACCACCAGTTCGGTCTCGACGTCGAGTTCCGCGAGCGCAGAGAGAAGTCGCACCCCGTAGATGGCGCCGCTTGCGCCGCTGATCCCGATGACGATGCGCATTGCGTCAGGATCCAGTGACCAGATCGCGCACGATGTTCTTCGGCAACGCCTTCACCGTGACCTCGTCGACAGCTCGGTACGTGCACATGTAGGTTCGCTCGCCGTCGATCATCGCAAGACACTCCTTGCATGCATTCGCACTTCTGCACGAAAAGCGCACAGCGATCGAGGGGTCATGGTGCTCTCGGATCCACAGCACGGCGTCCAGCACGGTGAGACCGGGCGAATCTGGGACGTCGTACGTCTCGACGCCGGTGGAGCGGGTTCCGTCGTGTCGTTCGATGTTGAGTTTCATCGGGCTCCTTGCGATTCCGCCACGGCGCCGTGAGCGCCGAGCGCGCCGACAGGGCGCCACTCGTGATCGACGTGATCCCCGTTCCGCCGGAGTACGAGGTGAGACTGCAAGTCGGTCAGCGTCTCGGGATGGTCGAGCCGTTGGTGCGCTCCACGGCTTTCGGTTCGTAGCTTGGCCCCTTCGACCACGGCCCGCGCTGCGTCGAGCATGAGCCCGAGCTCGATCCACTCGCTCAGTTCGAGGTTGTACGCATCCTGAGCACCCACGGGTGCGTCGCAATGGCTGTCGGCGAGGTCGGCGAGGTCGCGTGTCGCCTGGTCGAGTCCGTCCGCAGTTCGAAAGGGGCCGACGTTCGCCCACATCGTGTCCTTCATCTGTGTGCGAAGCTTGGGAGGAGTGTCACCGTCTCCTGCCCGACCCTTGCGTTCGCTGAGCATCTTGAAGACGTCCGTCATCTGTTGCGTCGCGTGCGAATCGGCAGCGCCCGCACCGGATCGACGGGCCGCCGCCGCAGATTCGCCGGCGAGGGCACCGAACACGAACGCCTCGGTGATCGCGTTTCCGGAAAGCCGATTGGCCCCGTGCGCACCCCCGACGACCTCCCCGGCCGCATAGAGCCCGGGTACGCCGGTCGCCATCGTGTCGTCGACTCGGACACCACCGATGGTGAAATGCGCCGTGGGAGCAACCTCAACGGCTTGCGTGGTCAGATCGATTCCCTGAGCGAGAAGTTTGTCGACCACCGGCGGGAAAGCCGCATGGATCTGTTCGGCGGTCTGCTCAGTGAAATCGAGGTACGCACCTCCATGCGGACTCCCGCGGCCTGCCTCGACTTCCTTCAGGATCGCATACGACACCACGTCGCGCGTCGCCCGGTACGTGCCGTCATCGCCGACCGAGTCGTACTGGTGCACGAACTCCTCCCGGTTTCCGTTGAGCAACCGCCCTCCGAGCTTGTACCTGAACGGGTCCCACATGATCGGATCGAGCCCGATCGTTCGCGGAGCGAGATTGGCGATCGGAAAGAACTGCACCATCTCCATGTCCACGAGGTCGGCTCCGGCCCGAAGCGCCAGCGCAAACCCGTCACCTGTCATGTTGACCGATGCAGAGTTGCGTGCGAACAACTCGGTCAGACCACCCGTCGCGAGGATGACTGCATCGGCCCAGATCTCGACGCCAGCACCGTTCATCACATCGAATGCCGCAACACCGGCAACAGAACCGTCTGCGTTCAGGATGATGTCGGCCACGCCGGTGTGGTGGAGGGTCCGGATGCCTCGCCGGCTGATCTCAACTCGCATCACTCGGCTGGTACTCGCCCCGGTCGCGAGGACGTCCACGTAGCAGCAGCGCCGCTTCGAATGGCCGGGCGCCTTGACCTGTGTGAGCCTGTCGCCGGTGCTCGCCCAGTTGACACCCATGTCTCGAGTGTCGAGGATCCGGCGGGGTCCGTCGTGGCACATCAGCTCGACGAGGGAACGCTCGTTCAGGTCGCGACCTGCGGCGAGGGTGTCGGTGACGTGTTCGTCGGGTGAGTCGGGCTCGGTGTGCCCGAGCGCCGCAGCAACCGTCATCTGGGCCATGACGGTGGCGCCTCCGCGACCGACTCGGGACTTGTCGAGAATCAGCACGTCGGCACCACCGGCCTGCGCTTCGATGGCCGCGTACATCCCGGCCGCACCAGCCCCGATCACCACGACCTGCGCACGCTCGGAGCGAATCTCGAGGCTCATTCGGGCTCTCCAGCCCCGATTGGCCCGCGGTAGTCGCGCATCCATGTGATCAGTTCGCAGAGCCGAGACACGATTGCGTCGTGATAGGCCTCGCCCTTCTCGACGGAAACACCCAACGACGACGAGAAGCTCCCGGATGGAGTGAAGCGACGTTGTTCCTCGCCCGACCAGATCACTTCGACACCGTCGGGCGCCGGGCCGAAAAGGTCGTTGCCGACGAATCCTCCGAACACGGCGTCGAAGTCGACCGAGGCATCGGTGAGGCGATCGGTGCGAATGCGACCCGGGAACTTTGCGTGGATGTGCGAGAGCTCGAGTTCGCCTGCGTGGTGCTCGTTCACCTCTTTGATCGTGGGGGCCGTGGAGCGCGCCAGATGAAGGGGATCGGCGATGACGAACATCGTGTCAGGGCACTCCTCCTCATGCAGGACTCTGGTGGCCGAAGTCAGCGCAGGAAGATTCGAACCCTTGTGCCCGTTCAACAAGATGATCTTGTTGAAGCCATGGCGGGCGAGACTCCGGCAGACGTCGCGGACCACGTGCATCATCGTGTCCGGTCTCAGCGCGATGGTCCCGGGAAAAGCGCCGTGATGACTCGAGTCTCCGTACCACAAGGGCGGAGCCACCAGGCAACCGCTGCGCTGTGCGGCGTCTTCGGCGAGCGTGATCGCAACGTACGTGTCCACGCCGAGACACCCGGCGGGTCCGTGTTGCTCCGTCGCTCCGATCGGGACGATCACGATGCCGTCATCCGCGACATGCCCTTCGACCTCCTCCCACGTGAGGTCTTGGATCCACACCGTGGGAAGCGATGCCTTCGTCATGGGGAGTACTCCGAGCTTGTTAGAGAATGGATCAAAGGTCAGTCGTCTTACGACTTGAGATTAGTCGACTCCGGGAACCGACGCAAGCGCTGGTCAAGCGATTGCGCCCTCGTTCGACGGCGTCATTCGTTCGTGCCGTGCTCCTCCTCCAGCTCGTGCCAGATGGCCCGATGGAGTTCTTTGAAGCGCGGCTCGAAACGAATCTCGTAGAAATCACGTGGTCGA
>JBBSLH010000106.1:0-12051 GCA_038255425.1 Acidimicrobiales bacterium
AAGGCGGCCACCAAGTCGCGAAAGCGATCGGGTGGATCCGTTCCCAAGGCCGGATCCGGGAAGATCGCCGCACCGATGCAGGGAACGGTCTTCAAGCTCCCGGTCGCCGTTGGCGACGCGGTCACCGAAGGTCAGCTGGTCTGCATCCTCGAGGCGATGAAGATGGAGAACAACATCAACGCCGACAAGGCAGGGACGATCACCGAGATCAACGTCGAAGAAGGCGCGTCGGTCGGATCCGGCGACATCATCCTGACGATCGAATGACCCCGCTCGGCGGCGTGCTCGTTGCCGCATCCTTTCTCCTGTTCGCATCCGGTGCCGGGAAGATCACCCGTCCTCAGCCAACGGAGCGATCGCTCAGAGGAGTGGGACTCCCGTCGCGACGTTGGTTCGTGCTCACGATCGGCCTCGTCGAGATCGTCGCCGGCACCGCGGCGCTGGTGGTACCCGGTCCGGTTCCTGCGATCGCCGTGGCGATCATGTACGCCGCGTTCGCTGGCTTCGTCGTTCTCGTGCTGCGGTCGGATTCCGATGTCGGGTGCGGGTGTTTCGGCGGGAACGACGACGAGCCACCCGGGTGGCTTCATCTCGGCGTCGTACTCGCCGCGTCTGTCGCTTCGGCTGCCTCAGCCGGCAGCGACGCCGCACTCGTCGATGTCGTCGCGGACGATCTCGGAGTCGGGATCGCCACTGCGGTCTCTGCCGCGACTCTCGCCGTCCTCGCTCGCGGCGTGCTCACTGCCCTCTCCGACAATCGCTCGGTGGCCGCTACGATCTGGACCGGCCGACCGCCCACTGGCGACAGCTGACACCCAGGGAGATCCATGACCCGCACGCTCGCCAACGTTGCCGATCGCCTCGCTCGGAGGTCGAGCACCCGCCGCTCGTTCCTCGGCAAGGCTGCGGTCGCCGGATCGGCGCTGGCGACGGTTCCCGCGGAGTGGGTCTTGAAGCCTCGATCGGCCTATGCCGCCATCTGCTGCTCGCGCGCCGGCATGAACTGCAGTTGCGGGTCTCTCTGCTGCGACGGTTACACCGAGTTCTGCTGCGCGACGTACGGAAAGAACGACTGCCCCCCGGGGACCGTGGTCGCCGGTTGGTGGCGAGCCGACGGCTCGGGTTACTGCGGCGCCGGCCAGCCTCGGTACTACCTCGACTGCAACGCGAGTTGTGGCTCGTGTGGCTGTAGTTCGTCCGGCGTGTGCGACGGCGCTTGCGGCGGATGCGCGGGCGAGTCGAAGTGCGGCAACGACCGTTGCGACCACCGCAAGACCTGCACGACGAGATTCCGGTACGGCAACTGCAACAACGACGTGCCGTGCGTGGGTCCGATCGCATGCCGAGTGGTCACCTGCACGCCGCCGTGGACCATCAGCAAATTCGACTGTGACGCCGGCCCAGCCCGCGTCGACAACAACACGCGTTTCCACAACCGGCCGTGCCTCCAACAATCCAATCCGACGGACCCTCGCCCGCCACGAGGTTTCGACGGCACGCTCGTCGTCGGCGACTGGAACGGTGACGGCCGATCCCAGTTGGGCTATGTCACGCCAGACATGCGGTGGCACCTCCGGCGTGGCCCGGGGCCAGGCGCGATCGACACCGAGTTCACTTTCGGCCGTCGCGGCGACGTGCCGGTGGTCGGCGATTGGAACGGCGGAGGCAAGGACCTCCCAGGCGTCGTCCGCGGCGGTCGCCAGTGGTTCCTCCGGACTCGTTACAGCGGCGGCGCCGCCGACATCAGCTTCTCGTACGGGATCGCCGGCGATGTACCGATCGTCGGCGACTGGACCGGTCGCGGCCGCGACCTGCCTGGCGTCGTGCGCGGAGGCAGGAGGTGGCTGCTCCGAGACTCGCTCGGTGGTGGATCCGCCACCTTCGACTTCACGTACGGGACTCCCGGGGACCGCGCGATCGCCGGGAAGTGGGACGGTGGAAGACGAGACCTTCCGGGCATCGTTCGGCAAGGCCGCAAGTACTACCTCCGAAATGCGCTCGAGTCGGGGCCAGCGAGCATCTCCTTCTCGTTCGGCGCGGTCGGCGATGAGTTGGTGATCGGCGATTGGACCGGCCGAGGTGTCGACACCCCGGCCGCTGTCCGTCGCAGAGAGCACCACTGGTATCTCGCTGACCGGAACGAGAGCGGACCTGCGCAACGCGTCTGGTTCTTCCCCGAGGCCGGAGCGTGACCGCGGCCGTCATTGCGCTCGCCGCGGCGGTCCTCCTCCTCGGTCTTCTCGTCGTCGGTCTGTTGCGAAGCCACGCGGACATCCTCCGCGTGCTCCATGACGCTGACCTCATGGTCGATCCGGACCGTGCAGCCACCGGGCAGACCTCCACGTTCAAGGCGGTCGACGGCGTTGCCGATCCGGGCGGCTCGACTCGGTCGGGCACCGACATCGTCGGGGTCACGCCGGACGGCGAGTCCACCGCCATCGGCATCGTCGGGGTCGGGCATCGGACCCTGCTCGCGTTCCTGTCCTCCGGCTGCCTCACGTGCCAACACTTCTGGACGACCTTCGCCGATCCCACCGCCACCGCGCTCCCGACCGACATCCGACTGGTGATCGTCACCCACGGCAGCGACCAGGAGTCGCCCTCGAAGGTCGCCGAACTCGCTCCCGCGCGGGTCCCGATCGTGATGTCCTCCGAGGCCTGGGATGACTTCGATGCTCCGGTCTCGCCCTACTTCTGTCTCGTCGAGTCCGACGGACGAGTCGTGGGCGAGGGCGCTTCTGCCGACTGGCAACAGGTGCGGGATCTCATGCTGCGAGCAAACGCAGACTCAGCAACGCCGCCCCCCGCCCGGGCCGGCGGTCCAGACGCCGATGCCGAACTCACTCGGGCCGGCATCGGTCCCGGAGATGCCCGTCTCCGACACGATCAGGAGACCGGCTGATGCCGCACCTCAGCAACGACGGCCTTGCGGTGGACGTTCCGACCGGCTGGGACGCTCGGACCACGAAACGTCGGGTCGACGAGGGATTGGCGGCGTCAGCACCCCAGGCCGGAGAGTCCAGAGCCGCGGTCGAACCGGAAACCGCCACGCAGCTCCACACGGCGAGCTTTGCCCTCCCGGAGGAGCGCGGCGACTTCGGGAGTGGTGCTGTCGAACAGATGCGGACACAGGACGTCTTCGTGGCCGTGATCGAATACGCCCCGAGCGACGAGCCGCTGGCACTCTTCTCGAGCGAAGGGATACCGAAGCCGCTGCGGATGGACGACTTCGACGCCGACGCACTCCAGCGACCGCAGGCCGGTCAGGTCGGCGTCCAGCGCTTCTTCCACGTCGGTCGCCGACGTTTCTGTCTCTACGTGGTGCTCGGCCACCGTGTGGTCGCGCTTCGAAAGCTCGCCCAGGTGAACCAGTTCCTGGCCTCGCTCCACATCGCCTGACCGCCGAAGACGGCGCGTCGGTCGGATCCGGCGACATCATCCTGACGATCGAGTGACCTGCTCAGCGAGCGGCGGTGTTCTCCAGTTCGGCCGCGCGTGCCAGATGCTCGAGCAGCAGCAGCAGCACGTCCCGCGCGGAATCAGTTCGCCGCGCATCGCACTCCGTGATCGGCACGTACGCCGCGACGCCGAGTGCACCGCGAACGTCCTCGAGTGGGTGTTGCGGTCCGCCGGAGAAGCGGTTGACGGCGATCACGAACGGGATGCCCTTGGCCTCGAAGTGATCGACGGCCGGGAAACTCTGATCGAGGCGATCGGTGTCGACGAGAATCACCGCGCCGAGGGCACCGTTGGTGATGTTGTCCCACATGAACCCGAACCGGTCCTGTCCCGGGGTCCCGAAGAGGTACATGACGAGGGTTTCGTCGACGGTGAGTCGTCCGAAGTCCATGGCGACCGTCGTCGTGGTCTTTGCATCGCTCCCCTTCCGGGCATCGACCTCAGCGGCGACCGACGTCATCGCGGCCTCGGTGCGGAGGGGCGGGACCTCGGAGATCGCGCTGACGAAGGTCGTCTTGCCCGCACCGAATCCTCCGGACACGACGAACTTGACCGACGTGATGTGGCGGGCCGCTCCCGGCCTTGCTGTTCTTCGCTTCACAGTGCACGCACCCGCTCGATCATCCTCGACAACACGTCCAACTCGATCTCCACCGGGTCTGTCTGGTGAAGCTCCATCTGCCCGCTGACCACGAGGTCCGCGGCAAGGATCATGGTCACACCGACCACGATTCCCAGCTCGCTCGATGCCTCGGCGACCGACAGTGGCTTCCGGCACACGGCGAACAACCGTTTGGCCTCGGTGTTCAGGCCATCCGTGTCTGCGTCCGGAACGGCCGAGAGGATCGTCTCGACCCGGATGTCGCGCCGCTGGGCACGGGTCCGGCCGCCCGTCATGACGAATGGGCGGACGACCTCGTGGCTTCCGACCGAGTCAGCGCTCGATCCGGTCATCGTGCCAGGAGTTCCTGTTTCAGTGCCTGCACGAGGTCGGGAGTCAGGACCGCCCCGGCCCGCTCGACGAGGAGGCCACTCTGGTACCCGATCTGGCCGATGTCACAGTCGCTGTTCGCGACCACGCCGAGGCAGCTTCCATCGGAGATCGACGACACGAACGCGTAGCCCCCGTTCATGGCGATGATCACCTGGTTGAGACCACCGAAGCCGAAGCACGTCGACGCTCCCTGACCGAGGCTGACGAGTCCAGACACGATCGCAGCGAGTTGCTCTGCGCCATCTCGATCGAGCGAACGCGACATCGCCATCAGTAGTCCGTCGCTCGACACAGCGATGGCATCGGTGACGCCGGACGTCTCGTCGACGAAGCTGTCGAGCATCCAGGAGAAGTCGTGGGGTGTGGTGGTGGTTGCGGTCATCAGTCCTCCTCCGAGGGTGCTCCGGGTTGGTCTGCGTTGTCAGTGGCCGCGGAATACCCGGTCAGGAACCCGAACGCAGCGGTCATGTCGGGTCTCCCTCTGTCGCCCTCCGGCTCCTGTTCTTGCGTGGGGCCGGCTGTATCACTCGTCGGCTCCGGGGCCGGCGCTCGCCGCGCGATCGTCGGCTCGAGATCGGGGCGCTGCGCCCCTGGAACCCGGACCGGGAGCGGTGGCGCGGTCGCAGCCGGACCATCGTTGCGGGCGGACGGGAGAAGGTGCCTGTTCCCGAAGTCGATCGCCGCCTGGAGGTCGCTGATGGACTCGATCGTCTCGAGGCGACCACCACCCAGCGCTTCGTCCAACGATGCCGGAGCGTCGGTGTCCATGCGCTCGCCAGGATCGGCGTCTGCCATCCAGTCGGTGAGCTCGAGCTCGGGTTCGGGGAGCGGCGACGACGGGCGGATCGGGTCGGGGTGGGTCTCCTCGATCGGGGTGGGCGCGGCGTCTTCCGACGAGGTTGCGATCAGATCCGGCGGCACGGCGACCGTCGCGGTGACCCCGCCAGCTGGCCGGTCCTGGAGTCGCACGGCGATCCCGAACCGGTTGGCGAGGTTGCCCGCCACGTAGTGCCCGAGGTAGCGGGATGGGGCGACGGTGTACGACTCGTCACCGGAGAGCCGGCGGTTGGCGGCCACGATGTCCTCCGCGGCCATACCGATGCCATCGTCCTCGATCGCGATCACGTAGCCGTCGATGGACGACCGACCCTTGACCTCGACGTGCTGGTCCGGCGGCGAGAAATGGAGCGCGTTCTCGATCAGCTCGGCGAGCACGTGGGAGAGGGCCGATGCGGCCTCGCCGGCGAACCGCGCATCGTCGAGATGCCGCACCGTGACCCGCTGATAGTCCTCGACCTCGCCGAGCGCCGCCCGTACGACGTCCTCGCTACTCACCGGAGATGCCCACTGGCGCGGGCTCTCCACGCCGGCGAGGACGAGGAGCGACTCGGCATTGCGGCGCATCCGGGTCGCCAGATGGTCGAGTCGGAACAGCGACTCGAGTTCCTCCGGTTCCGTCTCCGTCTGCTCGAGCTCGGTGATGAACTCGAGCTGGCGGTCGAGGAGGTTCTGATTCCTCCGACCGAGGTTGACGAACGAGTCGGCGATGTTGCGCCGCAGCACGGCCTGGTCGGCAGCCAGCGCCAGCGTTCGATTCTGGACGTCGTTCAACACATCCACGACTTCGTGGACCTCGTCCCTCGTCTTCACGATGATGGGGTCGAGGTCGGGGACCACGACATCTTCGCCGAGCGGCGTCTCCAGGATCGTCTGGAGCGCCGCGGGGAGTCGGTGGGACGCCATCTCGGACGCCTCGGAGCGCAGCTTCCGGAGAGGTCGCGTGATCGATCGACTCGCGAGCCAACTGATGACCACCGCGAGCACGAGGACGATCGCCGCCAGCGCGATGAACAGCGTGCGACGGTCCTCGGCATCACCAGTGAGCCGTGCGGCCTCGTCGCCCAGGATCTGGGTGGCCAACTCGCCACTCGAGGTGAACTCGGTGCCGCCGGTGCCCGTGATCGACCCGAGCAACGCCGTGATGTCGATGGACTCACCGAGCAGGTACTGGCTGATGAGCTCCTGGGTCTCGACGTCGGTCGGCTGATCGATGGTGTCACGCACGCCGGCGTAGTCCCCGATGGCGAGCTGACGGATCCGATCGAGGGCTGTCTGCGCTTGCGCATTCTCCGACGCCACCTGTCGACGCGCCTCGGCTTCCCCACCTTCGGTCAGGGAGTCGAGGATGATCACCCGTGCGATCGATGCCTGGATCTCGCTGCGCCGACTCGACTGGTCGACCAGTTCTGCTCCGTTGCGCAGCGTGTTGTCGTCGATCCCGATCGCCAACGACCCTGTCGCGTCGAAGAAGGCGGTCGTCATGGCGGTGATGCGGTCGAAGAACTCGTTGGCCATCGCCTGGTTCGCGACGTCCTTCTCGCCGTCGTAGTCGTCCCAGAGCGATCGCGTGTCGGCCAGGTCTGCCTCGAGCGCGGCGAACGCGGGGGCGAACGCATCCACGAGCACCTGCGGACGGCCCTCGAGGAAGGTGCGAAGGTCGGTGACGGCGGCATCGGTCCGCTGCCTCGCCTCTTCGACCGAGCTCACCTCGAGCGTGACGGCGTCGGACAACCCGATCAGGTCGATGGCCGTGAAGTTCCGCTCGTTCTGCAGATCGGCGGTCAAGCTCGTCGGGCCGATGGCCACCGTGGCGATCTCGGCCTCGGACTCCACGCGCTCGGCGTCGAGCGATGCTTGCGAGGCTTCGTAGCCTGCAACTGCGACCAGCGCCACCAGCGGCACGGCGAGTGCCGCGGCGAGCTTGGTTCGGATACGGATCTTCAACACGATGGTTGCTCCATCTCGGCTAGCGAATCGATTGTTCGGGACTGTCGGACTGGTTGGCTGCTGCGGAGCGGCTGGTGGTGCCCACGAATCCCTGCAGTGAGCGCACACTGGCCACGACCGTGTGGCCCGCGGGCAGGTCGATCACGTGGGAGATGACCGACGAGTCGGTCGTGAGCACGAGAATCGGGATCTCCGCGTCGACACGCACCAGGTCATCGAGCAGGATGCCGTTTCCGGTCTCGGCGATCGTGACGGCGTCGTCGATCACCAGCAGGTTGCACTGCTCGACGGCGGCCCGGAGCGCGGACACGCGATCATCGGCGGCCACGATGTCGAGCCGTGCGCGACGGTCGTCGATCTCGACCTGCTTGACCGCGCGCACCGCTCGATCCCGGTTGGCGCATTCGAGCGCGTGGTCGACGTCTGCCTGCATCGCGTCGGCGTGACCGCGGAGTGCGGAGGCGATCGCTCGTGCGTGGGGCACGGGGTCGTCGCCGGTGGCGGGCCGATCGGACTCGGGGAGCAACGACGCGAACGCGAGGAGTTGCCTGCGACGACTGCGGGCGTCCTGTCGAAGCCGCTCGAGCGACAACTCGGCCCTCGACATGGAGCGAGTCGCCTCGTCGACCTCGTCACGCGACCGGACCTCCGCATCGCCGAGCTGATCCTCGACCGCGGTGACCTGTGATTCGAGTTCGAGCGCGGCGGCGTGTCGCTCATCACAAGTGTCGACGTCGTTGGTCCTCGCCAAGAGCTCGTTCTCGAGATCACCCACGTCTCGACGCGCCTGCGCAAGCTCGATGGCCAGGGACTCGGCGCGTCGTTCGAACTCGCCGGCGGCAGCGTGGGCGTGCGCCAGGTCATCCAGCGTGGCGACCACTGCGCCGCCTCGCTCCTTCTCGGCGAACTTGGCATTGACCGCTGCCCGCATCGCGCTCAGTTGGTCGCGATCGGTCATCACGTCAGTGGCGTCGCGGACGGCGACGACGGCCTCGATCTCCGAAACCGTCGCCTTGCGTCGGGCGACCTCGGACATCACCTCCTGGTACTCCGAGTTCACCTCATGGAGGCGACGCGAGGCATCCTCCATCTGGCGTCGCACGTCGGTCTCGTCGACATGCGCCGCGCCGAGGCTCCCGAGTTCTCGTCGCGCCTCCTCGAGCGTGGCCTCCACCGCAGCCCGCTGCTCCAGCACCCGCTCGAGCCGACGATTCGCCTCCCGCACCGCACGGCTGTGCTCCTCGATGGTCTGTGCCGACACGGCGACCTTCGCGGCATCCTCTGCGTCCTCTGTCGGCTGCATCTCGGACCAGTCGGCGGCATCCCGAGTACGACGTTGTTCGCTGACGAGGTCGGCGTGGATCGAATCTGCGGAGGAACTGGCGACGACGCTGCCCATCTCCCTCTCCAGGACCTCGATCTCCTGGCGCGCGGCCAGGGAGCGGCGAGCGCACGCGGCCTCCGCACCGGCGACGAGCTCCGCTCGATCCACGATTCGCGCCCGCGAGCAGAGTGCGTCCACCAACTGGAGACGCTCTGTGGCATCGACGAGGACGACGGTGCGCCGGGCCAGACCATCGATGTCGTTGTCGCGGGTGCGACTCACTGCTCTCCCTCAGGACGGACCCCTGCTCATCTCCCGTACTGAGGGAGTTTCGGCGCATCCCGCTCGGCACTTGAGCGCAAGAAGCGAGGTGCCGGAAGATTTCTCCTGTCCGGCCGGACCCGTTGTCGACGACCAAGATGTCGCTCGGCTGCTTTTCCGCCTCGACGACACTTCCTTCATCGCAGTTGTTCTCTGTCAGTCGGAAGCGTCAGCGAGGGCCTCGGCGAGCGCGGGGTGGACGAAGAGCGAGTCGACGATGTCGTCGACCTTCAGGCCGGCAGTGACCGCCAGCGCGATGACCGAGATCAGCTCAGCGGCATGGCGGCCGACGATGGAGCCGCCGAGCACGACACCGGTGGCAGGGTCGGAGAGGATCTTCACGAACCCACGGGGCGAGTTGTTGATCAGCGCCTTGGCGCTCGCCGAGAACGGGACCTTGGTCACGCGGATCTTGCGGCCCTCGGCGAAGGCCTCGGCCTCCGCCAGCCCGACGTCGGCGATCTCCGGCTCGGTGAAGATGGCCGAGGCCGCCTTCTCGTAGTCGAGGTGACGGTGGTCGCGGGTGTGGAGCCCCATCGCATGCTCGGCGATCTTGCGCCCCTGCATGGTGGCGACGGACGACAGCGGCAGTTTTCCGGAGAGGTCGCCCGCCACGTACACGTGCGGCAGGTTGGTGATGCAGTGGTGGTTGTTGTCGAGGTAACCCCACTCGTTGACCGCGACCCCGGCCGTCTCGCATCCGAGGCCATCGCTGTTGGGGATCGAGCCGATGGCGAGCAACGCGTGGCTCCCGACCGCCGATCGACCGTCGTCACACAACACCTTGACGGATCCGTCGTCCAGGCGCTCGATGCCCTGGGCCCGCGCACCCTTGAACAGCCGGACCCCGCGAGCGAGGAACTCGTCTTCCAACGCCGCCGCGACCTCCGGGTCCTTGGTCGGCAGGACCTGCTGCCGCGAGACGATGAGCGTCACATCGCAGCCGAAACTCGAGAACATCGAGACGAACTCGACGCCGGTCACGCCGGAGCCGATCACGATCATGTGGGTCGGCAGTTCGTTGGGCGGATACGCGTCGCGCGTGGTCAGCACCCGGTCACCGTCGGGCTCTGCCCAGTCCGGGACCCGAGGTCGAGACCCGGTCGACAGGAGAATGGCGTCGGCTTCGAGGCTGATCTCACCGTCGGCCGTGTCGGCGACCACCTCGTGCGGTCCGACGAGGCGGCCCGTGCCCTCGAGCACCCGCACGCCTTGACTGCGAAGGAGCGTCGACGCCGAGCTCTCGAGTCGGTCCTCGATCGACTGGATGCGGTCGCGGAGCGCGGCGAAGTCGAGCTGCGCCTTGACGTCGGTCAAGCCCATCTGCTCGCTGCGATTGATGAAGTTGAGCGCCGAGCCAGTGGCGATCATGGCCTTCGACGGGATGCAATCCCACAGGTGGGCGGCGCCCCCGATGATGTCGCGCTCGATGAGCGTCACCTCGGCCCCGAGCTTGGCTGCGTGCGACGCCGCAGCGTGCCCGCCAGGGCCACCACCGATGATCACGAACCTCAGAGCCATGGGCGGAGGTTACCGGCGCCTGTGCGCCGCTCAGTCGGTGGCACGCGCGACCCGGATCAGTCGATGGTCGTCGGTGAAGAGGCGCCGCGTCACGCCGGTGCCGATCACGACCACGTTGATCGCGACGGCACCGAGGATCAGGAACATGATCGCCGCCTGCACACGGACCGCCTCGACCGGGTCGACTCCGGCGAGGATCAGGCCGGTCATCGCGCCGGGCAGGAACACGAGCCCGACCGCCTTGGTCGTCTCGATCTGACTTGTCATCCCCGTTCGAAGTGCCGAACGCAACGATGGTCGCGACGCATCCTGCCAACTCTGCCCCAACGCGAGGCGGGCCTCGACCTCGGGGCGCTTCTCGGAGAATTCCGCCAGGATCCTGCGACCGGCGACGACCGTGGACGACATGGCGTTGCCGACCATCATCCCCCCGATCGGGATGATGGTGCGGGTCTCGGGAGGGAAGATCCCGAGTCCGAAGATCACTGCGATGGTCACGGCCGACGATGCGGCGAGTGCTTGCAGCGCGAGGCGGAAGACACCGGGCACCTCGGGGGCTCGGCGAGACACCGTCCAGGCGGCGAACACGACCATGAACGCGAGCCATGCCCAGGCGTAGCTGACGTTCTTCGACGGCTCGTCGACGTCGATGATGAACGCGAGGACGTAGCCGACGGCGAGGAGTTGTGCGCCCGCGCGCACGACCGCGACCAGTACTTCGCGCTCGAGACCGAGCTTCCGCCACAGCGAGATCCCGAGGGTGACCGCGACGAGGATCAGCGACGCGGCAAGCCCCCACCAGCCGACATCACCCTGAGCCATGTCCGACCTCCCCGGTGTCGTCATGGTCGTGATCCGCGTCCTCGCCAGCGAAGTAGTGCGCGGCCTCGTGCTCGTCGGCGATCCGACCCTCGGTGAGGACGAGACGATCATCGGCGATGCGATCAGCCTGCGCGAGGTCGTGGGTCACCCACACGATGGGCATGCCGCCGGCCGCGAGTTCGGATCCGAGCGCTTCGAGGTTCCTCGTCGATGCAGGGTCCAGCGCCGAGGTCGGTTCGTCCATCAGCAACACCTCGGGCTCGGTGATGAGCGTGCGTGCGAGACAGACTCGCTGCGCTTCGCCGCCCGACAGTGAGTCGGCGTCACGATCGAGGAAGCGCTCCGCGACGTGGGCACGATCCAGTGCCACCTCGCACTGTTCGCCGGAAGCCTCGGGCTGCGCGACGAGGAGGTTGTCTCGCACGGTCCCGGGGAAGGGAGTCGGTCGCTGGAACACCATGCCGACCCGTCGACGGAGGAGCAGCGGGTCCTGCGCGGCAAGATCGTCACCACGGAGCCGGATGCATCCTGCAGTCGGGACCTCGAGGCGGTTGCACAGTCGCAACATCGTCGACTTTCCCGAGCCGGACGGCCCGAGGAGACAGGTGATCGAACCCCCGTCATCGATCGACGCACTGACCCCGTCGAGCACCAGCGTCTCGCCGAAGCGCACGGTGACTCGATCGAAGCTGAACAGCGGCATGCGACATCATCGTCGCGCGCCGGATCGTGCGGATCGGGAATCGACCGCTCTGGGCGGTCGGCCGTACGATCGCCGCCGTGAGCAGCGACCATGCAGCCGACTTCGAAGACGCCGACCTCG
>JBBSLH010000107.1:0-12049 GCA_038255425.1 Acidimicrobiales bacterium
CTACGCCACGCCGCACGTGCCCCACGGCTGGGAGGCACAGGTCATGTTCGACGAGACGACTCGGACTTTGTTCTGCGGGGACCTCTTCGCCCATACCGGCGACGGTCCCGCAATCGCTCACGACAGCGACATCGTCGGGGCAGCCCTCGCAGCCGAGGCCATCTTCGGGGCGACCGCGCTCACCCCGAACACTGGCCCGACCATCCGCAAGCTCGCCGAGCTCGAGCCCCGGACCCTGGCCATCATGCACGGGTCCTCGTACGCCGGCGACTGTGTGCAGGCCCTCCACGACCTCGCCGACGCGCTCGAAGCACGCGTGGACCAGACGGGGGCGACGGCGAAGGTCTGAGGCGAGACGTTCAGAGTGGGAGGGGGTGGGCGAGGATGCCCTCTCCCGCTCGACGGCCAGCGACCGTGCGGATGAACTCGATGGCATCGATCTCGACGTGTTCGCCGCCGGCGCCCTGCGTGAACTGCCCTCCCGCCGGTCCGGTGAGCTCGAGCTCGAACGGCTCGCCGTGGGTTCCCGCCCACTCTCGGACGATGTCGGAGACGAGGAGACCATCGTGGTCGGGGGTGAGCTCGATGGGTCGGTCGACGACGGCGTGGATGTCGATTCGGTGCGTCCAGACGTCGCGCGTGAACCCCACGTCGAGCAGGTACTTGAGAGGTTTCCAGCCGATGGGCGGCCCGAAGTTGATCGGGAACCAGCGGACGGGTGGCGGTGTGCGCCAGCGACCCTTCACCGCTCGAGGTCCGATCGCCGCGAGCTGCGCCACCAGGTCGGCGTTGGGTACCCCCGCCCGCTCCCTGATCTGCAGTTCGTTGATGCCATCGACGAAGTGGTGGGAGTCGATCTCCTTGTTGAGCGGCAACCCACGGCGGAACTGGTGGAGCAGCTCGGGGACCCGCGCCTGGCCGTCGGCCGACCCGAGCACGTGGAGCGACATGGCCCGCACGTCCCAGCCGGTGCAGTCGGTCGCGGTCGACCACTCCGCCTCGGTGAGCTGCGCGACGAGGGCGGCGAAGCGCCGGAATTCCTCCTCGGCAAGCGGCCTGGCCTCGGACCTCGTGATCCTTCGTGGCGACATGTCGGCCTCTTCGCTCGTGAACGGAGCAGTATGACCCATCCGGCCACTCCGAGTACTTCCATCTGGCGAACGCCATTGAGCACGATCCTCGTCGTCGCCTCCGACCCAGCTCGACGCTCCGACCTGACGACCACACTCGAACGCCGATACGGCGCCGACTACGAAATCGTCGCCTTCGCGGCCGACGACGCATCCGAGGATGCGATCGGGGCCCTCGACTCGATCGCGGTCGCGCTGGCTCCCATCGGCACGAACGACTTCGACGCGCTCGCGTCAGTCGGGCGCATGCACCACGGTGCCCGCCGGATCGCCGTCGTGTCCGTCGGCGACACGTCGGTCCACGAGTTGCTCGGCCGAGCGTTGACACTCGGCCAGATCGACTACTTCGTCGGGCACCCATGGGCGACCGCCGAGGAAGAGGTCTACCCGGTCGTCGGCGAAGCGCTGCGGTCGTGGACGAAGTCACGTCAGGTCCAACTCGACAAGGTCGTCATCGTCGACACCGATCTGGAAGGGAGAGGAGAGCACCTCACCACCTGGCTGAACCGCAACACCGTTCCAGCCCGATTCCGCACCGTCGACACGGCCGAGGGTCAGGAGCTCGTCGCGGGATCGCTCGTCGACCGGCGACTTCCCGCCGCGGTGTTGTGGGACGGCAGAGTTCTCGACGACCTCGACGAGGTCTCGCTGGCCGAAGCGCTCGGGGCCAACACCAGGCCACAGCGTGAGGAATACGACGTCGCGATCGTTGGCGCCGGCCCGGCCGGGCTGGCCGCCGCGGTCTACGCAGCTTCGGAGGGCCTCGACACCGTCGTCATCGAGGGTTTCGCACTCGGTGGCCAGGCCGGGACCAGCGCGAAGATCCGCAACTATCTGGGATTTCGCTGGGGTGTGAGCGGTGCCGACCTGGCGACGCAGGCCGCTCGGCAGGCCGAGCAACTCGGCGCCGAAACGATCGTCACGAGAACTGCCACCGGCCTCGCGACGGACGGAGATGGTCGGCTGATCACCCTCTCGAGTGGCGACACGATCCGCACCCGGCACGTGATTCTCGCCGGCGGCGTGGCGTACCGGCGCCTCGATGCCCCGGGCGTCGATCCACTCGTCGGCCACGGAGTCTTCTACGGCGCCGGCGCCACCGAGGCCGCAGCAACGAAGGGCATGAAGGCCTTCGTGCTCGGCGGCGGCAACTCGGCCGGACAGGCGGCAGCGCACATGGCGGCGGCCGGTGCTGATGTCTCCGTCCTGATCCGGGGCGACTCGATCGCGAAGTCCATGTCCGACTACCTGGTGGAGCAACTGGCCGGGACGCCGAACGTCACGATCAGTCTGAGCGTCCAGATCAGCAGCGTCGTCGGCGACGGTCAGCTCACCGGCTTGGTGCTCGAGGACCGAGTCACCGGTCGTCTGTCGGAAGAGGACGCGGATGCCCTGTTCGTCTTCATCGGGGCGCAGCCCCACACCGAGTGGCTCGACGGTGTGGTCACGACCGACGACCGTGGTTTCATCCGCACCGGAATCGACGAAGCGGCGTGGCTCGAGACCAGCATCAGGGGGGTCTACGCGGCCGGCGACATTCGCAGCGGCTCGATCAAACGGGTCGCAGCTGCCGTCGGTGAGGGCTCGACGGCAGCGATGCTCGCGCTGGAAGCGTCGCGGCCCCGTCGGTGACGACGGCCGCGGCCGACTCCTGTTCTGGTGGATCCGTCACGACGTCGCAGTCCCGATCTGGTGGAGTTCGATCGCGTTGAGGTCCGGGTCATCGATGAAGGTCTGGCGGTCGGGTCCGACGACCCGGGCATCCTCGACCTCCAGGCCCTTCGCTCGGAGCTCACGCACGACGCCGTCCACATCGTCCACCAAGATCGCGAAGTGTTGGCCCATGTTCGGTGGAACGTCGGTTTCGATCAGGTGTACCTGCGTCGCTCCGAGGTCGATCCATGCGCCTCCGATGCCGAAGTCCGGCCGATCTGCTCGGACGGTCCCACCGAGCACCTCGGTGTAGAACGCAATGCTCCGTTCAGGATCCGACACGTTGACCGACACATGGTGCACAGCGAGCGGCTTCATGTACCCAATTTATCGTCGTACCCACCGACGTTCGGGGTGGCGGGTGCCCCCAACAGATTCAGCGTTCGCTCGAGCGTCGAACGAAAAGTGGCAACAACGTGGCGCATCGCACCTCGCCGCGGTCGGGGAACGGCGAGCCGATTGGGGAGATCTGAACGCCAAGGGACGACATGGTCCCCAAGAAGTCGGGCTCCCCGCGATCTGTCGACGCATTCGGCATCGATCTGTCGCCGGAGATGGTCGCACTCGCGAGGCGCGACCACCCCGACGTCCGCTTTGAGGTGGGGACGATGACGAACCTCGACCTGGACGATGCCTCCCTCACCGGCGTGCTGGCCTTCTGGTCGGTGATCCACGTGCCGGATCAGGCCATGCCCGCGGTGTTCGCCGTTTCGGTTCTGGTCCCAGAACCGCCGAATTGAAGGCAGACACAAAGCGCCGATCTGCAGCGTCCTGATGAGCCGGATCCCGGTGCCATCGACCCGTTGCCATGAAGAAGATCGACAGATCCTCCGGGTCATCGAGGCCGATGTCCGCCTCTGACCTGTACTTCACCCGAGTCGGGTGGGAGAGATTTGAACTCCCGACCTCTGCGTCCCGAACCACGCTCCCACGAGTTGTCCACATGCGGCCTGCCCTGCGATTTCGCAGTTCAGTGCCGGTTTTCGGGCCTGTCGTCGTGACAGCCAGTACCGCGGGATACCGCTCAGTTTTGGTCTGAATGTGGTCTGTTTGTGGTCTGCGCTGGATGGGACGAGACGGGCGAGTTCGTCACGCCCCGGTCCGACGGCCACCACCGCAGTACGGGTTGCCACGCCCGGCTCGCGTGTCAGATCTCGCCGCCCATGAGGTCATCGAGATCCCGCTTGTCGGCCAAGAGGCGGATCAGATCGAGATGGTCGGCGCGTTCGATGTAGAACCAACCGCACGGGGAGCCCTCGACGCCTACTCGGCGCAGCTCCGGAATGCCGATGCGTTCCCCCACGAGAGGTGACCCGATGCCCGCCATGTCCTCGACCGACCGGACGGCTCCGATCGCCGCGGTGAAGAACCGGTCTGCGAGATGGGCTCCCTCAGCCGTCGCGTAGTAGCGGGTCCGCTCGACCAGATCCTGCTCGGCCAATGGCCGGGTCCTCGCCGGCTTCACTCCCCCGGACAGACGGCGAGATCACGGAGTTCACCGACACACTGGTCGTCAAGCAGCCGGCCGTCTCCAGACTCGATCCCATCCGCGATCAGCGACCGGAAACGGAGGGCCGCCTGCTCGCGGCGGTCTTGTCGAATCAGGTCCCGCAGGTACTCGCTCGTGTTCCCGTACTCCCCCGACTGCACCCGCTCGTCCACATAGCCGCGCAGCTCCTCGGGGATGGCAAAGCTCATCGTGTTCCGGCTCACGTCCACCACCCTGACTCCACTATCAACAGTTGTCAACCGCTGCGCCCTCCACGCGGACGGCACTCGCTGTGGGAGGAGAAGCCCATGCGAGGGAGACGACAGCCGCCACCCGAGGTCGTCGCTGCGACCGGTCCGACGGGTCGTGGGCGTGCGACCACCCGGTCGCCGCGTCAGCTCCCGGTGGTGGTGTCGCCAGGTCGCACGAGGCCGTCGGCGCGGGTGAGTTCCCACTGGTTCCAGATCGTCAGCGCGACAGCGACAGCGGCATCGACCAGCACTGGCTGTCGGCTCCCATCCCGCATCGCCGCAGCGTACGACCGCCGGCGGCCGTAGTCGTCCGCCCTGGGTGGGCCCGGACCCACCTCAGGGTGGGGCAAGGGTCGCCGCTGGACCGATGACCGCATCGCTCAGGGCGCAGATGATGTCGACATGCCCAACTACCCCAACGCATCCATCCTGCTCGTCGCCTGCTTCGCTGGCATGCTCGCCGTCGCATGCGGCGACGACAATCCGCCTTCCGCCAACGGCTCCGTGACCACCGTCGCCGAGGGGGAAGCCGAGGAGATCAACCCCTGCTCGCCCGAGGCGCCCCCCGAGGAGACCGCGCTCGAGGGCGATCCGGTCGCGGTCGGCGCCCCCATCACCGACATCGTGGCCACGGAGTACCGATTCGACGAGGTCCCAGCAACGCTCCCGGCGGGCCCACACGGATTTCGCTTGATCGGCGAAGGTGAGGAGTTCCACGAGCTCGCCCTCATCCGGGTCGACGACGACCGTCCCGTGGTCGACCTGCTCGAGCTGTCCGAGGACGAACAGGAGGAGGCGACGACATACATCGGCGGCGTCACCGCCTGCCCGGGCAAGACGTCGCCCGAGGCCCTCGGCGTCGACCTCGAGCCCGGCCGCTACACGCTCCTCTGCTTCGTTCCCGTCGGCACCTCGCCGGACCTCGAGGGTGACGACCTGCTGGATGCCTACGAGAACGACCCGCACTTCACTGAGGGCATGGTGGCCGAGTTCACCGTCGAGTAAAGGAACCTGCGCGAATCACTCCTGGAGCGCTGAGCGCCTCGCCGTCAGGCCGTCGGGATTCCGCTCAGGTGTGGTCTGAATGTGGTCTGTTAGTGGTCTGCGCTGGTTGCCACGCCGCATCGTGCCAGCTCGCGTGTCAGATCTCGCCACCCAGGAGATCGCGTGTCCCCTGGTCAACGCCCTGTCCCATCGGGCGACCGCCCGAGACCGGGCCCGACGGAGCGAACGGATTCGGTCCCGAACCGCCACCTGGCCCACGCGTGGGTGGGATGGCAGAAGCAACCGAGCGGACGGCGAAGCGCCCTGCGGGAGGATCCCCGGCGTTGCCGAACCGGGTCAGCCGGTGAAGCGGGGTGATGCGGTTACCGGCGTTGCTCGGGGCGCTTGGCGAACACCGATGACGCCACCATCGGGCGTCTTCGTGGGATCGGTTGGAACGGTGGGATCGGTCGGATTGGTTGGCTTCGTCGGATCAGTGGGCTCGGTGGGCCCGCAGGCGTTGGTTGCGTCGTCCCATGCGATCGTGACCGAACCCCGACCCACGCCGCCGGTTCCCACCTGCCCCGAAACTGCAACCAACGTATCGATGATGTAGCTACCGCCGCCAGCTCCACCACCGGCGCCGCCGCCGCTGTCTGGCGTTGCCGGATCCAGACGACTTCCCCCGGCCTGACCTCCAGGGAATCCGCCGCCGCCGCCGCCGCCGCCGATCGGGTTCGCCGTTTGACCGCCGTCGACATCCTCCGCGTCGCCACCGGCGGTCCCACCCGAGTCCGGCTGACCACCGGCGGCCCCAGCGGGTCCGGCACCGTCTTCTCCCGGTCCGCCATCGAGAACGGCGTCGCCTCCGTCACCACCACGATTGGAGGGGAATCCGCCGCCGCCGCCGCCGCCACCACCTGCGACGACCAGCGGAACCGCGCCATCGATGATGCCGCTCCCGCCGCCACCACCACCCCCGCTGACCCCGGACACCTCGTCGCCCGTCACCTGACCGCCGTCGCCTCCGGGCCCGTAGCCCCCGCCCCCATTGCCACCGAACCCGACGTCGGAGTCCACGTCGTTGCTCTCACCGTCGCCTCCCTCTCCGCCGACGACGATCGACAGGACCTCACCCGGCGTCACGATCAGCCGAGCCTCCACGACCGCACCGGTGCCACCCAAGCCACCGCCCACGGGGTTGATGAACGCGCCTCGTCCGCCCTGTCCGCCGATGGCGGTCACGTCGATGCAGGTCACGCCGGGTGGCACGGTGAAGGAGCCTTCTTCGTCGAACACCTCGTCCGCCGGCGCCGCACCCACGACGGTCGGAGCGAAGGTGAGCGTGCCGGCGACGAGCGCTCCGGCGGCAAGGGCGCGGATGTCCATTCGTGTTCTCCCTGAGGGGCGTGTGTCGAGTCTTCCGTCCGATTCGACGTCGGCGGGAAACTGTACGACTCTGACGGGCATCGTTGGCCGACGAACCGGTCTCACGTTGGTCTCAGTTGCTGAGCGTGCCGCTCATCTCGAACTCGCGAACAAGTCTCGCCCGAGCGTCGCGAAGGCGGCGGAAATATGTCGCGCGACTGAGGTGGAGCGATCGAGCAGCCACTCCGTGGTTTGCGTCCGGTGCGAAGTAGCCCCGTTCGAGTACCAACCGCAGGAGCGCGTCCCGCTCGGTAGTGCCGAAGGCCCGGTCGACCGCGTCGAGCACTGTTGCTCGAGCGCCGGACGCCTTGGCCGCAGGAGTGCTCCCTCGTCCCAAAGGACTCATTGCGAGGGCGGCGTCGTCGTCGAAGGATCGCAGCACGTGGTCGATCACCTCGGTGAGAGATGGGGGTTCGGTCTTCGGTGGCGGGAGGCCGAGGCTCTCGTGGACCAAGCGGTGGATGGCGGCAATGAACCCGCCCGGACCGTGATCGAGGACGTGGAGTGAGGTTGTCGTTCCTCCCTCCACGATCCGTGCGTCTGGCACGTGTTGTGCTCCCATCGCTTCCGACAGCTTCACCATCGCTTCGTTTTCACGGTCGACGTCGCCGTAGAACCAGCGAGGATTGGCGAGCCCGCAGGTCCGCACGACCGCCTCGTTCAGGACTGCGATCACGGTCGAGTCGGCGCCGGGATCGCGCATGGTCTCGAGATCACACTCGCGCCGCCACAGGATGACATCTCCGTGTGGCGCACGAACCCGGGCGTCCTCCAGCCATGTTGCGAGCACTCGGTCGTCGTGCGACCACGCAGGTGCTCGATCCGGGATGACTGCGATGCTGAACCCGGCAATCGTGCCGGATCGGTCTCGGGCCACGACGACCGTATCGGGAGCGTCCTGCAAGAACCGGCGGTCGTACTCCCACCACGGACTCCCTTCCAGCGCCTTGCCGATTTCGGCTTCGTCGCCGGCACGGACCCGATCGACGTGGTATCGGGTGCGGTCGCCGACCAGTCCCCACCGCAGCACGGGGTCATCGATCAACTCGGCGAGTTCGACGAGCAGCTCTGGTTCTCCGCCGGCGGCGCGATCTCGTAGATGATCAGCGATCCGTCCCACCAGCTCCCGGTGGCGGGCAGGCGCCTTCTCACGGAGTTGTCGGTGCAGCACGTGGCGCACCATGTCGTGCAACGCGACCCGATCCCCCACCGACTCGGCCATCGTCGTCGAGCGCAATGCCCCATGGGCATCTCGTCCGTGTTCGTGTCCGAGGACGGCCTCGAGCATCGGGCCGTCGACGGCGACCGCGATGGCCGCCACCTCGAGGACACGTCGATCGACGTGCTCCAACGAGTCCTCGCCCAGTAGCTGGACGAGGAGAGTGTCCAGGTCACCAGGTTCACCCGTTCCTGATCTGGCAGCGGCAGCCACTGCGACGGCGAGCGGCAGACCGCGGCTCCAGTCGGCGATCGCGGACACACGAGCGGGGTCGACGATGCCGTGGTGCGCGAGGAGCATCCGGACCTCGTCACGGTCGAGAGGACCGACTTCGACGATGCGAGCGACATGCTCCCAACCCGAGGAGAGCCACGCCGACTCGGGGCGCTCTCGACCAGCGAGGATCGCGACCGCTCCGACACCGAGCCGGGGCACGATCCGCTCGCGCATGGCCCCCTCGAGCGCCGGGGAGTGCTCCAGGGCATCGAGGAGTACCACCGAATCGGGTCGACCGAACGCACCTTCCAGTCGGTGTTCGAGTTCTGGGAGATCACCGGCGATGGTCCGACCATCGATGGTCCACACCCGGCGTCCCGCTTCCTGCGCGCGGCGAGCCGTGGCGCGGAGCAACGCGCTCTTGCCGACACCGCCGAGGCCGTGGACGAGAAGGACCGAGGTCGACGACTCTCCAGCCAACACGTCGTCGACCACCGAGAGGATGCTGCGCCGACCGGTGAACCGTGCCGCATCCAATACGTCCACCAGATCGCCGATGCGGTCAACGGACGGGTCGGTCATGGCGGCAGATCGTACGGTCTCGTTCCGGTTTCAACATGCGCTGGAGCCCGAAACGGATCACGTCCTGGCAATCAGCTGAAATATGTACCCTGACCTGCGGTTTTACCGCTAGTCGGGTGGGGGAGATTTGAACTCCCGACCTCTGCGTCCCGAACGAAGTGCAGCCGGACGACCACGGACGTCGGTGAACGAACACGGCAGGTCAGCGCTGGATTCTGGACGTTGGCGGACGGGAGCGAACGGCTGCGACCGCGCGAAATCCGCGCGATAACGAGAGGTCGTCGGTCAGACCGTTCGGAGTTCGTCACGCCATGCCTCGAACGATGCTCGAAGTCGATCGGGATCGTCAGTTGGCAATTCATGATCCCGGAGACGGGCGAGCTTGCCGAAGGCGTCAACGACGGCCGCTGCCTGGACCCCTCCATCGAGTTGTTGTGCCCAGACCACACACTCGGCTCGCGAGAAGCGATCGGCCAGGACGAGCAGGTCGGTGAAGTCGCGTCCCTCGGCGCGGTCGAGGATGGCAAGGATCTTGCGCGCCGCGAGATCCTCCAACGCGAGGAGAGGGATGCCGTCGACGTCGCGCACGGCGAACAGCGGCGGTGAGTCGACCGCGAGGTCCACTTCGACGATGCCGGACTCGCGCTTTGCGACGAGCCGAGCAAACGTCTCATGGAGACGCATCGTCTGCACGTTCCAGCCATCGCTTTCGAGCGCGGCCGCAAGGTCGCCAGCGAGCGGCCGAACATCTCCGGGCGATGGTCCCGGTCGAGCGGCGACGAAGGCATCGACGTCACGGGTCGGTCGGTCGATGACTCCGGCTGCCAGTAGCGCCGATCCGCCCGCCAGCGCGTACCCCGCCGCGGACGGCAGTGAGAAGAGGAGGCGAGCAACCTCGAGTTGGTTCGGATCAAGGGTGGTCATGCGGCAACCGTTGGCGCCATGTCACCGAGGTCGTCGATCGTGCGTTCCCATTCCCTGCGAGCTCCGGCTGGCAAGACCAAGTCGGGCCATGCCTCGCACAGCAGTAGACCGTCGACCATGCCGACGATGTCGTCGGGCGACCCCTCGCGCAAGACGATCTCATACGCGCGGAGTCGATCCGCTCGAACCGAGAGATCGACGCTCTTGGGTGCACCGCTCCACCACAGGTGCGGCGCCAAGTCGACCTGCCTGAGCGCCTCGCGCGGTGCGAGCCGCCACAGCCTCGACGCGACGGCATAGGGACGCCGTGTCGCCGTCCATCGCCATTCCAAGGGCTCATCGACGACCGGCGGCACATCGACGGCGACGAGCAACCGCTCCGCCGTCGACCACTTCGGCTCACGCCGACCTGCTTCGTACGCGGCCACATTCGGTCGAGCGATCCCCGACCGATCAGCAAGGTCCGACTGCGTCAGACCTGCAGCCAATCGCAGCCGGCGCAGCATTGCGGCGAATTCCATCCGCCCATGTTATCAACTGAATGTATCGAAGTCGATACGCTCGGTCGCAAGTGGCGGAGAGCGGAATCCTCGTCGAGGGACGGCTCCGCACCAAGGACGTCCGCCAAGCCCAGCACAGGGAAACGTCAGTCTTTTATGCGGGCGGGGGCAGGATGGTCAGACCGTGTTCGCCGGCAATGCGCGCCAGCGTGCCGAAGTCGGGCTCGGTCGGTGAGACCTCATCGTTCACCTGGGTAAAGAATGCCGACGCCCCGGACCGTGACGTCATCGAAAGCATCTTCCCGCCGCCCTCACCGAAACGAAACCAATGCGTCGACCCGCCGGGCACGTGCACGAAGGTCCCGGCCGTGGCGGTTGCTTGCCGGTCATCGATACCGAAGTCAATGGTTCCATCGAGGACATAGAACGCTTCGTCCCACTCGTGATGATGGGGCGGCGGGCCGCTGCCCTCGGGGCCGCCTTGATGGAAGATCTCGTAGCTTCCGGTCTGTTCTCCCGTGGCCAAGAACGTGAGTTCCTCCCCCACGAGGTTGAGGGCGGCGGGGGCCTGCTCGGGACTGAGGATGATCGGGCCCGGCATTGGGTGCTCCTTGTTCGGCTGCGCCACACCATGTGACGCTTGTACTTTTATTTGACTTGTGTAACATGACGCTCATGGCCGCCGAAAGTCAAGCCCCTTTGTCCGAATCTTCTGGACGGGCCAATCAGAAGCGTCGTACTCGTGCGGCCATCATCGCTGCGGCGAGGACGATCCTCGACCGCGGGGAGACGCCGACGATCGCGCAGGTCGCCGACGAGGCACTCATGACGCGCCAGACCGTGTACCGGTACTTCTCGAACCAGGAGTCATTGTTGCTCGAAGTCAGCGTGACGATCGACACCGAACCGATAGACCAAGTGCTGGATCGACTGCCGAAAGAGGCCTCGCCGCAGGAACGCTTGATCGACTTCATCGCTACGTTCAACCGCCACTGCATCGAACAGCAAACGCTGCACCGGACAGCCCAGCGGCACTACCTCGACCAGTGGCTCGCCGCCGAACGGGACGGTCGCGGCCACGACGAACCGCTACGCGAAGGCCGACGGGTGCAGTGGATCGCGTCTGTGCTCTCGCCAGCGCTCGACACGCTTCCCGACCAGGACCGCCAGCGACTCGAAGCCGCGCTCGGACTCGTGACCGGCGGCGAGGCGATCAACGTGCTGACCGACGTCTACCACCTCGACACCGACGAGATCGTCGACGTCACCACGTGGGCCGCCGGGGCATTGCTCACCCACATGTTCGACAATCCAGCCGAATAGAGCGCCGTCCACCTGCGCAGAGGATCAACAGACCCGCCTGAACCGCGGACCAGGGGTGACGAGCAGGTCGCTGCGAAACCGCAGGTCAACGACATGATTCACCCAGCCGCCAACGGCACGTTGGAAGGCCCCCAGACGGCAACGGGAGCAAGATCGACCCGTCGCGCTCGATATCCGCGCGATGCAGAGACCAACGTCAGATTCTTCGACCAACCAAAATATAGCCTCTGACCTGCATGTTTACCTTGTCGGGTGGGGGAGATTTGAACTCCCGACCTCTGCGTCCCGAA
>JBBSLH010000108.1:0-11926 GCA_038255425.1 Acidimicrobiales bacterium
CCGATGGCGTTGCCGTCGATCTCGATGGTGGTCGTGCCGTCCGGCGATGAGGCCTTGACCGAACCGGTGGTGCCAGGGAGCACCGAAGCATCCTCCAGGAACTCGAGCAACCCGGGGGTGAACTCGAGCTCTTCGGGGATGCGACTCACCGTGAACGCCGCGCCGACGTCGACGCCCGACAGCGGGATCGTCGTGGGAGCGTCGTAGTCCGATCCCGGGATCGGGTTGCCGTGCGGACATGTTGTGGGCGAACCGAGATGGCGGTCGATGGCCGCCTCGACGTTGTCGGAGATCACGTGCTCCCACTTGCCGGCCTCCTGATGGGCCTCGGCCCATGACAGGCCGAGGATGTCGGTCAGGAAGCGCTCGGCCAGTCGGTGGCGACGGACCACCTGTTCGGCCAGCTTCTTGCCGTCGGCGGTGAGGGTGATGCGACTCCCGTCGGCGTCGACGAGGCCCTCACCGTCCATGCGTCGGATCATCTCCGACACCGCGGGCCGGCTGATCTCGAGACGCTCGGCGATGCGGGCCTGGATGACGGAGATGTCGTCTTCGGCGAGCTCCCAGATGGCTTCGCAGTACTCCTCGAAGGCCGGATGCCACTCGGGCGTCTCGTAGGTGCTCATCACGTCATCCTACGGGCGACACATCCGGGTCGGCTCGGGCGGTGGCGTCACGCGAGGAGCGGGCGTCCCGTGTCACGATGCGCCGGTGCAGCATTCGCGACTTCCCGTCACACTCGATGACGTCAGGTCCGCTGCGGCAGCGATCCGTGGGGCGGTGCTGCGGACGCCGACGACCCGGTCGCACACGTTGTCGGCGATCACCGGCGCCGACGTGTGGGTGAAGTTCGAGAACTTCCAGTACACGGCTTCGTTCAAGGAACGCGGCGCACGCAACCGACTCCTCGCCCTCGACGAGGACGAACGGCGGCTCGGTGTCGTGGCGATGTCGGCGGGGAACCACGCTCAGGCCGTCGCCCACCATGCGACGCTGCTGTCGATCCCGTCGACCATCGTGATGCCCGAGTCGACGCCGTCGATGAAGATCAGCAGGACCGAGGACAACGGTGCGACGGTCGTGGTCGAGGGTGCGACGCTCGACGAGTCCGCCGAGGTCGCACTGCGGATCGCAGCCGAACAGGGTTCGACGTTCGTCGCTCCCTACGACGACCCGTTGATCATCGCAGGCCAGGGCACGTGTGCGATCGAGTTGATCGAGGACGCGCCCGACCTCGATGCGATCGTCGTGCCGGTCGGCGGTGGAGGGTTGTTCTCCGGATGCTGCGTCGCTGCACGCGGGATCGCACCCGACATCGAGTTGATCGGGGTCCAGTCGGAGTTGTACCCGTCGATGATCGCCGCCACGAAGCGGCCCACGTCGGAGCCGCCGGCCGAGTGGGGGCCCACGATCGCCGAGGGGATCGCGGTGAAGACGCCTGGTGTCTTGACGACCGAGATCATCGGAGCACTCGCCGACGACGTCGTGGCCGTTCCGGAGCGAGCCATCGAAGAAGCCGTCGTCTGGTTCCTCGAGGTCGAGAAGGTCGTGACCGAAGGCGCGGGCGCGGCGCCGCTGGCCGCACTGCTCAACGAGCCCGATCGCTACGCCGGCCGATCGGTGGGCCTGGTCCTGTCTGGCGCCAACATCGACTTGCGCCTGCTGTCGTCGGTGATCATGCGCGGTCTGGCACGGACGGGAAGGTTGAGCCGTCTGGTCGTCGACGTGCCCGACACGCCGGGTGCGCTGGGCGCACTCACTGCTGCCGTGGGTCGTGCCGGTGGGAACATCATCGACCTCACGCACCATCGCGAGTTCGGGATCCACTCGGCACGGGTCACCGAGATCGAGCTGTTGGTGGAGACCCGCGACCTCGAGAGCGCGGCGCGTATGCGCTCGCAGTTGGAGGACGTCGGCTACGTGGTCGACAACGATCCGAGGCGCATGGAGCAGGACACATGAACGGTGCAGAGCTCGCACTTCGCACCGCGGTCGGGGCCGGGGTCGAGGTCTGCTTCGCCAATCCCGGGACCACCGAGATGGAGTTGGTGGCCGCGGTCGACCGAGTGCCGTCGATGCGTGCGGTGCTCTGCCTGTTCGAGGGAGTCGTCACGGGTGCCGCCGACGGGTACGGGAGGGTCACGGGACGGCCTGCGCTGACGCTCCTCCACCTCGGTCCTGGCTTTGCGAACGGCATCGCCAACCTGCACAACGCCCGGCGGGCCCACACGCCCATCGTCAACCTGATCGGGGATCACGCCAGTTGGCACGTCGGCGTCGATGCGCCGCTCACGAGCGACATTCACTCACTCGCCCGCCCGGTCTCCCGACACCTCGCGACCGTGCCGTCCGGCGCCCACGCCGGCACGACCATGCGCGAGGCGATCGCTGCCTCGATGGCTCCACCGACCGGAGTCTCCACCGTGATCTTCCCCCAGGACGCTGCTTGGGGGCAGGCCAAGGTGCACGACGTGTCCGAGGCAACCGTCGAGGTCGAGGGGTTCACCGTCGACGTCGACGCGGTCGGTCGAGCTGCAGCTGAACTCCGCAGTGGAAAACGAGTCGGATTGCTCCTCGGAGGAGTCCTGCGCCGTGCTGACCTCGAGGAGGCGGCGGCGATCAACGCGTCGACGGGCTGTCCGGTGTGGATCGACACCTTCCCGGCGGTGCTCGAACAGGGCAGTGGCGTGCCGCATTTCGATGCGGTTCCCTACTTCCCCGAGCAGGCCCTCGACGTCTTCGCCGACGTCGACACGCTGATCGTCGCCGGAACCACCGACCCCGTCGCGTTCTTCGGCTACCAGAAGCTCGGCGTGAGTCGTCTGCTCCCGGAGACCAGCGAGGTCATCGCGATCGCGCCGGCTGGCGTCCGCGCAGGCGAGGGTCTCGAACCGTTGCGTGCCGCACTCGGTGCCGGTCGCTCCTCGGTGTCCATCACGGACGCTCCGCCGACGGTGCCCACGGGAGACCTCGACACGATGACCATGGGGGCGATGGTCGCCGCTCTCCAGCCGGAAGGTGCGATCGTGGTCAACGAGTCGGCAACCTCAGGACTCGGGTGGGCGATCGCGTCGGCAGGTGCGGCGCCCCACGAAGCGTTCGCGCTCACCGGTGGTGCCATCGGGCAGGGACTGCCCTGCGCGGTCGGCGCCGCAGTCGCTGCGCCTGAACGCAAGGTGATCGCCCTCCAGGCCGACGGCTCCGGCATGTACACGCTCCAGTCGCTGTGGACGATGGCCCGTGAATCGCTCGACGTGACCGTCATCGTCTGCGCCAACCGCGCCTATCGGATCCTCCAGATGGAGCTGCATCGCACGGGCCACGACGACGCCGGCCCGCAGGCCAGGTCGCTCACCGATCTGTCGGATCCCGCACCCGATTGGGTCGCGCTGGCGAAAGGCTTCGGCGTGGAAGGGATGCAGGCGACGTCGCTGGCGGAACTGCGTGCCGGTCTCGAGCGCGGGCTGGCAACCGACGGTCCGTACCTCGTCGAGGTGCTCCTCTGACCACTGCCGCATGATCCCGTTCCGCGAGCAGGCGCGGTCGGTCACGTGTTACAACGTGGTTCGGAAAGGATCGTCTGCATGCATGAGCTCTCGTTGTGCCATGCCATCGCAGACACTGCGCGCCGCCACGCCGACCACCGAGAGGTCCGCAGCGTCACCGTGCGCATCGGTCATCTCCGCCAGGTCGTCGTCGAGTCCCTGGTCTTCTCGTGGGAGGTGCTCGTCGATGGCACCGACCTCGCCGGGGCGACGCTCGAGGTCGAGCAGGTCCCGGCCGTGATCGTCTGCCGTCCGTGCGGAGCCACGACGAGTCTCGACCAGGTGAGCCTGCTGTGCCCGGAATGCGACAGCGCCGACGTCGAGGTCGTCTCGGGTGAGGAATTCCAGATCGCAGCACTCGACGTCGTCGAGGAAGCGAGCTGACATGGGACGCTTCCATCGTCATCCCGACGGTTCGACCCACACCCACTCTCATGATGTCGGCGACCACGGCGGCTACACCGAGACCGGCGTCGCTCGCGTTGCAGTGCTCGAGGACATCCTCGCCGAGAACGACAGCGTTGCGTCCGCCAATCGATCGCGCTTCGATGCTGCCGGGCTCTGGTCCGTGAACATCATGTCGTCACCCGGCGCGGGAAAGACCTCGCTGCTCCGCCGAACGCTCGCGCTGCTGGAGGGTGAGGCTCAGGTGGGGGTGCTGGAGGGTGACATCGAGACCAGCATCGACGCCGACGCGCTCGAGGGCTTCGGAGCGGAGATCGCCCTGGTCAACACCGGCGCGGGCTTCGGAGGCGAGTGCCACCTCGACGCGGTGATGGTCCGCTCCGGCCTCGATCGACTCACGCTCGACCAGCTCGATCTGTTGTTGATCGAGAACGTCGGCAACCTCGTGTGTCCCGCAGAGTTCGACGTCGGCCAGCACGCTCGAGCGATGGTCTATGCCATCACCGAAGGTGAGGAGAAGCCGAGCAAGTACCCGGTGATGTTCCGGGCTGTCGACGTGGTGTTGGTGAACAAGATCGACCTGCTGCCGCACCTCGACTTCGACATGAGCTGCTTCAGGGAACACCTGCGGCGGGTCAACCCGACCGTGCGGGTGATCGAGACGAGTGCGCGCACGGGCGTCGGGCTGGATGCGTGGTGTGACTGGCTGCGAGAGCGCGGCGGGGGCGGCGATTCCTGATGTCCTCGGGTGGCCGCGCCGACGCTCGGTTCGATTTCGCGCCACCCCGGAACTTCCTGCTCCCTGCCCTGCTGTTGCTCATCGCCGAGGAGCCGAGTCACGGCTACCAGTTGGTGAAGGACGTCCAGGAGCTGCGGTTCGGGACGGTCGACCGGCCAAGCGTCTACCGCGCGCTGGGGCAGCTCGCCGACGACGAACTGGTCGAGGACTGGAGCGAGGATCAGGTGGCCGGGTCGCCGCGCCGCGTGTACGGCATCACCGCGAAGGGCATCCGCGCGCTGAGTTCATGGATGGGCGTGATCAAGGACGAGCGCGATGTGCTCGATGGTGTGATCCGTCGATACACGGCATCCGGGTCCGTGGATGCGTTGATCGCCGAGGCAGGCCGGGGACTCGTCGCCGTCGGCGGCTGTGGCATCCCCAGCGTGTCGACCACCTACGACCACGACCAGCGCCCGCGCCTCGTGGATTCGCACGACAACATCGATCTCGCCGTCGGTGATCGTCATCTCGTTCGGGGCCCCATCGCCGACGGACGTCACCGGTTCGAGCTGGTGGCCGATCGGTCCGCGGTGCTGATCGAGGCCCGGTCGACGGTCGGTCCGATCACCTTCGGTGCGCTCGACGTGGCGGGCTGGGTCGAGGCCGACGTCGTGAACGGCGCCGTCGTCGACACGCCGACGCCGTCGGCCCACGTCGAGATCCCGATCGACCGGCTCCGTTCGGGAAACGCGCTGTACGACGCAGAACTGGCTCGGCGGATGGGCGCGAAGAAGTTCCCGGTCGCTGCGCTCGAGCTCACGGCCTGTGCCGCAGTTGGCGTCGACGGCCGATTCCGACTGTCCGGTTCCGTCTCGCTCCACGGGGTCGAACGCGACGTCGACGGCGTGGTGGCAGTCGGGCTGGCCGACGGCGAGCGGCTGTCAGTCTCGGGTGACCACGTCTTCGACATCCGCGACTTCGGCATCGAGCTCCCGACCGTCTTGATGCTGCGGATCTATCCCGATGTCACGGTCCGACTGCATGTCGACGCTGACTGGGTGCCGAGAGAAGAATCTCGTCTCCTCGCTGGGCCCGGTTGACCACGGTGGCGCAACGATCAGAACTCCGTGAGCACTCCTCGGAGTCCGACGACCTCACCATTTCCACCGACTGCCGGCTCCGCCCGGGAGTGGACGTGGCACGTGGTCCGGTCCGGTCGGACGATGACGTAGTCCTCGTCGAACGGTCGGCGCTCGTCGACCGACTTCTGCATCGCAGCGCCGACCCGGCTGCGGTCCTCGGGCGTGACGAACGCAAGCATCGCATCGAGATCGCCCCCGAAGTCGATGGGTTGGACACCGTGGATCCGATGGGCTTCGATACTCCACTGCACGGTGCCCGAGGCGGTGTCCCACAACCACCGTCCCATGTGGGCGGACGACTCGCCCTCCTGCACCCTGGCCTCGAGATCGGACATCGTCGCCTGGGCGATGCGCCGCTCGGTGATGTCGTGGGCCACGGCTGCCAGGGCAACGACACGATCGGTCGCTCGGTCGATGGCGGGATGCAACGACAGCGCGATCGGGATCTGGACACCACCTTTTCGGTCGACGTCGATCTCGTACCGATCGACCTCGTCGCCGTTCCCGACTGCGGTCAGGAAGCTGTCGATGGTGGGGGCGTCCGCGACGCGGAAAAGACGGTGGATCGGATGCCCGATCGTCTCGTCGCGGGACCAACCGAAGATGTGCTCGGCACTCCGGTTCCACGAGATGACACTCCCGTCGACGTCGATGCCGAACGCGGCATCGGGCATCGAGCCGACGACGGCCTCGAGCACGGCGAGGTGCGTTCGGTCATCGTCGGGCACCTGATCGTGTCGGTCGTCGGCCAATTCGGGACCTCCCCTCTGGCTCCGGTCGCGAGGTGCGCACCGTACCGATCGACGAGACCAGCGGTCGTTCAGCCGCTGTGTGCGCGATGACTGACACCACAGCATCCGGCACTGCTCGTCGGGGCATGGCGCTCGACCTCGATCGAGGGGCAGAGCTCGCCCGAGCGGCATTGACGATGGCGAGACGGTTCGACGCCGGCGCCTCGATGTGGTGCGTCGCGCCGTCGTGGCCCGAGCACGGGCGTCATGTCGCGGTCGAATTCGTCCATCCCGTGGTCATGGGGTCGCGGGCGCTTCCGGCCACCAGCGTGGCGTCGAGCGATCCCGTGCCCGTGCTGCGCACCGACGTGCGTACGGGCGACATCATCGTGCTCATCGGGCCGGGGTCGTGTGCGGCGTCGCACGACGTGGCCCGGCGAGCACCTGCCTGGGGTGCGACCACGATCTGGCTCGGCGCTGGCGATCGGCCGGAGGAGCCCGTGGATCACCTGCTCTGGCTCGACGACGACGGCCAGACCGCCCGTCACGACGGCCGCCTCGTGCTGCGCTACCACCTGCTGTGGGAGCTCACGCACATCTGCTTCGAACATCCCGGTCTGCTCACAAGTCCAGACGAGTGCGTCGACGACGTGTGCATCACGTGCGGCGATGTGGCGCATCTCGGCGAGGTGGCGGAGGTGCTGGCCGACGGACTGGCGACGATGATCACGCCCAATGGGCCGGAGACCGTCGAGACCACGCTGGTCGGCGAGGTCGAGGTGGGCGATCTCGTGTTGGTGCACGCGGGCACCGCGATCGAGCGTGTGGAGTGCAGATGACGGAGCGGACCGACTTCCTCTATCCCTTTCTCGGGGGAGACGGTGACGACCCGACCGCGCTGCTCGACGACCTCGCGGCCTCCGCCGTCGCCAAGTCGATCGAGAGCGAGACGCTCCAGGCTTCGTCGTCCGACGCGATGGCGGACGCGATCAGTGCGACCGCAGGTGCGATGGCCCAACGGTTCGTCGGCGGCGGTCGTCTCTTCACGTTCGGGAACGGGGGCAGTTCCACCGATGCGGCCGGGATCGCCGAGCTGTTCCGGCGCCCTCCGATCGGGCAGGGGCGCCCCGCGCGATGTCTCGTCGACGACCAAGCCGTCCTCACCGCGCTCGGCAACGACGTCGGGTTCGACCTGGTGTTCGTACGCCAGCTCATCGCGCATGCCGGCGCCGCTGACATCGCGATGGGCGTCTCCACCAGTGGCAACTCGCGCAACGTGTTGCTCGCGTTGGAACACGCCGCGCAGATCGGGATGCTCACTGTGGCGTTGTCGGGGTACGACGGAGGCGAGATGGCGGCGTCTGATTCCGTGGAGCATTCCCTGGTGGTGCGAGCCGACAGCGTGCACCGCATCCAGGAGAGCCAGTCTGCGCTGTCGTTCGAACTCTGGGCCGCAGTCCGCGAGCAGGAAGTGGAGGACGACCGATGAGGGAGTCGATCGAGGAGCAGTCCGAGCGTGAGGGCAAGGTCCTCGATCGCATCGAGGCGTTCCGCCGCCGACGTCCACGTTTCATCGATGACGTCGTCACCTCGGCACACGGTGCCGGCGGCAAGGCGTCGGCGGCGCTGATCGACCACGTCTTCCGTCAGGCGTTCGCCGGCGACGACCCGGGACCGGCCAACGACTCCGCGGTTCTCGACCTCCCTGGTGGTGAACGGGTCGCGTTCTCGACCGACTCGCACGTCGTCCATCCCCGCCGCTTTCCCGGTGGATCGATCGGGGCCCTTGCCGTCCACGGCACGGTGAACGATCTGGCGGTGCAGGGAGCACGACCGCAGTGGCTCTCGGCCGCGTTCGTGATCGAGGAGGGTTTCGACGTCGCGGAGCTCCGCGAGATCGTCGACGACATGGCCGAGGCCGCGGCGAGTGCGGGCGTCACGATCGTGACTGGTGACACCAAGGTCGTCGGACGTGGTGCCGCTGACGGCGTCTACATCACCACCGCCGGGGTCGGGGTGATTCCACCGGAACGGCGTCTCGGCCCGGACCAGGTCCACACCGGCGACCGGATCCTCATGAGCGGCACGATGGGCGACCACGGCATGGCGGTCATGCTCGCTCGTGGCGACCTGGCACTCGATGCCGACATCCGGTCGGACTCCGCATCGGTCGCATCGCTCGTGGCCGCAGTCCTCGATGCCGTGCCGCAGACGCGGTGGATGCGAGACCCCACGCGCGGTGGTGTCGCCACCGTGTGCAACGAGTTGAGTCACGACACCGGACTGGGTGTCGTCCTCGACGAGGCGGCGCTCCCGGTGAAGCAGGTGGTGACCGGCGCGTGTGACCTGCTCGGGATCGACCCGTTGTACGTCGCCAACGAGGGCAAGGTCGTGGTGGTGGTGCCGGAGGAGTCTGCCGACGTTGCCCTCGCCGCCATGCAAGCGCATCCGTCCGGAGTCGATGCCGCCATCATCGGCGAGGTCGTCGACGACCCGGTCGGCATCGTGGTCCTGCGCACGTCGTTCGGCAGCACGCGGATCGTGGACATGCTCGTCGGCGACCCCCTGCCCCGGATCTGCTGACGCTGGCATCGATGATCGTTCGTCGTTCTGTTCGCATCACCGGCACGGTCCAGGGCGTCGGCTTCCGCCCGTTCGTGCATCGCGAGGCGAGCGAGTTGGGGCTCGTGGGAACGGTGCGCAACGACAGCGACGGCGTGCTCGTCGACGTGAGCGGCGACGAATGTGCCGTCGCCTGCTTCGAGGAACGTCTCGCCACTCGACCGCCGCCCCTCGCCCGTGTGTTGTCTGTCCGGTCGACCCCGGTGTCGCCCCCTGCAGAGTTCTCGTTTGACGGCGGCTTCGTCATCGTCACCAGCGATGGATCGGCAGCGCCGAACGCTGCGGTGAGTGTCGACGCCGCGACATGCGACGCGTGCGTCGCCGAGATCCTCGATCCGGCCGACCGCCGGCACCGCTATCCGTTCACGAACTGCACGAACTGTGGCCCCCGCTACACGATCGTCCGGTCGGTTCCCTATGACCGTGCGGCGACGACCATGGCCGGATTCGCCATGTGTCCGCCGTGTCGATCCGAGTACGACGACCCGACCGATCGCCGCTTCCATGCCCAACCCAATGCATGCCCCGACTGCGGACCGTCGCTGCGGTGGTCCGGCGACGTCGTCGGTGGCGAAGCATTGACGCACGCCGTGGATGCCCTGCGGTCCGGAGCGGTGGTCGCGATCAAGGGCCTCGGCGGATTCCACCTGGCCGTCGACGCGACCGACGAGCGCGCGGTCGCGACGCTCCGGCAGAGGAAATCTCGCGACGACAAGCCGTTCGCGGTGATGGTCGCCGACCTCGATGTCGCGGCGACGATGTGTCATCTGGACGGCGACGCGGTGGCGGCGCTCTCGTCCTCGGTCCGTCCCGTCGTCCTCGCTCCTCGACGGAACGGGTGTGCCGTGGCCGACGGCGTTGCGCCCGGCCTCCCGGATCTCGGGCTGATGCTTCCGTACACGCCGCTGCACCATCTCCTCGCCCGGGAGGTGGATCGACCGCTCGTCCTCACGAGCGGGAACGTCTCCGACGAGCCGATCGCGCATCTCGACGACGATGCGACGGCCCGTCTGGCGCCACTCGTCGACGGGGTGCTCGGACACGACCGACCCATCCACATCCGTTGCGACGACTCGGTCGTGCGAGCCACGGGTGTCCGCACCCAGGTGCTCCGTCGATCGCGCGGGTACGCGCCGCAACCGATACCGCTGCCCGTGTCGTCCACGGCACATGTCCTCGCTGTCGGTGCAGAGATGAAGAGCACCGTCTCGGTGGCCAAGGAGGGTCTGGTCGTCGCCAGCCACCACATCGGCGACCTGGAGCATCTCGCGAACTACGAGGCATTTCTCCAAGCGGTCGAGCATCTCGCTGACCTCCATGGCGTCGTCCCCGAGGTCGTCGCGTGCGATCTGCACCCGGAGTACCTCTCGACGAAGTTCGCCCATGACCTGTCGCTGCCGATCGTCGAGGTGCAGCACCACCATGCCCACGTCGCGGCGTGCATGGTCGAACACGGTGAGACCGGGCCGGTGGTCGCGCTGGCATTCGATGGTCTCGGGTACGGGACCGATGGAACGATCTGGGGCGGCGAGGTCCTCGTGGCCGACCTCGTCGGGTTCGAGCGAGCAGCGCACCTGCGACCCGTCGCCATGCCCGGTGGTGTGGCAGCCATCCGGGAGCCCTGGCGCATGGCAGCCGTGTGGGCCGGGGGTGCTGCGGTCGGCGACGTCGTCGATGGGTCGGTGGTCGAGGCCGTGTTGGGGGTCGCCGCATCAGCCCACGCGCCGATGACCACGAGCGTCGGTCGGTTGTTCGATGCGGTCGGCGCCCTGCTGTGTGGACGAACCCACATCACCTACGAGGGGCAGGCCGCCATCGAGCTCGAGGCGCTTGCGAGGTCGGCACAGCTTCCGTCGCCCGGTCTCGAGGGGACCGTCGCGTTCGTCGATGGCGTGCTCGATCCGACACCGCTCGTCCATGCATTGGTGCGAGACCGGGACGCGGGGGTCGACCGAGGAGCGCTCGCCGCGGGGTTCCATGCCGAGCTCGGACGAGGTGCCGCCGATGCCGCGAGCAGGGTCGCCGTCTCGAGCGGCATCGACACCGTCGTCCTCACGGGCGGTGTGTTCCAGAACGTGGTGCTGACCGAGGTGATCGAGTCAGCACTGCTCGAACGCGGTCATCGGGTGCTGGTGCACGAGCAACTGACACCGAACGACGGCTCGATCAGCATCGGCCAGGCCGCCGTTGCAGCGGCCCGATCGCAGTGAATCCGGCGGCGATCGCGGTGTTCCGTGCCGAGTGGGTGCAAAACACACTCATTGAGGTTCGTCGCTCGGCGATGGACAATCGCAGCGAGGTGGCCAACTGGCTCACCTCTGCCGATCCAGGGGGAATGCCGTGTCCGTGACGACCGATGCACCGACCGGGGGCGACACCGAGGAGGACGAGGGCGTCGTCCACATCCTGTGGATCAACGCTGGTCTGAGCTGCGACGGCGATTCGGTCGCGCTGACATCGGCCACCCAGCCGAGCATCGAGGAGATCGCGCTGGGTGCACTCCCGGGTCTGCCCAAGATCGCGGTGCACTGGCCGCTGATCGACTTCGAGTGCGGCCCGGCCGGCGGCGCCGACGACTTCCTCGAGTGGTTCTTCAAGGCCGATCGGGGCGAACTCGAGCCCTTCGTCCTCGTGGTCGAGGGCTCGATCCCCAACGAGGACATCAAGTCCGAGGGTTACTGGTGCGGATTCGGGAACGACCCCGAGACCGACCAGCCGATCACGACGAGCGAGTGGCTCGACCGGCTCACCCCCAAGGCG
>JBBSLH010000109.1:0-11899 GCA_038255425.1 Acidimicrobiales bacterium
TCAGCGCCACGACCACGCCGGACACCGCACGGTTGGCCGGAAGCATCCGGGTGAGCGACACCGCGCAACGAGACGTCGTGTTCCGCTCGATCGCCGAGATCGTGACCGCCACTGCCACCGCCCACGGCGTCGAAGCGGTGGTCACTCCGACCGAGCGGTATGGCGCCACGGTCAACCATCCCGGACCTGCAGCCGAACTCCGAGACGTGCTCACCACGCGCCTCGGAGACGACTGGAGCGCGACCGACACCCTGGTTCCCGTCATGGCGTCAGAGGACTTCAGCTACTACCTCGACGAGGTCCCGGGCGCGTTCGCGCTCGTCGGCGCTGATGACGGCAACGGGCACCGTGAGCCGTGCCACAGCCCTCGCTACGACTTCAACGACCGACTGATCGACCCCGTCGCCGGGGTATTCACCCACTTGGCGGGCATGCCGGCCAAGACCCATTCCTGAGGAGCAATTCATGGACATGACCCCCTTCGAGACGCACGAGTCGGAGATCCGCGGCTACTGCCGCGCCTACCCCACCGTCTTCGAATCGGCCTCGAACGCCCGCATGGTCGACGAGGCAGGCACCTCGTACATCGACTTCTTCGCCGGCGCCGGCGTCCTCAACTTCGGACACAACGACGAGCGGATGAAGCGGGCGATGATCGCCTTCCTCGAAGCAGACGGCGTTGCGCACAGCCTCGACACCTACACCACCACCAAGCGCACGTTCGTCGAGCGTTTCGCCGAGATCATCCTCGAGCCGCGCGACATGGACCACAAGATGCAGTTCATGGGCCCCACCGGCACCAACGCGGTGGAGTCCGCGTTGAAGCTGGCCCGTATCGCCACCGGCCGCAACCACGTCGTGGCGTTCAGCCATGGTTTCCACGGCATGACTCTGGGCGCGCTGGCCCTCACCTCGAACGATGCGTTCCGCAAGTGGGCCGGCGTCCCGCTCGAGCACGTCGTCCGACTCCCGAACATCTCTGCCCCGGGTGGCGGCATCCAGGCGATCGACGACTACCGCGCTGCGCTCGAGGACGCCTCGAGCGGACAGCTCCCGCCGGCGGCCTTCATGGTCGAGACGATCCAGGCCGAGGGTGGCGTACACGTGGCCACCCAGGAGTGGATGCACGCGGTGCAGAAGCTGGCGCACGACGTCGGCGCGTTGTTCATCATCGACGACATCCAGGCCGGGTGCGGTCGAACGGGTTCGTACTTCAGCTTCGACGGCATGGGACTCGACCCCGACATCGTCACTCTGGCCAAGGGTCTGGGGGGCTTCGGTACACCCATCGCCATGAACCTCAACAAGCCCGAGGTCGACGCGCACTGGTCGCCCGGCGCGCACACGGGGACCTTCCGCGGACAGGGCCTCTCGTTCGTCGCCGGAGCCGAGGCGCTGAACCATTTCACCGAGCCGACGTTGATGGACGCCGTGAAGCGCAAGGGCGAGGTCATGCGTGAGCGGTTGGTCTCGATCAGCGAGCAGCACGGGCGCGGCTGGGAGGTCCGCGGTCGCGGGATGATGCAGGCAGTCGACGTCGTCGACGGCGCTCTCGCCAAGGCGACGCAGGACGCCGCATTCCAGACCGGTCTGCTCATCGGTCCGTGCGGAACCGGCGGTCGGGTCATCAAGCTCATCCCGCCGCTCACGATCCCCGACGACGACCTGGCCGAGGGTCTCGACATCCTCGAGAAGGCGATCTCGACGGCGGTCTCGTCGTGAGGCAACGCGATGACATGACGTTCCCGGCCGAGGAGTACGAGCGCCGGCTCCACGAACTGCGCGAGCGGATGGAGGCGAGGTTGCTCGACGCGGTCGTGATCACCGATCCCGAGAACCTCATGTATCTCACCGATTACCAGACCACCGGCTACTCGTTCTTCCAGGCGCTCGTCGTGCCCCTCGACGACGAGCCGTTCATGATCACCCGCGCCATGGAGGACTCGAACGTCGTCGAGCGCACCTGGCTCGAGAAGTCACGCCCGTATCCCGACACCGGCGACGCCATCCAGCAGCTCATCACGAGCCTGAACGAGTTCGGGTTGGCGAAGAAGCACGTCGGCTACGAGCGAAACAGCTACTTCTTCCCGGCGTACCAACAGGACCGTGTGCACACCAGCTTCGAGCACGGCGTCCTGATGGACTGTTTCGGCATCGTCGAGGCGGGCCGCGCCCGCAAGTCAGCGGTCGAGACCGAGTTGATGAGGAAGGCAGCCCGCGCCACCGAAGCCGGCATGCAGGCCGGGCTCGACGCGGTCGGCGTCGGAGTGAGCGAGAACGAGATCGCAGCCGAGATCGCGGCCGCCATGTTCCGCGCGGGCGGCGAGGCCCCCGCGGTGATGCCGTACGTGACTTCGGGACCACGGTCGATGATCGGTCACGCCACATGGGAGGGCCGCGAAGTCCAGCCGGGCGAGCACGTCTTCCTCGAGGTCGGCGGCTGCGTCCGGAGATATCACACAGCCATGATGCGTACGGCAGTGGTCGGCGAGAAGTCCGACTCGATGGGCAAGGCCGAGGACCGCATGAAGTACGCGCTGTCGGAACTCCGGTCGATGATGCGTCCCGGGATGACCGTGTCGGACGCCGACAGCCTCGTGCGGAACATCATCAGCGACAACGAGGTCGGTGCCCGGCTCGTGACCCGGTCGGGCTACTCGATCGGCATCGCCTTCCCGCCCAGTTGGGACGAGGGCTACATCCTCAGTCTCAACCCCGGCGACTTCACCGTGTTGGAGGAAGGCATGACCTTCCATGTCATCCCCTGGATGTGGGGCGTCGACGGTGACAAAACCGTCGGCATCTCCGACACGATCCGCATCACCGACGACGGCTGCGAGTCCCTCTTCGACTTTTCCGAGGACTTCGTCATCGCCCCGTCTTCGACACCCGGTACCGCCACCCTTTCCGCCGTTCCCTCCGAGGAGATCTCCTAGTGCTCACCGTCACCGACCCGACCACCGGCACCGTCGTGGAGGAGATCCCGAGTCTCGACGCAGCGGGCACTGCCGATGTGATCGGACGAGCCGCCGATGCATTCGACGAGTGGCGAGGCCGATCGTTCAAGGAGCGCGGCGACGTGCTCCGCGCCGTGGCCAACCGCATGCGCGACGAGATGGACACGCTCGCTCCGCTCATGACCGAGGAGATGGGCAAGCCGATGAAGGAGTCGATCGGCGAGGTCACCAAAGCAGCGTGGGCGGCCGAGCACTACGCCGAGCACGCCGAGGAGTACCTGGCTCCGCTCGAGCTGAGCTCGGACGCCACCCACAGCTACGTCCAACATCTCCCGCTCGGAACCATCCTCGGAATTCTCCCGTGGAACGCGCCGTTCTGGCTGGCCTTCCGGTTCTGCGCTCCCGCGCTCATGGCGGGCAACACCTGCGTGATGAAGCACGACCCCCACGTACCGAAGTGCGCGCAGGCGATCGCCGGACTGTTCGACGAGTCGGTCGGCGCGCCTTCCGGGATCATGCAGGCGCTGTTGGTGGAGACGCCCGGCGTCGAGGCTGCGATCCGCGACCCTCGCGTGCGAGCGGTGTCGTTCACCGGCTCCGACCGTGCCGGCTCGATCGTCGCATCGATCGCTGCGTCCGAGCTCAAACCAGCAGTGCTCGAACTGGGCGGCTCGGATCCGTGCATCGTTCTGGCCGACGCCGACCTCGACGCGGCGATCCCGCCGATCACCACGTCGCGCACCATCAACGCCGGCCAGTCGTGTATCGCGGCCAAGCGACTGATCGTCGAAGCATCGATCCACGATGAGTTCGTCGACCGACTCGAGGCATCGTTGTCGAAGCTCGTGGTCGGCGATCCGAGGGACGCGTCGACCGACGTTGGTCCACTCGCCCGAGCCGACCTGCGCGACGCACTGCATCGGCAGGTGCAGGCGACGGTCGATGCCGGCGCCACGTGTCGCCTCGGTGGCCAGATCCCCGACGGCGACGGCTTCTTCTACCCGGTCACGTTGCTCACCGACGTCACCAACGACATGACGGCGTGCACCGAGGAGACGTTCGGTCCGGTGGCCACCGTGTTGAAGGCCGACTCGGCCGAACACGCACTGGCCATCGCCAACGACACGCCCTACGGGCTCGCGGCCAGCGTCTGGACGTCGACCGAACGGGGCGAGGCGATGGCATCGGAGATCGAGGCGGGCCAAGTCGTCGTCAACGGGATCGTCAAGACCGACCCCCGACTGCCGAGCGGCGGCATCAAGCGCTCGGGCTACGGACGCGAGCTCGGCCCGCACGGCATCCACGAGTTCGTGAATGCCCAGCAGGTGTGGGTCGGCCCGGTCGCTGGCTGACGCCATGTCAGCCATCGAGCACGAGTGGGTCGCGGCCGTCTCGGCGACATCGGCAGTGGCCGGCCACGGCAGTCATCCGTGTCAAGGCCTCTATCACCGACCCACCGGAGCGCACCCGAAGGTCGCATGCATCGCCACGCACTACAGCGTCGACTTCAGCGAGCACTACATCGCACCATTCCTGGCCGAGCGTGGCATCGGCTTCCTCGGTTGGAACACCCGCTACCGGGGCCAGGACGCCTACTTCCTGCTCGAGCACGCACTGGTCGACATCGCAGCCGGTGTGCAGTGGCTGCGTGAATCGGCCGGCGTCGAGACCGTCGTGCTCCTGGGCAACTCCGGCGGCGGGTCGCTCATGGGCGCCTACCAATCGCAGGCCACGGACCCGAGCATCTCGCCCGCTCGCGACCTGACCCTTCCCGAGGCCGCGCTCGAACTCCCGGCCGCCGATCTGTACGTGTCGCTCAATGCGCATCCGGGCCGCCCCGACGTCCTGACTGCGTGGCTCGACCCGTCGGTCATTGACGAGACCGATCCCCTGTCCATCGATCCGGATCTCGACCTCTTCGCTGACGGCCGAGTTGCTCCGCTCGAGCTCGAGTTCCTCGAGCGCTACCGCACAGCGCAGGAGGCTCGGAACCATCGGATCACCGAGTGGGCCATCGACGAGCTCGGTCGGTTGTCAGCCGCGGGTACATGGGACCGCGTGTTCAACGTCCACCGCACCTGGGCCGACCCGCGATTCGTCGACCTCACCATTGATCCCTCGGACCGTGACGTCGGTTGTTATGGCGGCGACGCATCCCGCGCGAACCGGACACCGTTCGGCTTGGCTGCGACGTGCACCCTCCGCTCCTGGCTGTCGATGTGGAGCCTTCGCGAATCGCAGTGCGGCGGCGCTCCACACCTCGGGCGGATCGATGTGCCCGCGCTCGTCGTCCAGTCGACTGCCGACCGGGGCGTCTATCGGTCCGATGCGCGCGCCGTCCATGACGTACTCGCGTCGGAGGACAAGACACTCGAGTTCCTCCCGGGTGAGCACTACTTCGAGACGGGCGGGCGGGACCAGGTCGCCGATCTGATCGCAGGATGGATCGACGCCCGATCAGTCTGATCCGAGGATGCAGAACTCGAGGAGTCCCGGGGCGCCCGTTTCCGATCCCCGGCTGTGCGAACGTGGAGCCGTGAGGGGCGACGGGACCGACGTGGGACGACTCGTGGTGATCACGGGACTTCCTGGCAGCGGGAAGACCACGCTCGCGCGTGACCTGGCGGCGTCCATGCCTGCGGCTCGGATGTGTCCGGACGACTGGATGATGGCGTCGGGGATCGACCTCTGGGATGCGGGCGCCCGGTCCCGCATCGAGCAGCTGCAATGGGAGCTCGCACGCACACTGCTCATCGGTGGCGAGAACGTGGTCATCGAATGGGGTGTCTGGACGCGTGAGGAGCGAGATGCTCTGCGGGACGCTGCCCGCGCGGTCGACGCCCTCGTCCATCTGCGCCACGTGACCGCTCCGGTCGATGAACTGTGGAGGAGGATCGTCGAACGCGACCTCGAAGGGAAGTGGGCGTCGCGTTCGATCACTCGGGCGGAACTCGACGAGTGGTGCGACCGCTACGATGCCCCCACCGACGAGGAGTTGGCGACCTACGACGTCCAGCCCTGACGGAGCGGAGCGGAGCGGGGCGGTCTGCGGTCCCGGTTGCGGGTCACGAGGCCACTTCGAGTAGCTCGGCACCGGTCGTCGGACGACACCGAAGCGGGCGTGACGACGTCTCTCAGCGGTCGAGCATCTCGGTGAACAGATCGAGCGCGGCGGTTGCGAACGCGACCATGTTCCGTGCTCGATCGTCGTCGCCGGTCAGCACATGACGTGTCGCGCGACTCGGGCCGTGGACAGCAACCCACGCGTGTCCCGGTGGATCGCCGTACGGGTTGCCCGACGGACCCGACGCCCCACCCTCACCGATTCCCCAGGTCGTGCCGACGCGCACGGCGATCGACTCCGACAAGTACTGGACCCACGGCTCGCTCGCGCCGCGGAGACCAGCAGGAGCCGTGACGGAGCCCGCGATCAGTCCCTTCGCCGCCGGCCCGGTGTAGATCGTCGCCCCGCCGAGGTAGTACGCCGACGCGCCCGGACGAGCCAGCAACGCCGTCGAGATCAGGCCGCCGGACGAACCGTCGGCAACGGCAACCGTCTCTCCCCGCTCCACGAGGCGCTCTCCGACACGAGAACCGAGGGCGAGGAGTGCAGCGAGATCCATGCCTTCAACGTAGAGGCGAGGCGTCGTCCAGGTCGTCGAGGTCGATGCCGAAGAACATCGGATCGACGAACTGATCCGGATGGTGACCTGGCAACGAGGAGATCGCCATGTTCGGCAGGAGTTCGAACAGGAAGCTGATCGACCACACGAGCATGCGCAAGTGGGCCAGCGGGTTGAAGATCCGCCGAGTCGTCCAGAGCATCGAAAGGGCTCCCAGCGACGTGAACCCCGCGAGCAGGAGCATCGACAATGTCATGGCGAAGACGTAACGGATCCGCCCACCCCCCGACTGCTCGTAGACGTCGTGCGCCACACCCTTGTGCTCGACCTCCTCTGCGAGGTGCCACAGGAACAATGACGTCGCAGTCGGATCAGCACCGGAGAACAAGCGCCGTTGCCGGCTCGCTGTCCATCGTGCCGCCGAGAACGCCACCGTCTCGAATCCGGCCGCGAACGCAAGGCCGAATCGAGCCGACGCTCGCCGACGAAGCAGACCGAACGTCCAGGCCATCAACGTCTCGACTCGACGAAGGGTGGGAAAGCGCGAGACGATCCGATCGTTGAAACGTCGGTGTTGACCATGGTGTTGTCGCTCTTGGCGCACGAAGGCTGCAGCTTCGATGGCGAGGTCGCCCTCGAGGTCACCGACGACGTCCGCCACCGCATCGACCACATAGGGCTCGACGTACGGCATCAGGAGCGACACTGCATTGGCAGAGATCGCCAGCTCAGGTCGAGCGGTCCAAACCGGGTCGAAGTCGTCCGGCCAGGTGAAGCGCACGCGCCGAACGACCGGACCGGGCGTTGCGCTCATGGACTCCATGGTGGTCGACACTGTCCCCGACATCGGCGCATCCCCGTTCCTGCTCGAGGAGCGTCAGCTGTGCCTGATCGGCAAGGATCGCCGGATGGCACCTGTGTTCCGTAACCGCATCACCGAACTGCTCGGGGTCGACATCCCGATCGTGCAGGCCCCGATGGGCTGGATCGCGCGGGCGCAGCTGGCATCTGCCGTCTCGAACGCCGGCGGGCTCGGCATCATCGAGACCTCGAGCGGGGAACTCGAAGCCGTCAAGGCCGAGATCGCCAAGATGCGCGATCTCACCGACAAGCCGTTCGGCGTCAACATCGCGCAGGCGTTCGTCCGGGACCCAGGCATCGTCGACTTCGTGATCGACCAGGGCGTGAAGTTCGTGACGACGTCGGCCGGCAATCCGATGAAGTACACGGGTCTACTGAAGAACGCTGGCCTCACCGTCTTCCACGTGGTGCCCACGCTCTACGGCGCGCTCAAGGCCGTCGACGCCGGCGTCGACGGACTGGTGGTCGAGGGCGGCGAGGGAGGCGGTTTCAAGAATCCACGCGACGTTGCGCTGATGGTGCTGCTGCCACTCATCCGGTCGAAGGTCGACGTCCCGATCATCGCCGCCGGCGGCATGGTCGACGGACCCACGATGGCAGCCGCGCTCGCCCTCGGCGCTGAAGGCGTCCAGATGGGTACACGGATGGTCTCCGCCGCCGAGTCGCCGGTCCACGAGAACTGGAAGCGGGCGATCATCGACGCGGCCGAGACCGACACGGTGTTCCTCAATCGCCACACGTCACCAGCGCTCCGCGCCCTGCGGACCAACAAGAGCGAGGCGCTCGAGCACGACACCGAGACCAACGCCATGACCGCCCTCATCGGCAGCACCATGGACCTCTACTTCGGCGGCGACATGGAGGCGAGCCTGGCGCTGAGCGGCCAGGTCGCCGGTCGAATCGAATCCGTGGAGCCGGTCGCCGACATCATCCAACAGTGCGCAGCCGAATGTCTGTCGCTGCTGAGCGAGCTGGCGGAGCGCTACCCGGACGAGGGCTAGATGAACACCGTCGGTCCCGTCGGTTGTCGTCCGGCGAGCCGCGCACCGAGCGGCACCCACGAGCGGTGGCTCGTGGCGACATGGGTGTTGGCCACGGCGGCGTCCGCCATGAGTCGAGCATGGATGGAATCGGCGCGGATGGCCGAGGTCGTGAGCAGGTCGAACATCGAGCGGGTCACGTCTACCGCCACCTGCGATGCGTGCACCATTGCCAGGCGCATCGGCGCAGTGACCTCGCGTGAGAGGTCGCCGTCAGCGACACACTGCTGCCACACGTCGTGCATCGTGTCGAGGAGGAACGACCGAGCGGATCGAGCGTTCGCCTCGGCACGGGCGACGGTCTCGAGCGTGCCCGGCCGGTCGATGAGGAGCACGAACTCCGGCATGAGCATCTTGTCGGTGGCGGCCGCGACGGCTTCGTCGATCGAGCGACGAGCGAGGGCGGTGAGCACGCCGCCAACCTTGCAGAGGTACCACCAGGGAAGTCGACAGATGGGGTCGTCCCACGTCATCGGGCCGAGCGGGTCGAACAGATGGTGCTCGGCGACGAACACGTCGACGACCTCGTAGTCGTTCGACGCCGTCGCACGCATCCCGACCGTTCTCCATGTGTCGTGCACGGTGACTTCGTCCACCGGGAGAAAGGCTGCACGCCACTGCGGCAACCCGAGATCGTCGACGAGATGCTCACCGTCCTCGTCGTGCAGGAACACGCCACCGACGAACCGGTCGGCGTGGGTCGAACCGCTCCCGAAGTCCCACCGGCCTGTGACGCGCCATCCGTCTTCGACCCGGTCCGCACGGCCGCCCGGAGCGATCTTTCCAGCGGTGACGAGGTTCCGTGTCGGGTACAACTCCTCGGCCACCGCATCGTCGAAGAAGCAGGGGTAGTAGCCGGAGTCGGCGCCGATCATGGCGCACCACCCGACCGACGCATCGGCGATCGACAGCGATTCGACGACCTCGAACTGCTGCAGTGGGTCGAGGCCGGGTCCGCCGAGCGCAGGAGGCAGAGCCATGTCGAAGACGCCCGCCCCCTTCAGGCCTGCGACGACCGGCGCGGTGAGTCGACGTTCTTCCTGCATCGTCTCGACCTCGGCACGGATGGCGCCGTGGAGATCAGCGGCCGCACGAAGGATCGCGTTCGACATGGCCAGCGGTGACCGTCAGCGAGTCTCGTGCGGCGTGATCAGCGCCTTGTCGCCGGTGGCCATCTTTCCGTAGCGCTGTACCTGCTCCGGATCGACCGCCTCCTCGAGCGTGAGGCGATGCCCGTACGCACTCGCGAACGTCGTCGTGATCTCGTCGGCGACGCGCTGGCGCAGCACGGCCGACGCCTCGCCGCCGATGCGTCCGAGGAACGGTGTCAGCAGCCACCCGCCGATGCCCCAACTCATGCCGAAGTCGCGCCGCAGTGTGGTCGGGCTGCGGTCGAGCCCGCCGTAGATGTACACCTGCTTGTGGGTGTCCGAGCCGTAGCGGCTGAACCCGGCGCCTTCGGCGGCCACGGACTCCATGGTGGAGAGCAAGATGCTCGCCAGGTCGCCGCCGCCGATGGCGTCGAAGGCAATCGTGGCGCCGGTGGCGCGGACCGCCTCGGTCAGGTCTGCCCGGAAGGTGTCAGCGCTCGACACGACGACGTGCTCGCCACCCTCGGCCCGCACCAGTTCGACCTGCTCGGGACGCCGCACGATGTTGACGAGGTCGACGCCATCGGACGCGCAGATCCGGTTGAGCATCAGACCAAGGTTCGAGGCTCCCACGGTGTGGATCAACGCGGTGTGACCCTCGAGGCGCATCGTCTCGACCATGCCCAATGCCGTCAACGGATTGACGAACGGGGCAGCAGCCTGTTCGGGCGTCGTGCCATCGGGCATGGGGAGGCAGCTCTCGGCAGCGAGCGTCTGGTACTGGGAGTACGAATTGCCGGAGACGAATCCGACCGTTCGGCCGAGCAGCGCCTGGGCATGGGCGGCAGATCCGGCAGCGACGACGACACCGGCGCCCTCGTTGCCGATGGGCATCGGATGACCCACGCGGGCCTGCATCCCCTTCACCGCAGCCGGAGGCACCGGAAGGCGGACACCGGGATGATCGCCGTCCGCCGCCTCGGCCTGCGCGAGATCGCCCATGGCGATCATCATCCCGAGGTCAGACGGGTTGATCGGCGCGGCTTCGACCCGGATCACGACCTCGCCGTCACCGGGCGCTCGCACGTCCGCTTCCTGGATCGCCATCGTGACGATGCCATCCTCGGTCAGGGTCGAGCGCAGTTCGAGCGCGGTGTCGGGAAGGTCAATGGTTTCGGCCATGCCCCCATCCTGGCCCGTCGACCGACACAATGATGCGGCGATGGCGGATCCGTTCACGACCGAGGCCAGTTCGTCCGATTCGCACCTGCGGGCGGAGACCGAGCGATGGTTCGTCCGCCGTGGCGTGCCGCACCTGATCACCGACTACTCGGCGACCGGAGACATCTGGACCCGGGCCACTCCGTTCCTGGCGCTCGTCCTGTTCGCCGAGCTCTTCCTCGCCTTCGGTGATCGCGTCAGCGGTTGGTCGCAGGCCGGGGCGTTCGTGGTCGGCATCGCATTCGTGGTCGGAGCGTTCGCCTCTGTCAACGTGCTGCGTCGACGGCCGGCGCTGTCGCTGCCCGACGACATCGGCTGGCTCGAACTCGCTGCGTTCGTGCTCGTGCCCGCTGCGCTGCCGGCGGTCGTGAGCGACGAGTCACCCGTCGGCGCCTTGGCCGTGACGATCGTGACCAATCTCGTGATCCTCATCGTCACCTACGTGGTCGTCAGCTACGGCCTCTTCCCGCTGATGCGTTGGAGCGCGCTCCGCTTCTTCCGAGAGCTCGGCGGCTTGATGGATCTCCTCGGCAAGACCCTGCCGCTGCTGTTGTTGTTCTCCGCCTTCCTCGTCCTCAACGCCGAGATGTGGCAGGTCGCCCACGACCTGCCCACCGCCTACTTCGTCGTCGTCATCGGCATGCTCGTCCTGCTCGGCTCGGCGTTCGTCGCCCTCTCGTTGCGACGGGAGCGAGCTGGCGAACAGCGGTTCGACTCGTGGCAGGACGTCCTCGACTGCTGCAGCGACTCGCCCCTCGCCGCGGCCGGACCCACCGATCCGACCCAACCGGTGGACCTGCCCCCACTCGACCGCTCGACCGAGCGCAACCTGTCGCTCATGCGCTTCGTCGGCGTGTCGATCCAGGTGCTGTTGGTCGCCGTGCCGGTGACGATCTTCTACATCGCCTTCGAACTCCTCACCGTGCGAGAGACGACGATCCTCCAATGGATCGCCGTCGACGCGCTGGACCAATCCCGCGATGTCTGGTGGGAAGCAAGCGTCTTCGGCAACGACCTCGTCCTCACCCGAGCGCACGTGGTGGTCGCTGGTTTCGTGGGAGCGTTCTCCGGCCTCCAGTTCGCGGTGTCGGTGTTGACAGACGAGA
>JBBSLH010000110.1:0-11839 GCA_038255425.1 Acidimicrobiales bacterium
AGTTGTCCTGCTGGATCAGGGCGAAGAGCATCGTCGGATCCATCGGACCACCGAAGGTCGACCACCGCGGGATCGACTTGGGCACGGACTGTTCCGGCGTGAGGAAATCTGCGCGGAGCCCCTCGGGAACGTCGGCCGCCAGTCCGCCGAGGCGGTCGTTGAGCAGTGCGTCGGGCTGGTGCTCGCGAACGAGTCCGTGGAACCGCTCGATGTCCCACTGCGGGCCGAAGCCGATGTCCCACCACCACGAGTAGAGCTCGCCGTAGTTGGTGCACAACGCCTCGACCTGGCGCTCCATCCGGTCGAGGAAGCCGGCCCACTCGGGTCGGTCGGGCTCGCCGAGGAAGTTCTCGGGCAGCTGCCGGGAACGGTCGAGATAGCCGTCGTCGTGGAAGTCGGGGGCCGAGAAGTACGCGCCGAAGCCGACGCCTCCGTCGTCGCAGGCAGCGGCGAGTTCGCGCACGACGTCGCGTCCGAACGGCGTGTTGGTCGACTTGTAGTCAGTGGTCTCGGTGTCGAAGAGGGCGAAGCCGTCGTGGTGTTTGGTGGTCAACACGACGTAGCGCTGGCCGGCGTCGCGGGCGAGATCGACCCACTCGCCGGCGTCGAACCGTGCGGCGGTGAACTCGCGAGGGAACGATTCGTACCGGTCGAGGGTGATCGGCTTCACCGGCATCTCGACCTCGCCGGCGCCGAGACGATGGAGCGCCTCGATGAAACGGCGCTGCAACTCGGGCCCGAGCATGACCGGCCACGACGCTTCGATGCCGCCCACGGCGTAGGCACCCCAGTGGACGAACAGCCCGAACTTCTCGCCCTTTGCAGATCCCCCGTTCGCCATGGCTGGCGATCCTATAGGATCTACGATCGATGTCCAGTTCGACCAGTTCGCCAGCGGTGCTTCCACCGGTCCGGGCCGCGTTGGTCGACGGTGTCTACGAAGCGATCAAGACCTGGATCATGGACTCGGTGCGCGGGCCGGGTGTCCGGGCCAACATCGACGCTCTGGCCCGGGCGTTGGACGTCTCGCCCACGCCGGTGCGCGAAGCACTCGTCCGACTCGACGCCGAGGGCTTCGTGACCAAGGAGCAGTCGCGGGGCTACACGGTCACGGCCCCGCTCACCGCGTCGCAGGTGGCCGACCTCTACGAGTTCCGGTTGCTGCTCGAACCGTGGGCGGCCGGCCGTGCCGCCGATCGGGTCGACGCCGCGGCCGGGCAGCGGCTGTTCGACGAGCTCGCCACCTGCCCTGATGCCCCCGCCGACGACAGCTACGAGACCTACCGAGCACTGACCGCGCACGACCAGCGGTTCCACGATCTCATCCTCGAAGTCGCGGGCAACGACGAGGCCCGGCGGGCGTTCGCCAGCACGAACTGCCATGTACACCTGTTCCGGCTGAGCTACGGACGAGGGATGGGTGTCGAGGCATTGCGCGAGCACCGGGCAGTGGCCGAGGCGATCGTCGGCGGCGACAACGCTGCAGCAGCAGCGGCGATGGCCGCCCACCTCACACAGTCGAGTGATCGCATCGCTCCCTGAGCCCCGGACATCCGGTTCTCACCGACTTGTGATGCCGAGCTTCGCCTGATCGGCGGGGTCGAGCGAGCCGAGTGTCTGTGCACATCGACCGACGGGGACCTCGACCGAGTCGACCGCGACGCTCGCCTTGTCGAGCCCGGCCGACCGCCACCCGTCGAGTTGCATGCCGCCATTGCGTCGGACGTGGGCGCTGCCAGCGTCGTAGAGGGGTCGGACCCGGAGCGTGTCCGGATCGGCGGATCGTAGGACGATGCACGGACGGTGCTTGCCGGGCGCGTCGTCACCTTCGTTGGTGAACGGGAGCCAGGCGATCAGGACGGTCCCGGGCGGACGCGCCGGATGCGCGTGCGGACGTGGGACCTTTCGACGCGGTCGGGCTGCCGTGGCCGGGGACGTCGGGACGTGGTCGACGACTTCGAGCACCACCCAGCGAAAGCCGTGGCGTTCGACGGCGAGGACCACCACGTCGTCGGTTGCGATGTCGCCAGGGGCGTCGTCGAGATCGCCGACGACGTCGGGGTCGTCGACCGACTTCCACACGGCGACGCCGGGCGCCGGAACGCCGACGATCCGTGCAGTGATGACGGTCCTGGCCACGTCGCCGATCCTGCCAGGCCGCGGCGCGAACTACGGTCCGGCCCAGAAGGAGGACGGATGACGTTCACTGGGTTCCCGGTCGAGGCGATCGAGTTCTTCGAAGGCCTCGAAGCCGACAACACCAAGGCCTACTGGTCCGACAACAAGTCGGCCTACGAGGAGATTGTGCGCGCCCCGATGGAGGCACTGCTGGTCGATGTCTCGGGCAGTCGCGCCGGTGAGGACGCTGGCAAGATCTTCCGGCCGTATCGCGACGTCCGCTTCAGCAAGGACAAGACGCCGTACAAGACGAACATCGCCGGCACGTTTGCGACCGGGGGCTACGTCAGCCTCGACGCCGACGGATTCCGCGTCGGCACCGGCTACTACATGATGGCCAAGGACCAGCTGGCGTCGTTTCGAGAGGCCATCGACGACGAGCGTGGGCCTGAGCTCGAGAAGCTGATCGAGAAGCTGCGATCGAAGGACCTCGAGGTCACGGCGCACGACACGCTCAAGACCGCGCCCCGCGGCTACCCGAAGGATCACCCCCGTATCGAGTTGCTGCGGATGAAAGGGTGCATCGCGTGGCGGACCTGGGAGATCGGCGCGTGGCTCGACACGCCGGAACCGGTCACGCGGGTCCGTGACTTCCTGAAGACGGCCAAGCCACTGGTCACCTGGCTCGACACCAACGTCGGTCCGAGCGAACTCGAAGGTGGTTGGGGAAGCTGACCGCGTACGAGTCCCGTCGAGCGTTCATCGTGGGACTGATCGCGTTCGCCTCCGGGGCGTGTGGTCGCTCCAACCGCGACGTCGCGTTGGAGCGGGCGCCCACCATCACGCGCCGCACGACGTCGACCACGAGTTCGACGAGCACCACCGCGACGACGAGCACCACGACCACGACCACCAAACCCCCGCCGGCCACCGAACCTCCCCCCGTCAGCGAGACGACCCCCGAACCGCCGCCGGAACCACCGTCGTCCGAAACACAGCGACCGGAGGCCCAGCCACCCGGACCGGCAGGTCTGGTCTGTCGGGCGGCGTGGGGCGCCCAGTCACCGCGGTCCGGCGGCCGGGCACACACGATCTCGCGTCTCACCGTGCACCACAGCGCGGGCACCCTCGCCGACGGCGACGACCCGACGAGGCATCTCCGCAGCTACCAGTCGACGCACATGGGGTCGAAGGGATGGGTCGACATCGCCTATCACGTCGCCGTCGATCGGGCGGGCACGGCGTACGAGCTGCGGTCGACCGCGATCGCCGGCGACACCGCGACGAACTACGACCCTGCCGGACACTTCCTCGTCCTCGCCATCGGCAACTTCGAGGAGCAGGACCCGACCGAGGCGCAACTCGACGGCGTCGCCCGCCTCCTGCGGTGGGGTGCCGACAACTTCGGCGCCCCGCTGTCCTCGGTCACCGGCCACCGAGACCACGCCTCGACGGCGTGCCCGGGACGTGGCCTCTACACGCAGCTGGCCGAGGTCCGTCGGCGCGCCGAGGCCATCCCGGCGGGGTCGAGCGGCGTCTCGAGCTGCTGACACCCATCTTGGGTGTATCACATGCACTCTGGGTAGGCTCGGAGCATGGCGAAGACGATCCAGGTACGAGACGTCCCCGACGACATCCATGCAGAACTCCGGACCCGTGCTGCCGAGGCAGGTACGTCGCTGTCGGACTACGTGCTCGACGAACTCGAGCGTGTTGCCCGCCGATCGTCCAATGCCGAAGTCGTGCTGCGAGCGGCGCACCGTGACTGGTCGGTGACAAAGGCGACGTACGCGCAGATCCTCGACGAGGCACGCGCAGAGCGATGATCGTCGTCGATGCGTCGGCGATCATCGACGTGCTCGTGGGCGCTCCCAACCCGTCTCTCGCCACGCGACTCGCCGACGAACACGTGCTCCACGCCCCCCACCTGCTCGACACCGAGGTGCTCCATGTCCTACGACGACTGGCACAGCGGAACGACCTCGACGACGACCAGGCCGACTCGAGTCGCGCGCTGTTCTCCTCGCTCACGATCGATCGCTATCCGCACGCGCCGCTGTCCGAACGCGTGTGGGATCTCCGCACGACGCTGACGGCGTACGACGCGACGTACGTCGCTCTGGCCGAGACTCTGGAGGTTCCGCTCGTGACCACAGACCGACGGATCGCGGGCGCGGCAGGGATCCGGACTGACGTCGAGGTCCACTGACGACGGATACGGTCGCGGCATGGCGACCAGCGCAACGAGTCAGTCGACGAACACCGGCTCGGCGTCCGGTTCACCGACGGTCGGCGGGAGGTCGCGAAGCAGCGTCGCGGGGTCGTGCGGCAGCAGGAAGCGAGCAGCCGCTGCCGCGCCGAAGACCACGATGGAGCCGAGGATCGCGGCCAGGCCGAGTCCGTCGACGAACGCCTGCTGTGCCGCGAGCGCCAGGGCATCACCCTGTGCGCCGCCGACCTGGCCAGCGACGGCGAGCGCCCCGGTGAGTCCGGACTCGGCGACGGACGAGGCCTGATCCGGCAGCCCGACGATCGACGACGCGATGCCAGACGAGTACTGCGACGTCACGACCGAGCCGAGGACGGCGACGCCGAGCGCACCACCCAGCTCGCGGGTCGTGTCGTTCATCGCCGAGCCGACGCCGGCTCGGTTGAGCGGCACCGATGACATGATCAGCGTGGTGAGTGGCGTCATGGTCATGGCCATGCCGAATGCCAGCGGCAGCATCGCCATGTAGACGTTGGCCAGGCCGGAGTCGACGCCCACGAACGAGAACAGGAACAGCCCGATCGCCGTGGAACTGAGGCCGAACGGGACCACACGAGCTGCCCCGAAGCGCTCGACGAACTTCGGCACCCGAGGCGCCGTCATCATCATGATGAAGGCGAAGGGGAGCTGGAGCAGACCCGACTCGAACGGCGAGTAGTCGAGGACCAGTTGGAGGTACTGCGCCATGAGGAAGAACGTGCCGAACATGGCGAAGAAGGTCAGCGACATCCCTGCCGAAGCGACGCTGAAGCGACGGTCCTTGAACAGGTGGAGGTCGAGCATCGGGTAACGGGTCCGCAGCTCTCGCCAGGCGAACAACCCGAGTGCAGTGGCCGAGCCGGCGAAGATCAACAGCGACTCGGTCGAGAACCAACCGTGGTGCGGGCCTTCGATGATGGCGTAGACGAGCGACGACAGACCGACGATCGACAACAGCGCGCCGGGCACGTCGAGAGGTTGGTTCTCCGGATCCTTCGACTTGGGCAGCAGGATCGCTCCGGCGACGAGGGCGAGTGCGATCACCGGGACGTTGATCAAGAACACCGAGCCCCAGTAGAAGTGCTCGAGCAACCAGCCCGAGGCGATCGGGCCGATGGCGGCGCCGCCACCGGAGATGCCGGCCCAGACGGCGATGGCCTTGGGACGCTCGTGGGCGGGGAAGACGTTGGTGAGGATCGAAAGGGTCGACGGCATGACGAAGGCGGCGGCCACGCCCATGACCGCACGAGCCGTGATGACCATCGACGAACTGTCGGCGAACGAGGCGAGGACTGCTCCGGCGAGGAACAGCAGGAGACCGGCCTGGAGCGCGCCCTTGCGCCCGAACCGATCGCCGATGGTGCCGGCGGTGAAGAGCAGGCCAGCGAAGATCAGCGAGTACGAGTCGACCATCCACTGGAGGCTGCTGGTGGAGGCGTCGAGCTCACGCGCCAGCGTGGGCAAGGCGACGTTGAGCGAGGTGTTGCCGATGATGACGATCATCAGGCTGGTACAGAGGACCGCGAGGATCAGCCAGCGCCGCTCGTAGACGGCCGGCTCGATCTCCGGATGCTGCTTGTAGGTGGCGTCCACGGGTTCTCCAGTTTCGATACGCATTCGTTTCGTAACGCTACGGCGTCCAACGGCCCTCGTGCCTCATCAATTCCGCGGTGTGATGTGAAACCGGTCACGGCCCACACAGCGGGACGAAGCAGTTTCGATACGCTGGCGTCTTCATGGCACGCCCCCGGAGCGAGGACGCACGCAAACGCGTGATCGAGGCGACGGTCGACGCGATGGTCGAACAGGGCGTCGAGGGAGTGACGATCGAGGACCTGGCGACGAGGTCCGGGGTGGCCAAGTCGACGATCTATCGACATTTCGGTTCGCTCGACCGCGTCGTCACCGCGGCGTTCCACTCTCGGATCGTCGAGTACCCGACGCCCGACACCGGGTCGCTCGAAGGCGACGTCGAAGAACTCTTCGCCCGCTACGACCTCGACGACCATCGCCAACTCAACGAACTGCTCCCGCTGCTCCTCGAGGCAGCTCGTCGTGACCGCGGGCTGCGCGAGGTCCGCGACCGGGTGCTCGGCGAGCGCCAGCGACCGTTGCGCACCATCGTGAAGCTGGCGCAGTCGCGAGGCGAGATCGCCCCGGATCTCGATCTCGACATCGCCATGGCGATGCTGACCGGGCCCCTCACGTACCGCAAGATGGTCCAGGACCTCGAGGTCGACGACGACTTCCTACGGGTCGTCCTCCCGGGCGCGGTCGCCGCCCTGCGCTCGACCGCCGACTGAGGTCCTCCACTGACGACCGGCGACGGTCCGACAGGGGCCGACGTGTATTCGTCATCATGGGGCGGTCATCGACGATCGGAGGATCCAATGTCGTCCACCCCACCGGGATCGACTCCCGCAGGTTGGTATCCAGACACGAACCAGCCCGGGACCCTCCGGTACTGGGACGGCAACGCCTGGACCGAGCACACCCATGCCGGCCAACAACCGAGTACCGGCTACCAGACGTATGCGCCGGGGATGACCGCGGCTCCGAACAACCACCTGGTGCCGGCGATCCTCACCACGATCTTCTGCTGCCTCCCGTTCGGGATCGTGTCGATCGTGAAGGCCGCGCAGGTCAACAACCTGTGGTCGGGCGGTCAGTACGACGCCGCCCGCAAGGCATCCGAGGACGCCAAGAAGTGGTGGATCGTGTCGATCGTCGTGAGCGTCGCGCTGATGGCGGTGTACTTCCTCGGCGTCGTCGCCATCGGAGTCGGGTCGACGACGGGCTACTGATGACGGCGATCGCTCGCGTCCCCGGTCGGACGTTCGTCACTCCGGCCACCACTGCGGCCGTCGCGGCGGGCTACCTCGGCGTCGTCGCGGCCATCGACCCGTTCCGGCCGATGGCGGTCGGGTGCCCGATCCGGGCGATGACCGGTGGGTTCTGCCCCGGATGCGGATCGACCCGCGCCGTCCACGCACTGCTGCACGGCGATGTGGTCGGCAGCCTCATCTGTCATCCAATGGTGCTGCCGCTGATCGGCATGACCGCGTACCTGTGGGTGTCGTGGATCGCCCGCCGGCAGGGCGGGCGACGGGGTGGGCCGAAGTGGGCGCTGTCGGCGACGCAACTGCCGGCAGCGATCCCGCTGCTCCTCGCGGTGGCCTTCGTGACCCTGACGATCGTGCGCAACGTGCCCGGACTGGAATGGCTCACGCCACCGGACGTGGCGCCCTGAGATTCAGATGTCGATGCTTCAGAGGTCGATGCCGACGCCGCCGGCTTCGCGCTGGCGCTCGGTGAACGTCGCCTCGTAGGCCTCTTCGGGTGCGGCGCGGACCTGCTCGTCGAGGATCTTCGCGTCGTCGCCGACGAGGATGCGCCAGCGTCCCTCCTTCACCCCGTCGAGGATGATGCCGGCGGCTTGTTCGGCCGACGTCGGGGCGTTGTCTCGGAACATCTCACCCATGGTCGTCATCAGCCCTCGTACCTGATCGTCGGTGAACGCCGACGCGTCGATGCCGCGACCGTCCATCATCATCCGGGTCTCGGCCAGGTCGTCGGCCGTCATGTCCTCGGGACGATGTCCGAGGATCTCCTGCGAGTTGAGGACGATCGAGGTGCCGATGTGGCCCGGCATCACGACGGACACGCCGACATGGGGCGCGTTGAGGCGGAAGTCGTTGACCAGCGCCTCGGTGAACCCCTTCACCGCGAACTTCGCGGCGGAGTAGGCGGTGTGGGCGCGGTCGGGGCCGAGCGATGCCCAGAACCCGTTGACGCTGCTGACGTTGACCAGGTGGCCTACATCGGAGGCCACGAGCAGCGGAACGAAGGCGCGGCAGCCGTTGTAGACGCCGTTCCAACACACGGCGAAGGTGCGATCCCAGTCTTCGCGGGAACCCTCGATGAAGCTGGCGCCGCCACCGATCCCGGCGTTGTTGAACACCAGGTTGACGTGGTCGGTGTCGTGCTCGGCCAGCACCTGGTCGCGGAAGGCGAACATGGCCGCCTCGTCGGAGACGTCGGCCACGAACGTGGTGATCCGGGTCCCGGCGGGCGCTTCCTTCTCAGCCAGTTCCTTCGACTCGGCCATGTTGTCGGCCGACACGTCGCACATGGCCACATGGGCACCCGCGGCGGAGAGTTGACGGACCAACTCGCGCCCGATTCCGGTGCCGCCACCGGTGACGACGGCGATACGTCCTGCGAACTGGTCCACGTCTGTTCCCCCTGATGCGATCGAGCCGGCTGTCTTGACCGGCGGGTCAAGACCGTAGCAGCGAGGCCCCGCTCGAGGCCCGAACAGTCGAGTTCTGGGTGCTCGCGCCGTAGCGTTGTCCGAATGGGTTCGGACCAGCACCACGCGCGTCGAGCGCGAAGCACACTCGCGGCTGTTGTCGCGATCGTGCTCGGGGTGTCGCTGTTGGCATCCACGAGTGCCGCTGGCCAGGAAGGTCCGCCACCGACCACCGCACCGCCACAGTCGACGACGACCACCGCGCCGCCGGTCACCGTCGTCCTCGACGAGGGTGACATCGGTGTCGTCCCGCCTGGGTCCGACAGCGACGTCACGCCGCCCCCCGGAGGCGAGCCCGGTGAGCCTGGTGAGCCTGGGCAGCCGGTCGACGGCGAGCTCGAGGTGCCCGCGGAGCTCCCGGTCGTCATCCTCCCCGATCCGACCCCCGGGCTGAATGCCGCGCTCGCGGCCATCGACGTGGGACGAGCGAGGGACGCGCTCGCCGAGAGCGAGGGTGCTCGCCGCGACATCGAGGCCGCGCTCACCGACGCCTTCGAGGTGCGCTCGCTGCTCGTGGCGCAACGACGTGCTGCGGGTGAGCAGCTGGTCTCGGCCAAATCCGTGATCGACCAACTCGTCGTCGATGTCGTGATCCACGGCGACACCGACGCGTTCGAGTCATTGCTGGGGCAGGCCAGCCTCGATGACCTGCGCGACCGACAACTCCATGGTGTCGCCGCCGACAAGATCCGAGCCGACTTCGATCTCGCCCGCGCGTTCTACCGCGATGCGGTCGAAGCCGAGGCCGAGGCGACCACCGACGTGGAGGAAGCGACCGCACGGGCCCGCTTCGTCCATGTGCTCGTGCTGGGGCTGCGCAACTCGCTGGACGCAGCGATTCGCGAAGCCGAGGAGGCGCGCAAGCAGGTCGGTCCCCCGATCCTGGGCCCGGCGGTGCTGAACCAGGCAGACCTCGTCGCCTGGTATCGCACGTACTACCGGGCCGATCCACCGGTCGGGTCGATCGACTCGATCATCGAGGCGTACCTCCGGGTCGGCGAGGAGGAGGGTGTGGCCGGCGACATCGCATTCGCCCAGGCGATCCTCGAGACCGGTGGCTTCCGATCGGGTCACTCACAGAAGTGGAACTTCGCCGGTATCGGTGCGTACGACTCGTGCTCGCCCGTGTGCTCGTTCAGCTTCCCGAGCCTCGACGACGGGGTCCGCGCCCACATCCACCTCCTCCGCGCGTATGCCGACCCCGGTCTCACGACCGCTCAGCTCGCCGCGGCTCCCAACCCCCAGGTCGCTCCCGAACGGGTCGGCGTCCGCGGATGCTGCCAGCGATGGACACAGCTGACCGGGGTGTGGGCCAGCGATCCGAACTACGACCGCAAGGTGCTCGGCATCTACCGGCTCATGGTCGAGACCGCCAGGTCGCTCGACGCCCTGCAGCAGTAGTAGGCCACCCCCATGACCGCTGTGATCGTGGAGGACCTCGTCGTGCGCCACGGCGACCTCACGGCCGTCGACGGCGTGAGCTTCACCGCCGCACCCGGCGAAGTGCTGGCGCTCCTGGGTCCCAACGGCGCGGGCAAGACGTCGACGATCGAGGTGCTCGAGGGCTACGGACGTGCGTCCGGCGGGCGGGTCTCGGTGCTCGGCCACGACCCCGGTTCCGAGCACGCTGCGGTCGTCGGACGAGTCGGCGTGATGCTCCAGGAAGGTGGGGTCTACCCCGGCATCCATCCTCCGGAGATGCTCTCGCTGCTCGCCGCGATGTACGAAGACCCTGCCGATCCGGCTGCGCTCCTGACCCGGGTCGGTCTCGACGATCGCGCCGGCGCGACTTGGCGACAGCTCAGCGGCGGCGAACAGCAACGCCTCAGTCTGGCGATGGCGCTGGTCGGGAAGCCCGAGGTCGCCTTCCTCGACGAGCCGACTGCCGGCGTCGACGTGCGTGGCCGCCAGATGATCCGCGAGATCATCCGAGAACTGGCCGACGACGGCGTGGCCGTCGTGCTCTGCACCCATGAACTCGACGAGGCCGAGAAGGTGGCCGACCGCGTCGTCATCATCGACCGAGGACGGGTGGTGGGCGACGGCACGCTCGCCGAACTGCGCGCCGGCACGACCGGCGCGGTCCGCTTCTCGTCCGAAGCCGAGATCGACGTCGAGCGACTGGGCGTACACCTCGGCGCGACGGTCGTCGAGGAGTCCCCTGGCGAATACGTCGTGTCGGGCAGCGACCACCCGAAGTTGGCGGCCGAACTCACCGGGTGGCTGGCGAACCACGATCTGGCACTCGGCGACCTCCGGGCCGGGCGACAGCGTCTCGAAGACGTCTTCTTCCGGCTGACCGGCGACGACTCGTGAACGCTCTCGTCGCACAGTTCCGGGTCGAGTGCACGCTCACACTCCGCAACAAGGAGTCGTTGTTGCTGACGATGGGCATCCCCGTCGGTCTGTTGGTGTTCTTCTCGCTCGTCGACGTGCTCCCGATCGACTCGGTCCTGCCGCCCGGTGGCGATCCGGTCGACGCGCTGGCGCCCCGCATCCTGGCCTTGGCGATCATGTCGATGGCCATGACCGGCCTCGCCATCGCCACCGGCTTCGAGCGCAGCTACGGCGTGCTCAAGCGACTGGGGACCACGCCGCTCGGTCGACCACGACTGCTGGCCGCGAAGATCGCCGGCGTCGTCGCCATCGAGATCGTGCAGGCAGCGGTGCTGATCCCGGTCGGGCTTGCGCTCGGGTGGCGACCGTCGTTCTCTCTCCTGCCGCTCGTCGGTGCGGTGGTGCTCGGGACCATCGCGTTCGCTGGACTCGGGCTGTGGATGGCGGGAACGCTCCGGGCCGAGATCACCCTCGCGCTCGCCAACGGGCTCTACCTCGTGTTCCTGCTGCTCGGCGGCTTCCTCATCCCCCTGGACGAGTTCCCCGGCCCACTCCGCGTCGCCGCCCGCCTGCTCCCCGGCTCGGCCCTCACCGACCTCGTGACGGCCGCGTTCGCCGGCGGAACCGCGCCCGGACGGGCATGGCTGGTGCTGGGCGCGTGGGCGGTCGCGATGCCGTTGATCGCCGCCAAGACCTTCCGCTGGGCGCCCGCCAGATAGCACTACAGGCCAGACAGTGCTTTACAGGAGGGCGAGGATCTTGGCGACGGTGCGGGCCGCCTCGCCGCCTTCGTCGAGGGCGATGCCCAGCGCAGTCGGGACGTC
>JBBSLH010000111.1:0-11817 GCA_038255425.1 Acidimicrobiales bacterium
GAGCTCGGACTCCACCTGCCCGAGACCCAGGCGACGGTGCTGGAGTCGATCGAGGGACTGGACCTCGAGGTCGAGACCGGCGACGAGTGCTCGTGGGTGGTCGCCACCCTCGACTCTGGCAAGCCCGGCCCGACGATGTTGCTGCGAGGCGACATGGACGCGCTGCCGATGCCCGAGGACACCGGCCTGTCCTATGCCTCGGAGATCGACGGCGTCATGCACGCGTGTGGGCACGACGCGCACACCGCCATGCTCGCCAGCTCGGCCAAGATGCTCGCGGGACGCCGCGACGAACTGACCGGCAAGGTCGTGTTCATGTTCCAGCCGGGGGAGGAGGGCTTCGCCGGCGCCAAGGTGATGATCGACGAGGGCCTGCTCGAAGGACGCAACGTGACGCGGGCGTTCGCCATCCACCAGTCGACGTCGGCGCCGTCGGGCTTCGTCGGCACGAAGCCGGGTCCGCTCATGGCATCGGCAGACTTCTTCGAGCTCACCGTGACCGGCAAGGGCGGTCACGCCTCGATGCCGCACTTCGCGGTCGACCCGATTCCGATCGCCTGCGAGATGGTCGGTGCCTTCCAGACGATGATCACCCGCAAGGTCGAGGCGTTCAATCCCGCAGTGGTCACGGTCGCGAAGATCCGGGCCGGCACCACGACCAACGTCATCCCCGAGACGGCCTTCATGGCCGGCACGATCCGATCGGTGTCGGAACGGAGCCGGGCGCTGGTCATCGCCGAGATGGAACGGATCGCCACCCACATCGCGCTGGCGCACGGCGCGACGGCGACGCTCGAGGTCCAGACCGACGGCTACCCCGTCACCATCAACGACGCCGATGCCGCGGCGTGGGTGCTCGACGTGGCCGGCCGGCTGGTGGGTGACATGGCGATGGAGATGCCCGATCCGGTCATGGGCGCCGAGGACTGGAGCTATGTCCTCCAACAGGTGCCCGGCGCCATGGCGTTCCTCGGCACCTGCCCGCCGGACATTCCTCTGGCCGAGTCGGCGCCCAACCACTCGAACCGGATGATCATCCACGAGGACGCAATGGCCGTCGGCACTGCGCTGTACGCCGCCGTGGCGCTCGACGAGTGCGGGGTTGCCTGACCGCCTTCCCCGGCGGCGGGATGGATCGGCGCCCGCCGGGTGTTGGACCACACCGTGAGCGACCCACTCGAGATCCCGCTGTCCGTCCTCGATCTCGCGACCGTGGGTTCCGGGTCGGACGTGGGCAGCGCACTCCGGGCGTCGATCGAGCTCGTCCAGTTCGTGGAGCGTCTCGGCTACCACCGCTACTGGGTGGCCGAGCACCACAACATGCCGGGGATCGCGAGTTCGGCCCCGGCGGTGCTGCTCGCGCACCTGGCGTCGGTCACCGACACGATCCGACTCGGTTCGGGCGGCGTGATGTTGCCCAACCACGCGCCGCTGGTCATCGCCGAGCAGTTCGGCATGCTCGAGGCATTGCATCCTGGACGCATCGACCTGGGAATCGGTCGCGCGCCCGGCACTGACCAACTCACGGCAGCAGCCCTCCGTCGCACGACCGACACCCGGCGAGACCCGGAACTCCCGCAACTGCTCGGTGAGTTGCTGGCGTTCTTCAACGGGACGTTCCCGATCGACCATCCGTTCTCGAAGATCACGGCGACGCCCGGACTCGGCCACCAGCCCGCCATCTGGCTGCTCGGATCCAGCGACTACAGCGCCCGCCTCGCCGGCCTGCTCGGCCTGCCGTTCTCGTTCGCCCACCACTTCTCGTCGGGGAACACCCTGCCGGCACTGCAGGTGTACCGCGACTCGTTCGAGCCCTCGGAGACGTTGAAGGAGCCGTACGTGACGCTCGGCGTCGCTGTGATCTGCGCCGAGGACGAGGCCCGGGCGCAGTGGCTGTCGAAGCCCGGCGACCTCGCCTTCCTCCGACTCCGGTCAGGACGTCCCGGGCCGTACCCCTCGCCGGAGGAGGCCGCCGACTTCAACCCGACGCTGGCCGAGAAGGAGACGATCCGTGCAATGCGGGCGTCTCGGATCGTCGGCGACCCCACGACGGTTCGCTCCGACCTCGACGAGCTCATCACCCGGACTGGCGCCGACGAACTCATGATCACGACGATGGTCCACGGGCCCGACGATCGACGTCGCTCCTACGAACTGGTCGCCGACCTCGCCGGACTCGAGGTCAGCGCGTGAACGGCAGGGCGTCGGCGAAGCGGGTGTTGATCGTGTACCCCATCGACTCGATCCAGTCGGCTTGGCCCCAGAGGTCGCTGACCGAGCTCGCAGGCGTCGGTGCCAGCACGTTCCGGGCCTCGACCGGAGCGACGTACTCGTAGGCGTCGACGTCGACGTCGGGGAGTCCGGGCGCTCCTTCGACAGCGATCGCCGGATCGAACGCCTCGAGCATCGAGTTCTGGGGGCGTCGCGAGAAGCCGGGGTCCCACTGGCCCGGCTGAGGGAGGCCCCAGTTGTCGGCGATGAAGGCCAGGATCGTCGTGTGATCGTGGCGCCCGCTGACGGTCCGGTCGATGGTCGGTGGGCCCGCCGGCTTCTTCGACGGCCTGCCGTTCTTCTTCGACGTCGCCGGGGATTCGTTCGATCCTGTGTTGCGGGCGTACGGGCTGAGGAGGAAGGCGGGCGTCCGAAAGCCGTGGAGGCCGAAGTCGTCGGGCCCGGTGGTGTGCGGACCCAGGACGCTGTAGTCCGGCGACGCACCTGGTCCATATGGCGAGAGTGGGTCGACGTCGTTGCCGACGGCGGGAGGGGTGACGTGGTCCCAGAACCCACCCCATTCGTCGTAGTTCACGAACATCGCGCCCTTTGCCCAGTGCGGTGAGCGTATGAACGACGTGATGACGTCGCTGTAGAACTCCTGGCCGAGGCGGATGTCGGCATGGGGATGGTCGTCGTTGGCGATCCCGTCCGGCTGGAGGAAGAAAGGATCGACGAACGACACCTGGGGCAGCGTTCCGGCGTCGCAGTCGGCGTAGTACTCGGCGATCGGTCGAGCATTCAGTGCGAAGCGCGACCCGAACAGCGCAATGGCCGGCAGGTTCGAGAAGTAGTACTTCCAGGTCACGCCGCGGACGTTCAGGAAGTCCCACAACGTCGGCCAGTCGAAGCCCGTCAGCCAGGCCGGGTTCTCCATCGCCCGCTGCGGCGGCACGTCGTTGTTGGCGATGCCGTGTGACTGTGCCGAGTGCATGTAGTAGCGGTTGGGGAACGTGTTGCCCATCCACGAGCAGAAGTAGCGATCGAACGAGGTGAAGTCGCGGACGATGCGGCCGATCACCGGGAGGTCGGCGTCCGTGTAGTGGCTGAGCGCGTACGCGTCGGTCCCGGTGTCCGGCTTGTCCCAGCCATCGGGGATGCCGTCGCGGTCGCTGTCGATGATCTGGTGTCGACCGCCGTTGTGCGAGTGGTTCGGATCGGAGAACCCGTGGCCGGTGTAGTTGCGATGCTGTGCGAACGTCGGATCGCCGGTTGCTCCCCAGTTCACCGTCTGACGCCCTCCGGACGGAGCGCCGCCGGGACCGAGTGACGTTCGAGCGTCGAACCGCACGTCCTCACGGTCGCCCCACCAACCGAGGTAGTGGTCACACGACCGGTTCTCCATCATCGTGACGACGACGTTCTGGATGTTGGGATACTTCGGAGCGGGTCCACTCAGCAGCGTGCTCGCGGGCTTGGCCAGGTTGACCGACGGAACCACCGCCTTTGCTGTCGGCGCGCCGATTGCAGTGGCGCCCGCACCCGCGAGGGCGGCCTTGATGAAGGTACGACGATCGATCGGCACGGTGACCCCAGATGCTCGGCAACGATTCCTCGTGATCAATTCGTCCTCGCCCGTCACCAGACCTGCTGAGCGGGAAGACGAAGTCGTCAGATCCTGATCGTCACCGTGGTCTCGACCGGCTCGGCGTCCTCGTCGGGAGCGTCGTCGGCGTCCGACGTCTCGGCTCGTTCGGCCTGACGGAGCAGGCGCCAGATCCCTCGTCCGAGCAGGTCGAGTTCGGTCGACGTGTACCGCTCACCGCCGAATCGCTGCGACGTGAGCGCTTGGGCGGCGAGGATGTCGGCGTCCTGTCGGAGCACCTTCTTCCCACGCGCCCGGATGATCGCACCGGCGAGCGCTGGCGGCAGCGGCGACGAGTAATCGAGGACGAACCAGGCGCGGGTCCGGAACGGTGCCAGTGGCAGGTGCAGGATCGTGTTGAAGACCCGTAGCCATCCCTCGACGCCGTACTCGATCTGTGCGATCGACGGGAGGAAGAAGCGGTCCCAGTGATCGAACGTCTTGTCGGTCTGGTTGGCGCTGAGCGTGAGGGGACCGAACCCGATCGGCTCACCGAGGTACTGCACCTCGAGACCGTTCGGGAGTTCGCGCCGCACCGCGGTGATCTCCCGCGGTTCCTTCCGGCCTCGGAAGATGTCGCCGTGCACGAACGCGGTGTGGGGGACGTCGAGGGCGTTCTCGAGTGACGCGTGCATCGTCGACTCGACGTCGCACATGAACACCGTCCTCCCCACCTTGCGGTCGGCGAGCTGCGGCAGAGCGAACGGCCTGCCAGAAGGCTCGACACCGGGCTCGCCCCAGATCCAGACGAAGCCGTCGGATTCGGTTGCGGCGAACCACGGGACCGATCGATTGGCGGCGGCCGGCGCGGCGTCGAGGCCGGGAATGTCGGTGCACGTGCCGGTGCCGTCGAAGCACCAGCCGTGATAGCCGCACTGCAACGAACCGCCGTCGCTCACCCGACCCAGGCTGAGCGGCGCGTTGCGGTGCGGGCAGCGATCGACGAGCGCATTGGGGGAGCCGCCACGGTCGCGGAACAAGACGACCGGCGTCTCCATCAGGTCGATGGTCATCGGCTTCGAGCCCAGGTCGGACGACTGGCAGGCCGGGTACCAGTGTCGTCGTGGGAAGGCGGTGGAATAGCGACCCTCAGCATCCATGGACGACCATTGTGGAGCACGCACGCCGCCACCGTCTCGGGAGACCTCCATGTCCGCAGTCAAGGACGCCATCGCCAAGGGTTTCAACGTCTTCCATCGCACACTCTTCGACGTGACGAAGGGAAAGGTCGGAGGCACGGGCTTCGGCATGCCCGTCCTCAAGCTCACGACCACTGGCGCAAAGTCGGGGGAGAAGCGCACGGTCATGCTGACCAGCCCCATCGAGACGAACGGGAATCCAGTCATCGTCGCGAGCTACGGCGGCGACGACCGCAGCCCCGCCTGGTTCCACAACCTGAAGGCCAACCCGTCGTGCGAGGTGACCATCCACGGCGACACCAAGACGATGACCGCACGGATCCCGAATGCAGCCGAGCGGGACGACCTCTGGATGCAGCTCACGTCGAAGCACGACAACTACGCCGATTACCAGACCAAGACCGATCGCACGATCCCCGTGGTCGTCCTCGAGGGCTGACCTCCCAGCGCCGCCAGGACAGAGTCGGTAGGTTCCGACGGAACAGGCGACGACTGAAGAAGGCGGACAATGTTTTTGACGCGCAAGTACATCCTCGCAACGGTTTCGGCCGGTGCGCTGCTGGCGGCAACTGTTGCGGTGTCCATACCGCTGTCGAGTGCAGGGGCCGGTGCGGCGGGGACGGTGATCAACGTCGACACGACTGACGACGAGAACAACGACGACGGCGACTGCTCGCTGCGAGAGGCCACGGAGTCGGCCAACACCGACACTTCGGTCGACGATTGCGAAGCAGGGACGGGCCCCGACACCGTGATGATCCCGGGAGGGACGTACACGTTCGCTCCGGAGGGTGATGGCGACATCGCAGTCACCGACGACGCCACCTTCGTCGGTGCCGGCGCGGCGACCACGATCATCGATGCCGACGGTATCGACCGGGTCTTCTCCGTGTTTGCGGACGACGAGGACCTCGTCGTGGAATTCGATGGGCTGACGATCACCGGTGGTGACGTCGACGGCGAAGGTGGCGGCATCGCGGCAGACTCCACGACCCTGACGGTCCGCAACTCGGTCGTCACGGGCAACGAAGCATCCGACGACGGCGGCGGCATCGACAGCGACGATTCCGACAGCAGCCTCACGCTCGTCAACTCGACCGTCAGCAACAACATCGCTGGCGATGAGGGCGGTGGCTTCCGCCAGGACAACTCCGACACGCAGGTCACGGTGACCGACTCGACGATCACCGGCAACGACGCCCGTCTGGGTGGCGGCATCCACATCGACAACGGGTCCGTCGTCACCATCACCGGCACCACGATCTCCGACAACACGTCGACGAACCGGCGGGTGCAAGCGGAGTCGTTCCAGGGCTTCCGCGGGCGTGAGCAGCCGGGCGAATGCTTCGCCGGCGGTGGTGGATACAACCAGGATTCGAGTGGTGATGGCGATGGTTCGTCCACGTCGATCACGAACTCCACGATCAGTGGCAACACCACGGACTGCGAAGGAGGCGGGCTCTACCTCGCAACGGACGCGACGCTGACCAACGTCACCATCACCGACAACGGTGCCCCGGTGGGCGGCAACGTGTTCTTCGCCAGCGAAGACAACCGCGATGTCCAGTTCTTCCGCGGCGGCTCGGTTTCCGGTGAGCTCGTCCTCGCCAACACGATCGTCGCGGCTCCTCGAACCGGCGAGGACTGCGCAACACCCGCTGCGGCCCCCGTCTCGGCCGGAGGAAACATCGACACCGACGGCACCTGCAACCTGGACGACGCATCGGACCAGACCGTCGACGACGCCATGCTCGGTGCGCTCGCTGCCAATGGTGGTTCGACGCAGACGCACCTGCCCGCAGCGGGCTCGCCAGCGATCGATCTGGCGCTCGACGCCAACTGCACCGGTGACGACCAGCGCGATGTGACTCGTCCCCAGGACGGTGACATCGACGGCACGGCGACGTGCGACGTCGGTGCTGTCGAGGTCGCGTCCACACCGGACGCACCCACACCCCCCAGCGTCCCCGACGGCGACGGCGACGGCGGCGTCGATGCCGACACGGCGACACCGGCGACACCGGCGACTCCGACCGTCGCTCGACCGACGTTCACCGGCTGACCCGTCGGCCCATAGCCTCGTGTCCATGACGGGCACGCAGACGACATCATCTGGCATCGAGTATCTCCGGACTCCCGACGAACGTTTCGTCGGGCTTCCGGGGTACTCGTTTCCGACCAACTACGTCGACGTCGACGGACTGCGCATGCACTTCGTCGACGAGGGCCCGTCCGACGGTCCCGTCGTCCTCCTGCTCCACGGCGAGCCGTCGTGGTCGTACCTGTACCGCCACATGATCCCCGTGTTGACGGCTGCCGGCTTCCACTGCATCGCTCCCGACCTGATCGGATTCGGTCGGTCCGACAAGCCGGTCGAGCGGTCGACCTACACCTACGACGGTCACGTCGCGTGGATGCGATCGTTCATCGAGGCGCTCGATCTCCGCGAGATCACGCTCTTCTGTCAGGACTGGGGCGGCCTCATCGGACTCCGTCTGGTGGCCGAGACCGACCGCTTCTCGCGGGTCGTCGCGGCGAACACCGCGCTGCCCGTCCTGCGAGGGGTCGAGTTCCCGCCGTTCGAGCCGGACCCGGATGCCTCGGTCGACTTCTCCGGCTTCTTGGAGTGGGTCGCGTACAGCCAGGCCGCGGTCGAACTCGACGTCGGTGCCGTGATCCAAGCCGGAACGGCCACCGAGCTGTCGCCCGAGATCGTTGCTGCCTACGACGCCCCGTTCCCGGACGAGTCGTACTGTGCCGGCGCCCGCGAGTTCCCGCTCCTCGTGCCGACCGCGCCCGACGCCAACGAGGCGGCATGGGGTGTGCTCGAGGAGTTCGACGGGCCGTTCCTCACGATCTGGGCGCCGGGAGATCCGGTCATCGATGTGGCCATGGGCGAGGAGATGTGCGCTCGTATACCGGGCGCCGTGGGCCAGCCTCACTCCACGGTCGAGTCCGCCAGCCACTTCCTCCAGGAGGACCAAGGAGCCGAGATCGCCCGCCGCATCGTCGACTGGCTCAGATGACGGGGGAGCGGCCGCCGCTGGCTCGTTCGGCCGCCTCGAGCAGTGGCTCGCGGTGGTCGGGGTGGGCGATCGCCGCCAATGCCACGCCTCGCTGGTGGACGGTGAGGCCCTGGAGTTCGGCGACGCCGTATTCGGTCACGATCGCATCGACCTGGTGTCGGGGCGTGGTGATGACGGTGCCGGCCTCGAACCAGGGAACGATCCTCGAATGGACCGACTCGCCGGCCCGGTAGGTCGAGGGCAGGCACAGGATCGACCGGTCGGACAGCGACAGTCCGGCGCCGGCGACGAAGTCCTCGTGTCCGCCGATACCGGAGAACTGCTCGCCGTTGCGGGTGTCGGCCACGACCTGGCCGTGGATGTCGATCGCGAGCGCGGCGTTGATGCTGTACATCGATCCGTTCTTGGAGATCACCTCGGCGGAGTTGACGACGTCGACGGGGAGGAATGCGACCTCACGGTTCTCGTGCAACCAGTCGTAGAGGTCTCGTGTGCCGCCGGCGAACGTGGTGACCGAGACGCCGTCGAAGATCCCCTTGCGGGCGTTGGTGATCTTGCCCGCCTCGTGGAGTCGCATGAGCCCGTTGGTGAACATCTCGGAGTGGATGCCGTAGTCGCCGCCGTCGCCCTCGGACAGAAGCGTGGCCACGACGTTGGGGACGGCGCCGATCCCGGTCTGGAGGGTGGCGCCATCGGGGATCATCTCGGCGACGAATCGGGCGATCGCCTGTTCAGCGTCCCCGGCCGGTGCGTCCTCGAGTTCGTACGGCGTCGACTCCGACTCGACGAGCACGTCGATCTCGTCGATGTGGAGTCGGTGGTCGTGCTCGCCGTACCCGTACGTGACCGGATAGTTGTCGTTCACCTCGACCACGAGCAGGCGATCGGGATCGGCGCCGGCGGCATGGTGTTCGTCGACGTTGGCGCCAGCGTGGATCGACAAGGAGCAGTAGCCGTGGGCGTCGGGCGGTGCCGCAGCCGTGGCCATGACCCGCGGAGCGATCGATGCGAGCAGCGCGGTGAACCGACGGAAGTCGGCCGGTGCGAACCCGACGTTGGCACCGGAGTCGCGGAGCAGCCGTTCGAGCGGTCCGAAGAACCCGCTCAGATAGTGGACGTTCGGGTGGTTGAACAGTTCCGTGAGGACGGTGACGAGCGCCCCGAAGACCCGCAGATCCTCCCAGTCCTTCCTCGTCCCCATCGCCACGAGCAGCCCGCCCGGCTGTGCCGGGCCGAGCGGGAGTCCGAGGCTGTCGGTGGGTCGGAAGAGGTCGATGGCTTCGGTGGGCGTGCAGCGGCGCATGCCCGAGGTTCTACCCGAGTGCGGTCCTCCACTGGTCCGCGAGCGCGGCGTCGTGCAGTTGGGTGAACCCACAACTCCACACGAATCCACCGTCGCCGGCAACCAGGACTCGGGTCCCGGGCTCGAGGGACGGGCCGTCCGGGGCGAAGAGCATGCCGGCGTAGCCCTGGTGATCGAGCGTGACGGTGTCTGCTGTGCCGTCGACGGTCGTGGCGGCGAACCACTCGTTGACCGTGAAGGTCATGTCGTTGCCCTCGACCGATTCGACCGTGCCGTCGAACGCGTACTCGCGGTTGTCGAGGGTGTCGAGGTCGTAGCTCTCGACGCAGCTGGTCACCGAGGATTCTCCGGCAGCGCCTGGATCAGTCGCCACCCCGTCGTCGCTCGTGGGCTCTTCGGCGACATCGCCGGAGAGCGCCAGGTCGTCCTCGGTCGTGCTGTCGTCACCACTGGTGACGATCGCGCCGACGACGCCGGCCAGGACCACCACGGCCGCGGCGACGAGCAGCCACGGTGCGCGGCCGCGCCTGGGTGCCGCGATGGGCTCGATGGGTTCGGTCGTCGACGCGGTGTCTTGCTCGGGCTGGCTCATGATGATCTCCTCGAGGGTCGCTCGGACACGGGGAAGCGTCGGGTCCGTGGTGGTGCCCGCCGCAGGGTCTGCGGCACGGAGGCGATCGATCGAGTCGGGTTTCGGGTTCTGCTGCGTCATGGATGCCTCCGGGTGCCGTCGCCCTCTTCATGTCCGCCTTCGTCGTCCGCTGTCGCGAGCGCTTCGTCGAATCTCGCGCGAGCTCTCGAGAGTCGCGACGCGACGGCACCGGTGGAGATGCCGAGCACCGACGAGATGTCGTCGTGGTCGAGGCCCTCCCAGGCGACCAGTGCGAGGATCTCCTGCTGCTCCTCGTTCAGCGTCGCGAACGCATCGAAGAGGGCGTGGTCCTCGGCAACAGTCTCGTCGAGCGGACGGTCGATCGGGCGTGGTTGCGACGCGAGCCGCGCGTCGAGGCGCGTGCGACGTCGATCGGAGCGAGCGCTGTTGGCGAGCACGTTCGATGCCGTCCGGTAGAGCCAGGGAAGGACGTGGTCCTCGGGCAGTTCGTCGAAGCGCCGCCACGCAACGGCGAACGTGTCGGCGGCGACGTCGTGCGCGTCGCTCGCGGTGACGGTGCGACGAAGCGCATAGGCGAACACCGCCGACCAGTGCTGGTGGAACAGGTCGGTGAATCGTGTCGCGACGTCGGTCGAGGACGCGTGGAGGGCTGCCACGCTCGGTTCATGTCCGGCACCCGGTCGATCTGTCGGACCCACGCCGACATTCTTGTCACCCGCCGTCGACATGATGGGCTACATGACGATGACCTCGGACTCCAGGACCGACACCAGCGGCGTGCTCCACAAGGTGCGCTCGCTCTTGGCAAAGGCCGAATCGACCACGTTCCCGGACGAGGCCGAGGCGCTCACGGCCAAGGCACAACAGTTGATGGACCGCCATGCGATCGATCGGGCGATGGTGGCGGCGGCGTGCGGATCCGCTGGCGGGCCCGAGGGCCGGCCCGTGACGATCGAGTCGCCCTATGCCCGCGAGAAGTACCTGCTGCTCGCGGCGACTGCCCGAGCGAACCGGTGTCGAGCCGTGTTCGCACAGCACGACGGTGTGGCGACGGTGGTCGGATTCCCCGAAGACCAGGAGACGATCGAACTGCTCTACACGTCGCTGCTGTTGCAGGCGACGTCGGCCATGTTGGCCCGCGGTGATCGAGCGGTGACCCGGACGCGCCGCTATCGGCAGTCGTTCCTGGTCGCATTCGCCACCCACATCGGAGATCGTCTCGCTGCAGCGGATGCCGAGGTCGTCGCAACGGCCGACCGCGAGCACGGCGGCGAGGTCCTTCCCGTGCTGGCCAGTCGAGAGTCGGCGGTCGAGACGCATCTGGCGCGAGAGTTCCCGCACCTCCGGAACCGGCGAGTCGTCGTCCGCGACGCGGTCGGATGGGGGCACGGCACACAGGCCGCCGAGCGAGCGAGCCTCGATCGTGAGACCTCGCTGCAGGGAACCCGGCGTCGTCGGCTGCGACCCGGCTGATCGCTGCGTCCGGCGCGCCGGAAACGATGGATGGCAACATGGCAGCAGATGGATGACTTCCGAGGCTTTCCTGTCGACGAATTGATCGATGATTTCCGCCTGGCCTGCACGTCTCGCGCCATCGACGACCGCGAGATGGCCCTCCAGAAGCACAGCAAGGTCTTCTTCCAGATCTCCGGCGCAGGCCACGAGGCACTGCTGCTCGCCATGGCCCGGTTGCTCCGGCCCGGATCCGACTGGTTCTTTCCGTACTACCGCGACCTCGCCCTGATCCTCGGACTCGGTGTGACACCCACCGAGGTGCTGATGCAGGCGGTGGGTTCGGCCGAAGATCCCTCGTCGGGCGGCCGGCAGATGCCGGCGCACTGGGGGCATCGCGAGAAGCACATCGTCACTCAGTCGAGCCC
>JBBSLH010000112.1:0-11802 GCA_038255425.1 Acidimicrobiales bacterium
CTGACCGAGGGCGTCGTGCTGGAGCCCACGCTCGTCGAGGCAACGGTGCTGTTTCTCGACATCCGACACTTCACTGACTTTTCGGAGAGCCACACGCCACAAGAGGTGCTGACGTTGCTCAACGATCTCTGGGGGCTACTCGTCCTCATCGTGCGCCTGCACGGCTGGCACCCGAACAAGTTTCTCGGCGACGGACTGCTCCGCGTCGGCATCGAAATCCACACCGGATCCCTCACCGCTGGCACGGTCGGAGGCGGTGGACGGCTCGAGTTCACTGTCTTGGGCAACGCGGTGAACACCGCAGCGAGAATCGAGTCGGCGACGAAACAGACCGGAACGGCGATCCTCCTCAGCGCAGTGACGGCCAGCGCCCTCCGAGAGCCGAGAAACCTCACCGAGCATCCCTCGATCGAACTGAAGGGCAAGTCTGAGCCGCTCGTCCTGTACAGCGTCCCAACACCCGCGCATGCCTTCCACACCGGAGAACCCAACTTCCACGACGCCAACTAACGGCCGCTCCCGACCGATCAACCTGGCTCGGCATGGAAGGGGCTTGGCCGTGGGTGCAGCGGTCGACTGCCGGAGCGCCATCGTTGCCGCGCCGCGACGTCTTCCCCGCGGCAAATTGAGGTCGAGAAGGACGACACTGGATCGAGCCCTGCAGCCCCATCCTCAGGCAACAGGAGCGAGAGCGCGGCGACGCCGTCCTCGGCGACCCCAATCTCGTTCTGGAGGTCCCCCTCTCGAAGGCTCGGATCGGGAGCCGCACGTCATCCGGGTTGTGCTCGACCAGAAGAACCGGGTCTTTCTTCATGACTCGTCCAGATTGCATGCTGGCTCGGATTCGACGGGCACTTGGCCGCTGGATCCGAACGTGAACGTGAACCTCGCTCCCCGGTCGATCTCTGCCTCGACGGTGACATCCCCACCGTGACGGCGCAGGACGCGTCGCACGGTGGCCAGGCCAACGCCGGAACCGGGGAATTCGCTGGCGGCATGCAGCCGCTTGAATGCGGTGAAGAGGCGATCAGAATGAACCATGTCGAAACCGACACCGTCGTCGGAGACACAGAACCATCCCGGTGTCGGTGCGGAGTCCACTCGGATGGCCGCCTCGGGCTTCGTGGAGGTGAACTTCCACGCGTTGTCGAGCAGGTTCCGCAGCACGACCTCCGCCAAACCAGGGTCGGCGGTCGCGAGCAGGCCATCAGCGATGAAGACCGGCGTGGACCGCTCCGTGTCGGTGGACCGGAGATCATCGGTGACACGGCGCGCGAGTTCGGAGAGGTCTGTCCTCTCGACTTCCAAGTCGACCAAAGTCACTCTGGACAGAGCGAGGAGATCGTCGATGAGCGTGCCCATTCGCTGCGCGGCGGCACGAACACGTTGCAAGTAGTCCTGGCCGTCGACATCGAGAATGTGGTTGTAGTCCTCGAGCAAGGCCTGGCTGAACCCGTCGATGCTGCGGAGCGGCGAGCGCAGATCGTGGGCCACCGAGTACGCGAACGAATCCAGTTCGCTGTTTGCCGCCTGGAGCTGACGGCTGAGTTCGTGACGTCTGGTGACGTCCCGAACCGAGGCCGACACGGTCAGGCCTTGTTCGGAGCGCAGAGGACTGAGAAAGATCTCCACCGGAAACTCGCTCGCGTCCTTACGACGGCCGTGGAGGTCGAGGCCGGATCCCATCTCGCGAGCGACCGGAGACGCGGCGTATACGTCGCGATGCGCAGAGTGCACCGACCTCGAGCGTTCGGGAAGCAGAGTCTCGACCCCGCGACCCAGCAACTCGTCTCTCCGGTAGCCGAACATCTGCTCGGTTCGCTCGTTGACGAGCACGATGGCGCCGTCAGCATCGACGATGACCATCGCATCGGGAGCACCGTCCAAAAGGGACTCGAACCGGGATTCGCTGAGTGTCAGCTCGACCGTGCGCGACCGAACCCGGTCCTCCAGTTCTCGATTCAGATCTCTCAACTGCGTGACCGCATGTTCGCGACGGGCGTCGATGTGGTCGAGTAGGCGAGCGACACGCCACACGATCGCCGCCATGACCAGAGAACTCATGATGACCACCATCGCGAGTCCGAACTCCGCTTCGATGTAGCCCGCCTGCTGGAGCTCGATGCGAACCTTGGCGATGACCACGAACGCGAGCACGGCGCGTGGAAGGGCGCGTCGCAGCACGATCCCCCCACCGCCTCTGCCGACGAAGGTCGTCAACCGCTCCGGTCTCAACAACAAGACCCCAGCCGCGGCCGCAACGAGTCCGGCTGCTGCGTGTACCGCGGTGCTGTTCGAACGAGACACTTGGTACAGGTCCGACGCGCCGTACAGGTATCCGAGAGCGGCGATCGCACCACCGACGAGCACCGCAGCGGACAGGAGTTGTGAGAGACGTCGTCCGATCGTGTCGATGAGCGCAACCGCGACGCCGAGCGCCAGCAGGCTGGCCGCGGCGCCCGCTGAGGTGCGGCCGGGATTGGACGTCTGGTCCGATACGGCGTCAGCGAAGATCAACTCGTCGAGTCGCAGGTCCCATCCCGTGGCGTACTCGAGGATGGTCAGGAGACCGATGGCACCGGCGAGGCCAGCGGAGATGACGCCGGTCCACCTTCTCCACGTTGCGAGAGATCCGCCCGCCAGAAGGATGATCGAAGCGCCGAGTAGTACGAAGCCCAAGGCGGTGTTCGCCTTCATGGTTGCTGCGCCTGGCAGGACACTCTTCAACGTCTCGGAGTTCGTGGCCCACCCCACCAGCACCGAGAGTCCGAGAACGGCAACGGCGAAACCGAGCCAGCGGGACCACTCCCGCATTTGGCGCACAACACGGGTGTTCGAGCCGGTGAGTTCGAGATCGAGCATGTGTCCCGGCGCGGTCACAGGTTTGCCGGCAATGGTTCCAGGATCCGCAACAGCTGCGCGCCGACCTCAGCAAAGCCCTTTTCCATGCAGGCGAGCGCGCCGCCGATGTGGGCCCGCTCGACGAGTCCATCTGTGACATGGCCGGACAGGATCACCACCTTCGTGGCCGGCGCAGACGCGAGAATCAGCGGGAGTGCGCTCAGGCCATCCAACTCAGGCATGTCGATGTCGAGCAGGACGACCTGCGGGTTGAGCGAGGATGCGAGCCGGACCGCATCGAGACCGTCCTCCCCTTCACCGGTGACGACGAACCGGCCGTTTCGTTCCAGTCCGCGGATGAGCAGACGGCGTTCGCTCTCGACGTCGTCGGCCACGACGACTGAGTACTGCTCCACGGGCGCACGATCCACCGGGCCCAGCACGTCCAAGGCGTCCACGATGAGCCGGATGTCCTCGGTCGACGGCACATCCACCGCCGGTCGGGGTGGCGAGAACAGATACCCCTGCGCGAACTCACAGCCGAGTTCGCTCAGAGCGACCAGCTGTTTCCGCTCCTCGACCCCCTCAGCTACGACCGCAAGACTGAGCGTCTGAGCGAGGCGCGCGACGGCGGCCACCACCGTCGAGTCCTCGAGTTCCGTCGCCAGGCCATCGGTGAACGATCGATCGATCTTCACGATGTCGACAGGAAGCTGCCGAAGGTGACTGAACGACGAGAAGCCGGTTCCGAAGTCGTCTACCGCGATCGAGACACCGATTGATCGCAGCTTCGCCAGCGTCGGAGCGATGTCAGCGGTGTTGCCGAAAAGCGACGTCTCGGTGACCTCGAGCGTGAGCGATGTCGCGGCCAGCCCCGACTCTTCGAGCGCGTGTCGTATGTCGGCGACGACCTCGAATCCGATCAGCTCGCGAGGCGAGATGTTGACCGCTACGACGAAGCGTGGCGCCGCGGGTTCAGCGAGTTGACGACTGTATGCCCAACGACACGCTTCGCCGAGGACGAATTGGGTCAGTTCTCTCATACGCCCGTTCTCCGCCACGACCGAAAGGAAGGCATCCGGGCTGACCAGGCCGCGTTCGGGATGTTGCCACCTGACAAGTGCCTCCGCGCCAGCCAACTCGCCCGTGCGCAGGTCGACGATTGGTTGGTACCAGACCTCGAACTCGCGTCGTGCGAACGCGAGCACGATGGCCTCGGTCAACTCCGCGTTGCGGAGCACTCGCTCCTCCATCGAAGGGTCGTACTCCACCCACTTCACGCTGTCCGATTCCTTTGCCGCATACATCGCGAGATCGGAGTGTCTGATGAGGTCCTCCGCTGTCGGGAACGCTGCGAGCGGCCCGACGGTCACTGACCCGATGCTTGCCCCGGCGGTCACCGTCGTTGTTCCGATGTCGATCGGAGCCGAGAGAGCGACGAGGAACCGTCGTGCCATCGCCGATACTTCAGATTCCGCCGCCAGTCCATCGACGAAGACCGCGAACTCGTCGCCGCCCACGCGAGCCACCGTGTCCGACGCCCTGGCACAAGAAAGGAGGCGGCGGGCTACCTCCGTCAGGACGATGTCACCGCACGGATGACCGTACGCGTCGTTGATGATCTTGAAGCCGTCGAGGTCGAAGTAGAACATCGCGACGACACGACGATCTCGCCGCCGGCCCGCGAGCGAGATCCGGTCGCTCAACAACGCGCGATTCGCCAAACCCGTGAGCGGCTCGTGGGTGGCAGCGGCTCGAAGCTCCAACTCCAGGGAGGCTTGTCTGCGCAGTGAGCGTCGAAGACCGATACCACTGCCGACCAGGAACAGCACCACCAGCGATCCCGCGAGCACCGAGGTGACTATGAGGACGCCGCTTCGTCGATTGGCCTGCGTCAACGCCTTCGCGTCTGCCCTGTCCAGCTTCTCGACGATCTCCCTCCAGCGGTCCTCATAGGTTGACTTCAGCGCGTCGTATCGCTCGCTCGTCAGGGTGCGGTAGGCGCCCGTTCGATCTCCGGCGGCGCTCTGGGCGAGGCTCCGCTCCTCGACCGCCAGCAACGCGCCGTTCGTTCGCACGATCGCCTCGTACGGTGCGACGACATCGTTGGCGGCGGCCAGAGTCCGACCGTCGAGGAGTGCGGAGTCCAACGCAGCCGACACCACTCGATACTGGTCTACATAGGTTCGTTCGCCCGTGGTGACCGCAAGCAACGCCACCGAGGTGAGTTCAAAGTCGTGGAACCGGACGGCGCTCGCCATCTCGGCCAGATCGTCTCGCTCCGCTGACGGGGTCTTGGCCGAATTGTTCGCGAAGAAGGCGACCAGGTGGATCGCGACGGCCACCACGCACACGCAGACGATGGCGACAGAAAACCAGCTGGAACTGGACATTCGTCCTGCGCCCGAACGCTGATCGGCCATTTTCACACCTGGCTCGTCCTGAGAGAGGGACCGGCGACGAACCGAACTTCCCGCACCACTCTACGTAGCCGATCCCGGATTGCTCCGTCCTGTCGACGCGACGTCTCCGAATCGCCGCGACGCTGCAGTCCGCACCGCCATCAGCCCCGGCTGCAACGCGGACCATTCGTGCGTCGGCGAGAGTTGGATCCACTACCTGCTGGGCAGCTGCTTCGAAGTCGCTCACCTGCTGTTGGCGGCACATGGCGTTGGTCGGCCGACGACGCGCTCCTTCCGTGACCGCGACGCTCAGGCGTGACCCTCGCTCGTCGCTGCATCTCGGATGATTCGACGGGTGAGTTCGGCTGCCGGGAGCACGGCGTCGACTCCCCCACTCGAGATCCCGCCCACACGACTCGTCGACGGAGATCGTCTGCGGCCGCGGCACGTCGGTACTCGTGCCGCTGGCTGCCGAGGTCGGACCGCAGGGCCCCTTCGTGAGCCACCCCGCGTCCTCAGACGTCAGCGGCGTCAGATGACTCGAATCGTTCGACCAGCTCCGAGCACCTTGGCGTCGGGCCATCTGCGATCGGTGGTGACAAGCTCGTCCGCATCCCGCTCGAACGCAGTGGCGATGACCAGCGCATCGGGAAGTGGGAGTGATCGATGACCGGCACGAAGCCGGGCGGCCGCTGTTGCGATGTCGACATCCAGGTCAACGACCTCGATCGGCAGGCGCCGCCGGAAATCGTGGACGAGCTCGATCGTTTCGTCACCCCGCCGTGCAGGGCCGACGAGACACTCCGCGAGCGCCGAGGCTGCCATCGCCAGCCGGTCCCCTTGGTCGAGCGCCTCAGCGATCACCGCGCCCGCGTCCTTGTGGTGTGCGTCGTCGCCGCCATTCACTTCGATCTAGGACGATGGTGTCAGTACGGAGATGGTGTCCTGCGCCTGGCTCCGGGATGTCAGAACGCCGCGGGTGCGCGTCGCGCCGTCGACCTGCATCTCGCAGACCGGACGGTCCTAGGCGGTCTCTGAGATCAGTTTTCCGCTGGCATCGAGCAAGGCGACCGTGGCCGGGTAGCCACCGCCGAGCACGCTGGCGATCGCCCGGTAGGACATCTCGATGGTCCTGGCTGGTACGTGACGGGGGGCGAGGAGCTCGACGAGCCACACCGTGAAGTCGTCGAGGACGCTGGGATCTTCAGTGAGGATCGCTGCACCGCAGAATTGGAGGATGTAGGAGATGTCTTCTCGGGTGCGAGCCGTTTGGACGTCGGTCATGGTGGCGAGAGTCGGCACGTCGTCCACGAGTTCCTGCAGGCAGTCGTCGATCAATCCTGTTGACGGATGTTCGAGGTCGGCCTGTTCGAGGTGTTGGGGGGTCGATTCGGGAGGCGGTGGGCTCTCGGCCGTCCATGAACGCAGGAAACTCCCGGCGGTGTCGGCAGCCTTCGCCCATCCATCGGCTCCGATCGCCTGCGCCCGGTTGCTGCTCGCTCCGAAGGCCCGCCCGCCGGCGAGTACGGGCACGCCGGCAGCGTGGGCGGCGTCGATGGTTCGCGCCGCGCCAGCGAGGTTGGTCGGCATCGTGCAGTTCAGCAGGAGAGCGACGGGGTCGAGGTCGGCCAGGTAGGGGCCGAGTTGTGCAGGCGGGAGGGATGGGCCGAGCGTGACCACCTCGTAGCCAGCTGCGGCAAGGCTGACATTCAGCATTCGCACGGGCAAGGTGTGCCACTCGCCTTCGGCGCAGCCCGTCACGACCAGGCCCGGCTGGGTGGATGGAGGAATGTCCAGGGCGATGGATGCGAGTACGGCGTCGGTGACTGCGGTGGCGGCGTGCTCCTGCGCGACGGTCCACTCGTTGGCGTGCCAGCGGCGGCCGACCTCGATCTGGGCGGGGGCGAGCACGTTGTCGACGATGATCGCCGGATTGCCGTCGCCTTCGATCGATCCGGAGCACAATCGCTGGGCTTCGGTCAGGTCGGGTGGGTGCAAAGTCGCCAGGTACTCGGAGGTGACCGTCATGATCAGGTTCCGATCAAGGTGAACTGGTCGACGTGCACCGGGCGAGCGCGGGCTGGTTCGGTGGGGATTCGGTCGTGGGAGCGATGGTGCGCCTCGGAGCGCATGTACTCGCGGAAGACCGTCGGGTTGTCCCACCAGGAGATCATGAGGTACCGGCCTTCGTGACGATCGTCGCGCCACACCTGCAGACCTCGATGTCCGGGGTAGCTGTCGACCTCACCGAGACGATCGCGGAAGGCCGCCTCCAGGGCATCAGTGCCGGCAGCTTCCACCGCGAGTTCGCTCATGACGACGTGCAACCCCGGCGACAGCTCCTCCTCCGAGGGTCCTCGACGTGGCATCTGCGGCTCGTTCATGGTGGTCCTTCCAATGGGTCGACTCTGGCCTCGGGTTCGTCGTCGACGACCAGGCGATCACGCCCGGAAGCCTTGGCTGCGTAGAGGGCCGCGTCGGCAGCGGCGAGCGCTTCGTGTTCGTCTCGGGTGCGGATCCAGGCTGCGCCAGCAGAGAAGGTGACCTCGTAGGGGCGGTTCAGCATCCACGTCGTTCGGAGCCGGCTGACGAATGTCTCGAGTCCCTCACTCGTCGTGGCGGAGAGCGCGGCGAGAATCTCGTCGCCGCCGAGCCTGGCGAAGTGATCGCCGGCCTGGCTGCGGTCGCGGAGCGCACGGGAGAACTCGATGAGGACGTCATCGCCGGCGTGGTGGCCGTGGACGTCGTTGATCGTCTTGAAGTGGTCGAGGTCGAAGAGGATGATGACGTCGTCGGGTTTGGCGCGGGCGAGGATCGGCTCGATCGCTCGGCGGTTGAGGAGCCCGGTGAGGGGATCGGTGCTCGCCTGTCGGCCGAGGTCCTCGTGGCGACGGATGCGAGCGATCGCAGCTCGTGCGTCTTCGAGCACCTCTGGAAGAACTTGTTCGAGGCGGAGTCGGGCGAGGCCCGGTGGGGCGATCGGGAGCAGGGGTTCACCGTGTCCGAAGGAGCAGTCGAGCGGGAGGGCGGAGCCGTCGTCGAGCCTCGCGGGGATGGTCGAGCCTCCCAGGTCGCGCACGAGCGAGATGCACACGCCCACTGCTTCCTCGACGACGTCGACCCGCAACAGCGCGCGTCCCGCCGAGAGCCGGGCGGCGGTGGCATCCGGGTCGACGGCGACCGGAGCGGTCGTCGACGTGACCCGGTGCCGGTTGCGCACCAACGTGCGAGTGGTCGCCGACCCGCTCGCCGCCGCCGAGCCACCTTGTCGGCCGTCCATCCATTGGCAGAAGTCGGCGACGCTGCAAGGCTCGGTGTACAGGTACCCCTGCGCGTAGTCCACGCCCATGCCCGCGAGAAGGTCAGCTTGTGCTTGGGTCTCCACGCCCTCGGCGATCGTGGTGAGGCGAAGCGCGCGGGACATCGCGGCAATGGCCTCGACCAGTGCCCGGCTCTCGGCGTTCTCGAGCATCGCTGCGACGAAGGACTGGTCGATCTTGAGTGCCTCGATCTGTAGTTCGTGCAGATAGCTGAGCGAGGAATAGCCGGTCCCGAAATCGTCGAGGTGGACTGCCACTCCGGCGCGGTGGAACGTGGAGAGGTTGCGCCGTACAGCCTCGAAATCGGCCATGGCGTCGGACTCGGACACTTCGATGGCGATGGCCGAAGGCGGTAGGTGGTGGCGGTCGAGCGTGACGAGAACCCGTGTAGCGAAGTCGGGCACGACCAAGTCGCGAACCGAAGCGTTGAGCGAGACCGTCAGCCCCACCGGGATGTCGTGGGCGACTTGGGTGTCGCAGACGGTCTCGAGCATCCAGCGATCGACAGCCTCGATGAGATTGCTCTGCGCGGCGATCGGCATGAACTGACCGGGCTCGAGGAAGCCCCGGGTCGGGTGCTCCCAGCGGACCAGGGCCTCGGCGCCGTGCACCACGCCAGATGCCAGGTGGATCAGCGGCTGGAGATGGCAGCGGAGCTCCCCCCGACCGATACCGGCCCGGAGATCGTGTTCCACAGCAAGCCGTGTTTCGACCTCGGCGCGACTGGTGAGTTTGGCCAGGGCCACTCGGTCGCGTCCCTCGGTCTTGGCGACCTCGACCGCGGCCTCGGCGCTCGCGAGCAGCTCGGTCGGTGACACGACCTCGTCTTGCAGTGCGATTCCGATGCTGACCGAAGTCGTGAACCGGTGCCCGCCGCAGTCGATCGGCTCCCGAGCGCTCGCCAGGAGTCGCTCAGCCAACTGGCTCGGATCTGGCCCGCCCGAGGTGAGATGCGTGAGCACCGCGAACTCGTCGCCACCGACGCGTGCGACCGTATCGTTCCCGGTCAACAGGGCCGGGAACCGCTCGGCAAAGGCAAGCAGGGCACAGTCGCCGTACTCGTGCCCAAGACCTTCATTGATCCATTTGAGTCGGTCGACGTCGATCATCAGGACCGCGATGGGATCAGGCTGTGACAGGGAAGTCTCGATCTGCTCGAGGAACAGACTGCGGGTTCCGAGCCCGGTGAGCGGATCGTGCAGCGACCGGTACAACAGCTCCCTACGCGAGATCTGGCCCAGCGCCGCGACCACCGCGAGGTGGCACGCGGCGGCCACACGAGGCGGATCGTACGGCGTCGTTGTGCTGTCGATGGGCCGCCACAGTGTCATCAGCCCGACAGTGGCTCCCTCGGTGGACAATTCGTAGCGTTCCGCCACGGCGTCGGAGGCTGGCGGCCGTCCGAATCGGTCCGTGAAGTGCTCGGATGCGAACTCGAACGATGCACTGCAGCGTTCTGTCCCGTTCTCCAAGATGTCGGCTATCGACGCGAAGACGACGGCGGACGGCTCGTCGGCAGCGATCTGCTCGAGAACCGTGATCTCGGCGACCTGCAGCTGATCGGCGACGATCCGGTCAGTGACATCGCGACCGTTGACCACGAGCCCCCGGATGTTCGGATCGTCGAGTCGGTTGTTACCGATGGTCTCGAGGTATCGATAGCCGCCGTCCACGGCACGCATCCGCACGATCACCGGATCTCCGACACCATCGCGGGTCAGCGCCTCGCTGACGGCCGATGCAGTGGCATCGACGTCGTCGGGATGCACGTAGTCGAGTACGCTCGTGCCGAGCGCGTCGTCCGGGTCGTGGCCGAGCAGCCGTATGAGGGCCTGGTTGGCGTAGACCAGACGGACGTGCTCGTCGACGACGGCGACGATGTCGCTGGCATTGCTGATCAATGTCTCCCAACGCTCCGATACGGCCTTGCCGGCCAGTTCTGCTGACCGACGGGCTTGCAGGGCCCGGTGCGCATCGACGCTTTGGACGACCGCTGATGCCAGCCGGCCGGTGCGGTCCTTGAGCAGATAGTCCGTCGCGCCTCGAGTGAGCACATCTGCTGCCTCGGCGTCCGTGACTGCGCCGGAGAGGACGATGAACGGTGTCTCGGGTGCGAGTTCGCCCCGCAGAGCGAGGGCTTGCGTCCCGTTGAAACTGGGGAGATCCAGGTCGGAGATGATCACGTCGGGGGTGTCGCCGAGCGCAGCGACGAACGCTGTCTCGTTGTCCACCGTGGTGACCTCGACGTCGGTTGCCACGACCTGGAGGTCCCTGATGATGAGCTTGGCGTCGTCGTCGACATCCTCCACGAGCAGGACGGTCAGCCGATCGAAGCGACCCCCGCCCCGGGCCGGATCCTGTCCCTCGGTGTCGAATGGTGCCTGATCCGCATCGTTCACGAACCGGCCCAGTTCTCCACCGGTGCGCTCCGGCTGACCTGGGTGGTCTTCGTGGGTTCGATACGTTGCATACGGGGCTGTGCCCCTCTCGTTCTGATCAACGGTACCGCAAGGAGCTGTCCCTCGTTGCGTGCGCGCCGATTCCGGCCTGCAGGTACGGTTCAGTCCGACAGGCCGAAGAGCGTTGCCGCCAGCAACGGCAGCACCGACGATTCGGAAAATCGAGAGACGCCTGGTTTGGGCAGGACGACCGCACGGTTGTCGACCCGTACAGATTCGACGCCTCGGTATGAAGTCACCGGAGCTAGATGCAGATGTTCTCTGATCCGCTGTTGAGGTGGTCACGACCATGACGTCGGAGAAGGAAGTCCCATTCGTTGCCCGCGACGTCACCGCCCAGAAACAAGCGTTCGAGTCGGCTCGCAGCATGATCGAGTCCAGCCTCGACTCGCTGGTCTCGATCAACCCCGACGGCAAGATCATCGACGTCAACGAAGCACTGATAACCGTCACCGGCATCACCCGCGAAGACCTCATCGGCACCGACTTCTCCGACCACTTCACCGAACCCGAAAAAGCCGAAGCCATCTACCAACTCGTCTTCGCCGAAGGCATGGCCGTCGACTACCCACTCACGATCCGCCACCTCGACGGCACCCTCACCCACGTCCTCTACAACGCATCGGTCCACCGCGACATCGAAAACAACGTCCTCGGCGTGTTCGCCGCCGCCCGCGACGTCACCGCCCAGAAACAGGCCGAGGCAGGGATGGTCGATGAGCGGAGACGAGTCGAGGAGTTGAACGCTCATCTCCGGTTGGTCGAGCAGGAGGTTCGCAC
>JBBSLH010000113.1:0-11789 GCA_038255425.1 Acidimicrobiales bacterium
CGACAGGTCGTTGCCCTGCGCCTTCGAGTACTCGAGGAAGTCGTCGGTCATCACCACACAGACCGTGTGCACGCCGGTGTCGTCACCGCCGGTGTTGCAGCATCCGTCGCGATAGAACCCGGTCATCGGGTCGGTCGAGCACGATTCGAGTTCGGTTCCGAGGACGTTCTGGGCCATGGACCCATTGTGGCGTCTCTACAGCCACTTGCCCGGGTTGAGGATCCCGTCCGGGTCGAGCGCGCGCTTGACGGAGCGGCTCACGGCCATGACGTCATCACCGAGTTGCTCGACGAGGTGCCGTGTCTTCAGCGACCCGACGCCGTGCTCGCCGGTGATCGTGCCGCCCAGCGCCAGCGCGGCCGACATGACGTCGTCGAACGCAGCCGATGCGCGGGCCCGGGCAGCGTCGTCCTGCGGATCGAAGGTGACGAGGGGGTGGAAGTTCCCGTCGCCGGCGTGTCCGATGACCGGGATCGCAGTCGAGTGGAGTGCCGCGATGTCGGCCACCGCTCCCAGGAGGTCCGGGATCCGGGGGAGCGGAACACCGACGTCCTCGATGAGCACGGATCCGAGTCGCTCCACGCACGGGATCGCCGCCCGCCGCGCCGCCATGAACATCTCGCCCTCGTCGACATCGTCGGTCGACGCGACGTAGGTCGCTCCCGCGGTCTCACACGCGCCGACGATCCGCGGCCCGTCCGGACTTCCGACGTCCACCTGCGCGAGCAGGAGGGCGCCCACGCCATCGAGCCCCATCGACTTCACACGCTCGACGGCATCGACCGCGGCGCCGTCCATCAACTCGAGCGCAGACGGTCGGACAGCGGTCATGATCGCCGTCACCGCTGCCCCGGCCGCCACCGTGTCCACGAATGTCGCAACGATGGTGGAGACCGGCGGCGGAAGTGGGCGGAGCCGCAGCGTGGCTTCGGTGATGACACCGAGCGTGCCCTCCGAGCCGACGAACAGCCGCTTGAGATCGAGACCAGCAACGTCCTTGATGGTCGAGCCGCCGAGACGCAACGCTCGACCGTCGGCGAGGACGACCTCCATCCCGAGGACGTAGTCGGTGGTGACGCCGTAGCGAACACAGCACAGTCCACCGGCGTTGGTCGCGAGGTTGCCGCCGATGCTGCAGATCTCGAATGACGACGGGTCCGGCGGATACCAGAGGTCGTACGCCTTCGCGGCCGCCTTCACCTCGGAGTTGAGGGCCCCCGGCTGCACCGTGGCGGTCATCGAGGCCGGATCGATCTCGACGTCGTCCATGGCCCGAGTCGACAGGGTGATCGATCCGTCGACGGCCGACGACCCGCCGGAGAGCCCGGTGCCAGCTCCCCTGGTCACGACCGGGATGCGATGTGTGGTCGCCACCTCCATCGTGGCGATGACATCGTCTGTGCTCCTGGCCCGGACGACCGCCAAGGGCCGACCCGGCTCGACCGTCATCGCCCGATCGCGTCGATACGCGTCCATGACGTCGGGATCGGTGACGACGACGTCGGGGCCGAGTCGTCGGATCAGTTCATCTCGTGCTTCGACAGGGCCGATTGCACCGATGGTACGAGTCACCCCGGTCGTGCGAGGAGTGCCAGCACGGCGACCGCCTGCGCCGCTGGCTGTCCGTCGTCCGGTGTCAGTCGCAGCTCCGGCGACTCGGGTGCTTCGTACGGCGCATCGACACCGGTGAAGTCCTTGATCTCGCCGGCGCGAGCCTTGGCATAGAGGCCCTTGGGATCGCGTTGCTCGCAGATCTCGATCGGCGTGTCGACGAAGACCTCGGCGAACGGAACGCCGGCCATGGCGTGGATCTCCCGGACGCGGGCCCGGTCGCCGAGATACGGGGAGATCACGGGGACCAGAGCGACGACTCCGGCGTCAGCGAAGAGTCGTGCGACCTCGCCGACCCGCCGCACGTTCTCGGTTCGGTCAGCGGCACTGAACCCGAGGTCGCCGTTGAGGCCCTGTCGGAGGTTGTCACCGTCGAGCAGGTAGGCCGGGCGGCCCGATGCCACGAGGAGACGTTCGACCTCGACGGCGATCGTCGACTTCCCTGATCCGGACAGGCCCGTGAACCAGATCGTGGCGCCCGGGAACGGACGATCGGCAGTGTCGATCGCCGACGGGTGCCAGACCGTGTTCGGCGTGGTGCGCGCCACAGGACGACTCAGCTCTCGCCGAGGATCATCCCGGCGGCGACCGTGTTGTTCGTCCCCTCGTCGACGAGGATGAAACTGCCCGTCTTCCGGTTTCGTCGGTACTCGTCGTAGAACAGCGGCGCCGTCGTGCGCAGCGACACTCGCCCGATCTCGTTGAGTCCGAGTGTCGTCGCGGACTCGTCTCGATGCAGCGTGTTGACGTCGAGTCGGTACTGGAAGTCGGTGACCATCGTGCGGGCCCAGCGGGTCGTGTGTTTGATCGCCAGCTTCTGTCGCGGTTGGAGCGTCCCGGTGTCTGACATCCAACAGATCATCGCGTCGATGTCCTGGCCTGCAGTCGGTTGGTTCTTGGGTCGGCAGATCATGTCGCCGCGACTGATGTCGATCTCGTCCTCGAGCCGGATCGTCACCGACATCGGTGAGAACGCCTCGGCCACCGGACCTTGGGGGCCGTCGATCGCCTTGATACGAGAGGTGAAGCCGCTCGGCAACACCACGACCTCGTCGCCAGGCTTGAAGACGCCACCCGAGACCACACCGGCGTACCCGCGATAGTCCATGCCCTCGGACGACATCGGCCGGATGACGTACTGGACGGGGAACCGGGAGTCGATCAGGTTGCGATCCGAAGCGATGTGCACCTCTTCGAGATGGCGCAGGAGGGGCAGTCCCTCGTACCACTTCATGTTCTCGGACTTGTCGACGACGTTGTCTCCGAGCAGCGCCGAGACAGGGATGAAGGTCAGGTCGTTGATGTCGAGCTTCATCGCAAAGGTGCGGTACTCGGCCTTGATCTCCTCGAACCGCTCCTCGCTCCAGTCGACGAGGTCCATCTTGTTGATGCAGACGACCAGGTGCGGGATCCGCAGGAGCGACGCCAGGAACGAATGACGTCGCGATTGCTCGATGATGCCGTTGCGGGCGTCGACGAGGATGAGGGCGACGTCGGCCGTCGAAGCACCCGTGACCATGTTCCGCGTGTACTGCGTGTGGCCAGGCGTGTCGGCGATGATGAACTTGCGTCTCGGCGTGGCGAAGTAGCGGTACGCCACGTCGATGGTGATGCCCTGTTCACGCTCGGCGCGGAGGCCGTCGGTGAGCAGTGCGAGGTTCGTGTACTCGTCGCCGCGAGCGATCGAGGTGGCCTCGACGGCCGCCATCTGGTCCTCGAAGATCGTCTTCGAGTCGTAGAGCAGGCGACCGATGAGCGTGGACTTGCCGTCGTCGACCGAACCGGCCGTGGCGAATCGGAGGAGTTCCATCTAGAAGTAGCCCTCCCGCTTGCGGTCTTCCATGGCAGCTTCGGACACACGGTCGTCGGCTCGGGTCGCACCACGCTCGGTGATGCGGGTGGCAGCGACCTCGGCGATGATCTCGTCCCAGTCGGATGCACCGGACTCGACCGCTCCGGTGCAGGTCATGTCGCCGATGGTGCGGTACCGGACGGTCTCCTCGAAGACCTCCTCGCCGTCCATCAGCTCGATGAACTCGGACTCCGACAGCAGCATGCCGTCGCGTTCGAAGACCCGGCGCTTGTGCGAGAAGTAGATCTCGGGGATGTCGACGTCCTCTTCCTTGAGGTACTGCCAGATGTCGAGCTCGGTCCAGTTGCTGATCGGGAACACCCGAATGTGTTCACCCTTGCGGTGCTTCCCGTTGTAGAGGTTCCAGAGCTCGGGTCGCTGCGACTTGGGGTCCCACTGACCGAAGTCGTCTCGGAAGCTGAACACGCGCTCCTTGGCTCGTGCCTTCTCCTCGTCGCGACGAGCACCCCCGAAGACGGCGTCGAATCCATTCGACTCGATGCCCTCGAGCAACGTGACCGTCTGGAGGGGGTTGCGGCTGGCGCGAGGCCCGGTCTGCTCGGTGGCCTTGCCCTCGTCGATCGACTGCTGCACCGATGCCACCACGAGTCGAGCGCCAGCCTCCTCCAACCGACGGTCGCGGAACGCCATGACCTCGGGGAAGTTGTGGCCCGTGTCGACGTGCATGACCGGGAACGGGATCTTCGCCGGCGCGAACGCCCGGATCGCCAGTTCGAGCATCACCACGGAGTCTTTTCCGCCCGAGAACAGCAGGCAGGGCCGCTCGAACTCCGCCGCGACCTCCCGCATGATGTGGATGCCCTCGGCCTCGAGCGCACGGAGGTGGGTCAGTTCGTAGGACATCAGGAGGTTTTCTGCTCCGATCGCGAACGGAAGAATCTATGGGCGCAGCCAGTTGGTAAACAATCTCCGTGCCCACGCATTCCTCGCCCGTGACCGATGCAGACCACGCACTCGCGCGACGCCTGGCGGTGGAGGCGGGCGTCCTGTTGATGGGGGTGCGAGCCGAACTGTCGGCCGCGGGCGCCGAGCCGAAGGAGATCAAGGACGAGGGCGACCGTCGAGCCGACGAATTCTTGATGGCGCAGTTGGATGTCCACGCACCGGACGGCGACGGCGTGCTGTCGGAAGAATCGCGAGCGACGCACGGCGACGTGTCTCGACTCGAGGCCGAGCGCGTCTGGATCATCGACCCCCTCGACGGCACCCGGGAGTTCTCCGAGGCCGGGCGAACCGACTGGGCCGTCCACGTGGCGCTCTGCGTGAACGGTGATCCGGTGTGCGGTGCGGTTGCGCTGCCGGCGCTGGAGGCGTGCTATTCGACCGCCGATGCGCCGATCGACCTCCCGGCGATTCCCGACGAACCGCGGATCGTCGTGTCGCGTACCCGGCCGCCGGCCGAGGCCGACACCGTCCGGGACGCCCTGGGCGGCGTGCTCGTGGCCATGGGCTCAGCGGGGGCCAAGACGATGGCGATCCTGCGCGGCGAGGTCGACTGCTATCCCCACTCCGGCGGCCAGTACGAGTGGGACTCGGCTGCGCCGGCAGCCGTGGCCCGACACCACGGCCTCCACATCTCACGCCTCGATGGCTCGCCACTCGTCTACAACAACGCCGACCCGTACATGCCCGACCTCCTGGTCTGTCGATCCGAGTTGGCCGGGGCGACACTTGCCGCGCTGACCTCGTGACGGCAATGGACCTGCGGGCGACGACGTATTCGGTCGAGGATCGGATCGCGCGGATCACGCTCGACCGGCCGCATCGTCGCAACGCGTGGACCGGCCGCATGCACCTCGAGTACCGGTGGGCGATGACCGAGGCAGAGGCAGACGCCGATGTCCGGGTCATCGTCGTGACCGGAGCCGAGAGCGACGACGGGCGGACGGCATTCTGCGTCGGCGCCGACACCAAGGCTCTGGATGGGCACCGCGAGGCTGGCGAATACGACAACGGACTCGGGGGCGTCGAGCCGCCGATGCCTCCGGTCGGCGAGCCGTTCGCCGCCGACTTCGCGTTCCAGCTCGGCATGTCGACGCCGATCATCGCCGCCGTCAACGGTGCGGCGGCCGGCGTCGGCCTCGCCGCGGCCTGCTTCGCCGACATCCGGTTCGCCGCCGCTGGCGCCAAGCTCACCACCGCAGCACCGAAGCTCGGCTTCCCCGCCGAGTACGGGCTGTCGTGGCTGCTCCCCCGCCTCGTCGGCGCCGGTCGTTCGGCTGACTGGCTGCTCTCCGGTCGGGTCTTCACGGCAGAGGAGGCGGCCGGCGTCGGCCTGTTCTCCGAGGTGCTCGACCCCGGCGCATTCGTCGCCCATGTCGACGAATTCGCGTCGACGATGGCCCACCATGTGTCCCCGGCATCGGCTGCGGTCACGAAGCGACAACTCTGGGACGAGCTGCTCCACCACGATCCGGCGCGGGCGGTCCGGGACTCGATCGCGCTGATCGGGGAGATGGCGACCGGCCCGGACTTCGCCGAGGGGTCACGAGCCCTGTCAGAGCGACGACCGCCCGAGTTCTGATCGGCGTCGACCCCTGCGACAATGGTCCGATGGCGCCGACTCCCTCCACAGCGGAACGTCCCGCTGACCACGACATCGGCTCGTTCAGCGACGACCCGCCGTGGATCATCGACCGAGACGAACTCACCTGGCTCCCACCGCTCGACGTCGCGCGCCAGGTCGTCCGCACCGACCTGCCCCGGCTGACCCGCGCCACCTTGCTCCCGCCGGCCAAGCGGGTCACGACGGTCACGCGCCACCTCGGGTGGGCGATGGGGCGTTGGGCGATCGGCGCCCGCCGCAAGGGTGGATCCGTCTCCCGCGCCGATGTCTCGAAGCGGCTGCGGATCGCCGCTGAGGCACTCGGCCCGACATACATCAAGCTCGCCCAGATCATCTCTGGAGGCGAGGGTCTCTTCCCCGAGGAGCTCGTCTCGGAGACGAAGAAGTGTCGAGACCAGGTTCCGGCCGAGACGTGGGAGTCTGTTCGGCAGGTGGTCGAGGAGGACCTCGGCCGTCCGATCCCGGAGCTGTTCTCCGAGTTCGAGCAGACACCGCTCGCGGCTGCGTCCATCGCGCAGGTCCACCGAGCCACGCTCAAGACGGGCGAGGAAGTCGTCGTCAAGGTGCAGCGCCCGACCGTCGCCAGCCTGGTACGACAGGACCTGCGTGTCATGGCATGGATCGCGCCCAAGCTCGTCGGGCGGATCCCGATCTCCGCGCTCGCGAACCCGCCGGCGCTCGTCGAACTGTTCGCCGAGACCATCTCCGAGGAACTCGACTTCCGACTCGAGGCCGAGAACATGCTCGACGTCGCCAAGTCGTTCGCCGACCTGGACCAGCGCGACTACGTCATCCCGCGTCCACACCCTGACCTCGTCACTCGACGGGTCCTGGTCATGGAGCGTCTCGACGGGTTCAAGTTCGACGACGTCGCAGGGATGAAGGACGCCGGCGTCGACACCGAGAAGGTCGTACGCACCGGGATGATCGGATTCATGGAGGGTGCGTTCATCCACGGCATCTTCCACGGTGATCTCCACGGCGGAAACCTCTTCGTCATGGCCGACGGCCGTACGGCGCTGCTCGACTTCGGCATCGTGGGCCGACTCGACGACTTCAAGCGCACCGCGCTCCTCCGTGTCCTCATGTCGGGGACCTCCAACGATCCCAAGGGTCAGCTCGCGGCGTTCCGTGACCTCGGCGCACTTCCGATGGACACCGACCTCGACGCCGTCGTGCACGACCTCGGTCTCGACACCGGCGAGGTGTTCGACCCGACCAAGGTCGACGCCGACGCGCTGGTCGCCGAGATCCAGCGAACGGTCAAGGCCTTGCTCGGCTACGGCGCCCGCATGCCCAAGGAGCTCATGCTCTTCGTGAAGAACCTGATGTTCGTCGACGGTGCGATCGCGACCTTGGCGCCGGACCTCGACATCCTCTCGGAGATCGCCGACATCACGATGTACTTCGCCACTCAACACGGTGAGAAGATCGCCGCGCAGCTCGGGATGGGTGACGCCGCGTGGGAGCTGGACATGGAAGGCGTGAAGGCCGGTCTCGGGCTCAGCGACGACGTCGACCGCCTCACGTACCGAGATCTCCAGGAGCGGCGAGAGACGATCCGCAAGCGGCTCGAAGGCCGCAAGATGACGTGACGCCACCGCTGGCATCACAGCCCAAGGCGGAGTGGCGACGGTGGGCCCGGACGCTCGATCCGGTGCCGACCGACGTCGCGGCAGCGGTCGAGAAACACCTCGCAGCGTTCCTCCATCCGTTCGATGCGCCGATTCTCGGATACGAACCGCTCCCGGACGAGGTCGCGATCCACATCACACTCGACGCGATCGCTCGTCTCGACGACGAGGGCTCCATGCTGCTCGACGGCGACGACGGTCCGCTCTCTGCCGGTGACGTGACCGCCGTCCTCGTGCCGGGCCGCGTCTTCGACCGCGACGGCTACCGCCTCGGTCGCGGCGGCGGCCACTACGACCGCCTCCTCCCGGCGTTGTGCGCCGACGTCCCGGTCATCGGTGTCACCTGCGAAGCACGACTCGTCGACCGCGTCCCTCGAGAACCCCACGACGTCCCGATGACCCACCTCGCCACCGAACAAGGCGTGTTCTCGACGAAATAGGGCCCGGCTTCCGGGGCGAACGAGGTCGAGTTCGGGGTGGGCCGGCGTCCAGCGTGAACTCGACGAGATCGACACCGGGAACCGGGGGTCATTTCGTCGAGAACGAGGGGGCGGGACGTACGATCGCCCGCCGTGCGCCTCGTGATCGCCCGCTGTTCCGTCGACTACCGGGGAAAGCTGTCGGCGCATCTCCCCCTGGCCGACCGTCTCATCATGGTGAAGGCCGACGGCTCGATCTCGATCCACTCCGACGACCGCGCCTACAAGCCGCTCAACTGGATGAACCCGCCGTGCACGATCGCAGAGGGTGATGGCACGTGGCTCGTCCAGGGCAAGAAGGGTGAGGAACTCGAGATCACACTCGAGGAGATCCACAGCGACACCGCGACGTCGCTCGGCGTCGAACCGGGGCTGGTCAAGGCTGGCGTCGAGGCGCACCTGCAGGAGCTCCTGTCCGAGCGGACCGAGGTCATCGGCGCGGGATTCTCGCTGGTGCGTCGCGAGTACCCGACCGACATCGGCCCGGTCGACCTCCTGTGTCGCGATGCCGACGGTGTCGCCATCGCCGTGGAGATCAAGCGCCGGGGTGAGATCGACGGCGTCGAACAGCTGACCCGCTATCTCGACTTCCTCAACAAGGACCCTCGCCTCGCCCCGGTCCGCGGCGTGTTCGTCGCGGAGCAGATCAAGCCACAGGCCAAGACGCTCGCCGACGCCCGTGGGATCGGCTGGGTCGAGGTCAGCTACGACGAGCTACAGGGAATCGAGTCGTCGGAGCTCCGACTGTTCTGACCTGACAGGATCGACCGCATGTTACGACTCGGGATCTCTCTCGGCAGTGCCCACTTCGCCGACCCCGGCGCCGATGCAGCGTCGTGGGTCGTCGACCGGGCAAAGGCCGCGGCTCGTGCCGGGCTCGACTGCCTCACGATCGGCGATCACCACGCCACCGGCCCCATGCCGTACGTCCAGAACGTGCCCATGCTCGGACGGGTGTTGGCCGAGTGGGACGATCGAGCGTCGGGACTGTTGTTCCTCGTGCCGGCGTGGAACCCGGTGCTCATGGCCGAGCAGATCGGCACGCTGGCCTCCATCGCCGAGGGGCCGTTCATCGTCCAGACCGGGCTCGGCGGACGAGACCAGGTCGACGCGATGGGGATCGACGTTCCCCATCGAGGAAATCGACTCGAGGAGAACCTCGTCAAGGTCCAGGCGCTCGTCGCCGGCGAGGAGGTCGACGGCGTTCGCATCGCTCCCCTCCCTCCGCGGGAAGTCGAGTGGTGGATCGGAGCGCACTCCGCCGAAGCGCTCGACCGGGCGGCCCGTCTCGGAACCGGCTGGTACGCCGACGCCGGCATCGACGGCGAGGTGGGCCTCGACCAGCGTGACACCTACCTCGAGGCATGCGAACGCCACGGCAGCGAACCCGGCCGCATGCCGATCCGCAAGGACGTCTTCATCTCCGACGACGGCGAACGCGCTCGTGCGTTCGGCGACGCTGCCATCGAACGCGGCTACCGGGGCGGCCAATCACGAGGTTCGGTCGCCTATGGCAGCATCGACGACGTCGCCGAGCAACTGGCGGTGTTCGGCGACCTCGGGTTCACCGACATCATCATCCGCACGATGATGGGCGTCCCACAGGACGAGGCCGTCCGGTCGATCGAACTCGCCGGCGAGGTCCGAAGCGCCCTCCGCTGACCTACGCTCGCTCGCGGTGGGAGCCCGATCAGAGATCCACGTCGTCGACCAGCCATGGCCGGTCGTCTACGACGCACTGATCCAGACGTTGCCGACGTGCGGGTTCCGGATCACGCGGGTCGACGCAGAGCGCGGACGGGTGGATCTGCAGACCCGGAACACCAAGGTCACGGTCGCCGTCGGCGCCATCGACGCCATCACGTCGGAGTGGGTCGCCACCTCCGAGCAGAAGATCGGGATCCTCCCCGACCGTCACGAACAGCAGTTCGCGACGATCGAGGAGTCCCTCGATCGCTATCTGCAGATGTACTACCGAATCTGAGTCAGCCTCCGAGCCGGAGCGCCAGCGAGGCGTCGGACGTACGATGCAACACCGCTCTGTGCAACGGGAGTCGTCGAGGAGCGAAGCGACGCCGACGGCTCAAGCGAAACGGCAGGTTCCCTTGTCGAGGACGACTCGGCCGTCGCCGCCCTGGGTCTGGTAGAGCGCGGATCCGTCGCCGGTGCGCCAGATGTTGACCGTGAGGTCTTCGCCGGGGAACACCGGTGACGAGAAGCGGCCGTACATCGCCTTGAACTTCGACGAGTCGCCCCCGCAGAGCGCATGCAGCAGACCGCGGCCGGTGAAGCCGTAGGTGCAGAGGCCGTGGAGGATCGGGCGGTCGAACCCACCCATGGCGGCGAAGGTCGGGTCGGCGTGCAACGGGTTGCGATCGCCCGAGAGCCGGTAGACCAGGGCCTGCTCGGGACGGGTCGTGTAGGTGACCGACTCGTCGGGGTCGCGGTCAGGCTGTTCCCAGTCGAGCGCCGGACCGGAGTCGCCGCCCCAGCCACCCTCGCCGCGGATGAACGCCGACATGGTCTTGGTGAACAGCGGCTCGCCGTCACCCACCAGCGTCGAGCGCGACTCGGAGACGACGACGGCACCCTTGACCTTGTCGTAGATGCCGGTGATCTCGCCGACGGTCTCGATCTCGCCCTTCACCGGGATCTCCCGGTGGAGCTCGATCGACTGCTCGCCGTGCACGAGCATCGCCGGGTTGAAGTCGCCGATCTTGTCGAATCCGCCACCGAAGCCGAGGACCACCGACATCGTCGGCAGCACCTTCTGGTCGATGTCGGCCGAGTTCTCGGTCGTGTACTGGAGCTCGTCGAGGGGCGACTGACCTGCGCCCACGCCGACGGCGTAGAGCAGGGCGTCCTTCGAGTCCCAGGACGATCGGGTCGGCTCGCTGGTGGCGCCGACGGCATCGGGATTGATGGGCATGGTTTCGTCTCCTCAGACAGCTTTCCGGGGTCGGGTCCGGGCTCAGGCCTCGTCGAAGCCCGCCATGTTGGCGTTGGGTCGGGCTTCCCCGACGATGCGAAGGACGTCGGCGCCCAACGCTGCGGGGTCGTCGGTCGGCATGTCGATCGTCGGACCGCGATGCCAGCTCTCGGACACCGAGAGGGCGCGACCGGTCACGTCGAAGACGCGGCCAGTCACCTCCTTGGCCTCGGGGCTGGCGAGCCAGACCACGATCGGGGCGATGTAGCGCGGCGACATCCGTTCCTTGTCCTCTTCGGGCAGCTGCCCCATGCCGAGACCCTCGGTCATACGGGTCAGCGCCGCGGGAGCGATGGCGTTCACGGTGACGCCGTATCGACCGAGTTCCTTCGCCGCGATGATCGTGAAGCTGGCGATGCCGGCCTTGGCGGCGCCGTAGTTGGTCTGACCGACGTTGCCGTAGATACCAGACGGCGACGACGTGTTGATGATCCGTCCGTCGACCTCTTCGCCGGCCTTCGACAGTTCACGCCAGTACGCAGCGGCGTGGCGGCTCGGAGCGAACGTGCCCTTGAGGTGGACCTGGATGACCGCGTCCCACTCGGCCTCGGTCATGTTGGTCAGCATCCGGTCGCGGAGGATGCCGGCGTTGTTGATCAGGATGTCCAGCTTGCCGAAGTGGCTGATGGCCTGATCG
>JBBSLH010000114.1:0-11773 GCA_038255425.1 Acidimicrobiales bacterium
CGGCGACCACGACCCACGCCATGCCCGATCCGGGTCCGCCACCGGACAACGTCCCGAATGCAGACCCCAGTTGATCGAAGATCCACTCGAGGGCTCGGTCGAGGAGGCTCTGGGTGGGTACCGCATAGGAGCCGTCGCCCAAGATCTAGTCCGCCGCGCGTCGAGCGTCGTCCGGGTCGATCGGCGGTGCGTCGCCACCGCCGGCCAGCGCTGCCAGGGCGGCGATCATGCGTCGCCCAGATCCTCGACCCGTCGGGCGATGTCATAGCCCTCGGAACGGCTCCGGAGATCGAGGTGGTAGAGGACTGCGACCCCTGCAGCGAACGGCGCCACCACCAGTTGCGCCAGGGTCGCACCAGCGGAGCGGACCAGCCAGTTCCAGTCGTCCGACACGAAGACGGTCACGATCTCGGGGACCAGCTGGAACCCGAATCCCACGATGGTGCTGATGAGACCCACGAGCGCCGGCACGCCCATCGAGCGCCAGAACCGGCTCCCGGTCAGTTGCGTCGAGCGCGCCAGTGCCCGGAACGGACCGACGCTTTCGGCCACGATGATCGGGCTCACCAGATGGAGCAACGCCATCACGATGTAGGCGCCGATGCCGAGCCCGAGCAGACCGATGACTTCGAGCACGTGGACGATCACGACCGCCACCAACAGCGCCGGAGCTCGCCGCAGCGTGGCCACGACGATCGCCATCGGCGGCCGGCGATGATCGGCGTACCAGTCCTGCACCAGCAGCGTCAGCGCACCAGCGAGCAACGCGAGCGAAGCGACGCTGATCAGCAACGTCACGAGCGTCGGACCGACCCCGGTCAGCTGACCCGAGTCCTCGAACCCGACCGACGACGTGGGATCCCCGATGCCCGTACCGGCGAATCCTCCTGCGCCGAGCACGTCGCGGAGCAGGACTGCGGAGATGACTTGGATGGGCACGACGAATGCGGTCGCCAGGATCAGGACCTCGCGTGGACGCCGCTTGAGGATGTTGAACGACCCGTCGAGCAGGTCGGGGATCGTCATCGGCCGGAGCGGAACCGGCGGCGGTGGCAGCGGCGCGAGCGCGGGTCCTGTGACGACGGCCGGTGGCGCTGAGATCGACGCGGGCGCGTCATCCGGCTGGGTGGCTGCGGCGCCCGGCATCGCCCACGGGGCGCTCACCGGAACCTGCCTCGGGGGTCGACCCTGGGCGTGGTCCGGCCGCAGGACGTGCACGTCGATTCGTCGACGGTCGCGGCGATCCCCGTCGCGACCCGCAGCCACACGCTGCCGTGCCACCCGACTGCGGACCAGACCAGTTCGCCGTCCACGAACTCGATCAGTTCGTCCTCTGGCCACGTGTGGAACCCCGATCCGCCCGGGCAACTGACCCAGGATGCGCGCGCTGTCGGCGGTGTCCACCACTCGGCAATGGGGAGGTCGACCTCGGGAAGCGGCGCTGGATCATGGCCGGCATCGATGACCACGGCACGAACCGAGACGGTGAACGCGTCGGCGGCGGCTGCCACCGCTGCCGCGGAACCGGCGACGACGGTCGGGGCGGCCGAGGCGATCAGCTCCGACGCCCGTTCGGGCGAGCAGGTCAGCATTGCGATGCCGGCGTTCCGACACCCGAGCACCATCTGCCAGTAGGTCGTCGAGCCGTGACCCTCGTCGACGAGGAGGACGCGGTCGTCCGAACGGACCCCGGAGGTGGCCCACCCGCGGCGACCCAGGGTCGCCAGCCGATCGAGATCCGATGCGGTGTTGGCCGAGAAGCGACAGCCTGCGCCCGCAGGATCGCTGGCGGGCTCCGTGGTCCACAGGACGGGCTTGAAGGTCGGGTCGATGCGACGACGGGCGAAGTCGTCGCGCCGGCCGGTGACGTCGGCCAACAGGAACCGCACCTGGTCAGCGATCGGTGCCGTTCGCCCGAATCCCGTGTCTCCTGGCTCCAGGACGAACCGCCGGCCATCTCCGAGCGTGTGCTCGTCGCAGATCGGCAGCGCGCGGAGCGCGTCAGCCGTCGCCCGGCGCGGCCGGTCGATGCCGTGCTCAGCCAACATCGCTCCCAGCGCGGGCGAGTACGACCGCACCGTGGTCCCCAACCAACCCCGGAGACGGTCGTCACGCACCGAGATGTACTGCGCTGGCCGCCGGTGGTCCTCCGTCATCCGCGGTCACGCTACCCATGGCCCCGGAGCGCAATGTCCGCAGGCCAACATGACCGGGTGGACGGCTACCGATCGACGACCTACGGCGAGGCTTTCGCCGACATCTACGACGACTGGTACTCCGACGTCACCTCGTCCGAGGACACCGTGGCGTTCCTCCGGAATCGGACTGACGGTCTGGTCGTGGAGTACGGCAGCGGGACCGGACGACTGGCCGGACCGATGCGCGACGCCGGACTCCACGTCGTCGGCATCGACGCCTCGACCGCGATGCTGCGGCGTTCGATCGAGCGGGCACCAGGAGTTCCCGTCGTGGCGGCAGACATGGCCGAGCCTCCGATCCGCCCGGGATCGGCGGACGTCGTGCTCATCGCGTTCAACACGCTGTTCAACCTCCCGACGAGCGCGCTCCAGCGGTCGACACTGCACCGAGCGGCCGGACTGCTCCGCCAGGACGGGGTCATCGTCATCGAAGCGTTCGTGCCTGGCGCGGGTGCCGACGAGCGGTCGGACCACGTCGACGTCGTCCGTCTCGACGCCGCTTCGGTGGTGCTGCGCATCAGCCGCACCGACCCGGAATCGCACACCGTCTCGGGCCATCACGTCGAATTGCGCGACGGCGAACCGGTGCGGCTGCGCCCGTGGCACCTGCACTACACCGACCCGTCCGGCCTGGACCGATTGGCCGACTCGGCCGGGTTGGCGCTCGTCGATCGATTCGGCGGCTGGCGAGGCGAGCGATTCGACGACGAGTGCGCGCTCCACGTCAGCGTGTTCGGTGAAGCACGACCCCGCAGATAGTCTCCGACCTCGTGAGCCAACTGCGCTTGAACCCGTTGACAGGTCGCTGGGTGACGATCTCGTCGACCCGGGCCGAGCGCCCCGGCCACTTCGTTTCGCGCCAACTCCCCGTCGAAGCCGAACCCGGACGTCCCTGCCCGTTCTGTCCAGGCAACGAAGAGGAGACGCCCCCGTCGCTCGAGGAGTACAGCACCGAGGGCTCGTGGTCGGTGCGCGTCGTCCCCAACAAGTACCCGGCCTTCTCCGGCGGCGAGCCGATGCGGGTGACGAATCTCGGCCCGGTGTTCACCCAGGCCAACGCGTCCGGCATCCACGAAGTCCTGGTCCTGTCGCCTGAACACGACCTCTCCTGGGGTGACCTCGACGACAAGCAGACAGGCCTGGTCATGGCGGCCATACGCGATCGCATGGAGGACCATGCTCGCCAGTCGGGCACCCGGTACACCCAGGCCATCGTCAACGCCGGTCGAGAGGCCGGGGCGTCCATCGAGCACCCGCACGGACAGTTGCTCGGCATCCCGTTCGTGCCGGGCGAGATCGCCGACGAGCAGCGGGGCTTCGACCGTTTCGACGGCTCGTGCCTGCTGTGCACCGTCGCAGAGGCCGAGATCGACGTCGGGCATCGGGTCGTCCACTCGGACGACCGAGTGGTCTTGGTGTGCCCGTACTGGAGCGCCGCGCCCTACGAGATGCTCATCATCCCGCGTGGGCACCACGAACATCTGACCGACGCATCACCCAAGGCGCTGGTCGCCGTGGGAAAGTCGATCCGCGACGCCCTCGTCCGGCTGCGGTCGGTCGTCGGCGACGTCGCCTACAACCTGGTCTTCCACACGGCGCCCCACAACCATCCGGGCGCCTTCCACTGGCATGTGCACCTCACACCACGGTTGACCTCCGCTGCGGGGTTCGAGCAGGGCACCGGCGTGATGATCAACATCGTGGCGCCCGAGATCGCCTGCGAACAGCTCCGATCCGTGGACGTGTGACCGCGCTCGACACCTGGCCATTCTGGGCGCCGAGCCACGAGGATGCCGTCGAGGAAGCCCTGGACCTCGCTGGCGTCGCCGACGGCGACCGTGTCTGTGATCTGGGATGCGGGGACGGCCAGGTCCTGCTTGCCGCAGCACGTCGTGGCGCTGTCGTCTCGGGCATCGAGGCCGACCCAGATCTGGTCGAGGAAGCTCGCGCCCACCTGAAGGACGCCGGCGTCGACGCCGACATCCGCCTCGGCGACCTCTTCGACCCCGCACTCGTGCTCGATGCCGACGTGTTCTTCGCATACCTCGCCCCGGCCACGCTCCAGCGGCTGCTGCCCACACTCCAGCGGCACGCGCGCGCTGCGCTGGTCACTGTCGACTTCGACGTCCCCGGCCTCGTGCCGACACGGCGTGGCGATGCTGCCCGCCTCTACCGGATGCCCGGGCGGACACGCTCGGTCCCTGAGCCGGGTTGGCCCAGCGCCGGCACGCTCGTCGCTACCGACCCGGACTGTCAGTCACTGTCGTGTCTCGACCTCGTGCATCCCGGCGGCGACTGCGCGGCCGCGCTCACCGATGACTTCGACGGAATCGCCACCGTCCTGAGCGGCGCCGACAGCCTCTCGGGGCCGTCCCATCAGGGGGTCGACCTGCGGTGGGAGCCACTCGACATCGGCACGGTGGTCGCCGGGGCCGTGGAGGTCTCGGGAGTCGACGACCATGCGTTGTTCGTGGTCATCACCGAGGAGGACGACGGGATGTGGGAACTCTCCCCGGCCGCCGTCGAAGGACTTCGCCGAGCGCTTCGCTGCGAGGCTCCACCGACGACGTTGGCCGAACTGCTCGACGCCACCGTCGTCTGAACGTCCGTCGATCAACCCTCGTCGGACGTGGCGAGTTCGTAGACGTGGCGCTTGGATGCGCCATAGCGATCGGTGACGCTCGCCACTGCGTCACGCGTCGAGACGCCGCGAGCCAGCTCGGCAGCGAGCGCAGCGCGGAGTTCGTCGTCAGATGCGTCGGGCGGCGGGGCCGCACCCGCGAGCACGATCACGAACTCGCCGCGAGGCTCCTGTTCGGCGAGCCACTCGGCCGCCGTGGCGAGTGTGCCGCGGAACCACTCCTCGTGGAGCTTGGTGATCTCGCGACCGAACACCACTCGCCGCTCGGGATCACACACAGTGTGGAGATCGTCGACGGTACGACGCATCCGATGCGGCGCTTCGTAGAGGATCGTCGTCCGCTCCTCCGCTGCGACCGCGGCCAGACGGCCGCTCCGACCCGAACCCTTCCGAGGGAGAAAGCCCTCGAAGACCCAACGGGCTGACGGCAGTCCGCTCAGCGCAAGAGCTGCGGAGGCCGCAGTCGGGCCGGGCACGACGGAGACTTCGACGCCGGCGTCGATCATCGCCGCGACTGCGACCGCCCCCGGGTCCGACACCGAGGGCATACCGGCGTCGGTCACCAGCGCGATCACGCCACCGGCGAGCGCCCGTTCGACGAGGCCGGAAGCGGCCATTCGCTCGGTGTGTTCGTTCACCACGACGAGCTTCGGCGCAGCGATGCCGGCGGCGGACAGCAGGCGGCCGGTCCGTCGTGTGTCCTCGCATGCGATGACGTCGGCCTCCGACAGGATCTCGACCGCGCGAGGTGACAGGTCGCCGAGATTTCCGATGGGCGTGCCGACGACCACGAGTCGTCCGCTCACTCGCGCACCTCGAGTACCTGACCCGTGGTGAGCTCCCAGTGGCGGAACGCTCCAGCCTCGGCCTCGAGCACCTTCGCTGCGCGGAGGACCGGCGCGCCGACGCGATTACGGGACATCGTGGTGGTGCGGAGCACCGTGCCGTCCTCCGCCAGATGGGCCACGTCGATCGCGAACCGCATCCCGATGGTGTGCACCGACCTCGCCGGTGCGATCAGCAGTGCACCCTCGATGCCATCGCGGCCGAGGAGCCCGTGCCGGCGCGCTTGTCGGGTCGTCGCGACCTCGAGGCTCGCCAACACCGTCTCGTCACGCAGCAGCCACGGCACGACGCGAGTCAAACATTGAAACGGAACTCGAGCACGTCGCCATCGTCGACGACGTAGTCCTTGCCCTCGACCCGGAGCTTGCCGACGTCGCGCGCTGCGCTCCACGACCCGCATCCGAGGAGCTCATCCCACCGGATGCACTCGGCACGGATGAAGCCACGTTCGAAGTCGGTGTGGATCACGCCTGCGGCCTCGGGGGCCTTCGCGCCGGCCCGGAACGTCCATGCCCGGGACTCCTTCTCGCCCGTCGTGAAGTAGGTGCGGAGTCCCATCAACTCATAGGCCGCATGAAGGAAGCGTGGGAGCGCTCCCTCGCCCAGTCCGAGCCCCTCGAGCATCTCGATCCGGTCCTCCTCGGTGTCGAGCGATGCGGCCTCGGCCTCGAGCTGTACGCACATGCCGACGACCTCGGCGAACCCAGACATCTCGGCCACCACCGGCGCGGTGATCTCGTCGATGTTCTCGACGTCGGCTTCGCCGACGTTGACGATGGCGATCACGGGACGGTTCGTGAGGAGGAAGTGCTCGCGGAGCAGTGCCCGGTCGTCCGGCTTCAGGTCGGACCGGTAGATCGGGGTGCCCTCGCCGAGCACGTCGACCGCCCGTTGCAGCGCGTCGATCTCCGGGAGCAACGACTTGTCACCCTTGGAGGCACGACGCTTCTTGTCGAGTTGTTTCTCGACCGTGTCGAGGTCTGCGAGCGTGAGCTCGATCTCGACGATACGCAGGTGCTCGAGCGGCTCGGACGGGCCTGGTACGTCGTCGTCCTCGAACGCGCGGAGCACGAAGACGACGGCGTCGACCTCGCGGATGTGCGCGAGGAACTTGTTGCCGAGACCCTCACCTTGCGACGCGCCCTCGACGAGCCCACCGATGTCGACGAACTGCACCGACGCGGGGACGACGTTCTTCGAGGCGCTCATCTCGGCGAGCTTCCCGAGGCGGTGATCGGGAACCTTGGCCACCCCGACGTTCGGGTCGGTTGTCGCGAACGCATAGGGGGCGGCGAGTGCGCCACCACCGGCGAGCGAGTTGTAGAGCGAGGACTTGCCCGCGTTGGGCAGACCGACGAATCCGAAGCGTTCCATGGAGCCTGCGAGGCTACGCGACCGCGCAAGAATGCCCGGCATGTCCGACGAAGCACGACCGAGGCTCGAACGCGTCTTCGCTCTCGTCCCTGCCCTGGTCGACACCGTCCTCGGTTTGGTCCGAAGACTGGCGATGCTCGGCGCGGTGCTCGCGCTCATCGACACAGGGCTGTTCCTCTCCCCCCGTCGCGACCAGTCCTCGTTCGTCGTCGGCGCCGTGCTCGTGCTGGTGGTGTCGCTGCTCCCCGCGCTTGCCTTCGCACTGCTCGGAAGGCGATTCGCTGCCTTCCGAGACGGGATCGTGACCATCGGCCAGCGACTCCCGGAAGTCACCACGCTGCCGCGGTCGATCACCGAGGGGTACGAGGATCTCGCACCGGAGCTCGAGAAGGCCGCGGACAGACGCCTCCCCGGCCGGCTCGTCGGGACCGCTCGGTCGTTCGTCCGGATCTCGAAGGTGGCCCGACTGATCGTCGACCAACACAAGGAGCTGTTCTCGGCGTCGACGACCGTGGTCCAGTACGGCCCGAGAGACGTCCTGCTCGCGGTCTACGGCGTCGTGGGCCTCGTCGGGATCGCGCTCGCGATGCCGGTGTTGGCGCTGTGGGCAGTCCTCGCCTGACCGGAGCTGGTCGGCGAGTTCTGGCCGGTCACCACAGGGTGACCGGCCAGGGTCTCGACGTACCGATCGCTCAGCGGATGGCGGCGAACCCGTCGTGGTCGACCTTGACGGACTTCGTCGACGCCTTCCCGCTGCCGTTGACCGACGATGTCGTCATGGCGAAGGTGAGCACGGCGTGCGCCGCCGCATCGCCGAGTTCGTCGAGCGCAGTGGGGTTCACGTTGTCGTCGGTGTCGCAGACTGCGTGATAACAGGGGTCGTAGGCGACTCCTGCCACTCCGCCGTACAGGCCGACCTGCTCGGGCGTCTTGATGTCCTCGGCGCCGCTGAAGAGGCCGCCCGCCGGGATGCCGGCGTCGATGAACGGGCCGTAGTCAGAGCGACCGTCGAATGCGGTGGCTTCGACGTCGAGGTCGAGGCTCTCGAAGTAGTCGAGGAAGACCTTCTCGACGTTCGCGCTTCCGTTCGGCCCGGACGCCCCGGTGGCGGAGCCGTCACCGTCGTAGACGAACCTCGCGTAGTTCGGCGAGCCGATCATGTCGAAGTTGAGGTTCACCGCGATCGACTGGCGCTCCTTCTTCGAGAGTTCGCCGACGTAGTGCTCGGAGCCGACGAGCCCGGCCTCCTCCGCACCCCAGAAGGCGAAACGGACCTTGTTGGTCACGTCCGTTCCCGCCAACTGCTCGGCGATCTCGAGGATGCCGGCGCTGCCGGAGCCGTTGTCGTTGATGCCGGGGCCCTCGGCGACGGAGTCCAGGTGCGCTCCGACGACGACGACTCGGTCGTCGCGGCCGCCCGGGGTGTCGGCGATGACGTTCTGGCTCATCCGGTTCTCGTTCACCGTCTCGGCGGAGTAGGTGACAGCGGTCCCCGGTCCGGCCAGCGCTTCACCGACCTCGAAGCTGGCGCTGAACGACGGGAAGTCGGCGTCGACGACGCCGCCGACGGTGCCGAAGAAGAGGTCGGTCCGCTCGGGATCGGCGGGGACGTCGCCCTGGTTGAACACGATGGCGGCGGCAGCGCCGGCTTCACGGGCGTTGATCACCTTGTCGGCGAATGCGCACGATCCACGCTGGATCAGCGCCACGTCGCCAACAGCGAAGCCGACGAAGTCGGCCGCCTCACAGCCACTGGTCGAAGCGGCGGGATCGGCGAGCGACAGATCCACCGGGGTCACCGGGACCTCGGTGCCGGACCCGGAGCCCGAGAATGTCATCGTCGCGAAGTCGCCATTCGGGAAGTTCGACGTTCCGTCCTGCCACTCGACGATCGGTGGCGGTGAGACCCGCTTCAGGACTGGCACCGCGGAGTCCTCGAAGAACGGGTACTCGAACTCCTGGACTTCTGGTGCGTAGCCCGCGGCCGTCAGTGTGTTCATGACGTATGTCACGGATGCTTGATAGCCAGAGGACGACGCTTCTCGGTTGCCGCCGTTCAGCTCGGCGATCGTCTGGAGTTCGGCCAGGTGTTCCTGGATCCCTGCGACCGTGACCGCATCGCGGAGGGCGCCGGAGTCGGTCGGGACCGCGGCACCGGCGCCAGACGAACCGATCGCCAGCGTGGCCGCCAGCAGAACAGCTGCGCTGAGCGCAGCGAAGATCTTCGTGGGCATGATGGCTCCTGTCGGGAGTTGATGGAGACCCGCCCCGTTCGGGACCATAGCCACCTCGGCGGGGCCACGGATACGCTCGTCGTCGATGCACCCCCGCGAGGCCCTGGAACGGGTCATCTACCTCCTCGACCGTTCGTTGGCCGACGGCAACAAGGTCCGTGCGTATCAACGCGCGATCGACATCGTCGACGAGGTCGGCGACACGACGCTCGCCGAACTGCACGAGCGCGGCGCGCTCACCGAGCTGGCAGGAATCGGGAAGTCGACGGGAGCGGTCATCAGTCAGGCGCTCGACGGGAAGATCCCGAAGAAGATCACCGAGCTCGAGGACTCGACAGCCATCGAAGCCGACGAGGGAGCCGAGCTCCGATCAGCGCTCAAGGGCGACTGCCACCTGCACTCGCTGTGGTCGGACGGCGGCGCCACCATCGAGGCGATGGCGGCCACCGCCCAGGCACTCGGTCATGAGTACATCGTCATGACCGACCACTCTCCCCGTCTCACAATCGCCCACGGACTGAACCGCGACCGATTGAAGGCGCAGATCGACGAGATCGCCGCGATCAACGCGACGTATCGTTCGCGGCGCGACGACGACTTCCGGATCCTCACCGGAATGGAGGTCGACATTCTCGCCGACGGGACACTCGACCTCGACGACGACCTGCTCGACGAACTCGACATCGTCGTGGCCAGCGTCCACTCCAAGCTGTCGATGGACGCCAAGGACATGACCCGCCGGATGGTGCTGGCAGTGGCGTCACCGCACGTCGACATCCTCGGGCACTGCACCGGCCAGAAGGTCCCCGGCAAGCTGCGCCAGATCGGCAAGAGCGACTTCCCGGGCCGCGTCGGATCGCAGTTCGATGCAGACATGGTCTTCGCCGCCTGCGCGCAGTTCGACACCGCGGTCGAGATCAACTGCCGTCCCGAGCGTCAGGATCCGCCCGACCACCTGCTCGGGCTCGCGATCGAGTGGGGTTGCCGAGTCGCGATCGACACCGACGCCCACGCTCCCGGCCAGCTCGAGTTCCAGGCCTTCGGTTGCGACAAGGCCGCCCGCCACGGCATCACCCCCGACCGCATCGTCAACACCATGGCGGCGGGCGACCTGGTCGAATGGGCCGACGCCCACCCCACCTCCTGAATCTGGCGTGAGTTTCCGCGCAGGGGTCGCCACCAGTCACGCCAGATCCGATGTTGGGTTGACGCGACCCGCGTGTCCCGGCATCCTGGTGTCGATGAAGTTCCTCGACCTGGACCTCCTTCTTCTCACCTAGGCGAACGCCCCATATCGCGTTCGCCCGACCTCCTGTGCCTCCCGGCCAGGAGGTTTCTTGCTTTTCCAGACCAGTCACCGACCACCAGACAGAGGGAAACGACATGGCTCCCCAGCCCGCACAACCCGTACCTGGCATCGCGAAGATGGCCTTCGACAAGTACGTGCCGTTCCTCCCTCTTGCTGGCCGCCTCGACCTGCCCGACCGCACGTGGCCCGACAAGCGCATCGAGAAGGCACCCCTGTGGTGCTCGGTCGATCTGCGTGACGGCAACCAGGCCCTCATCGACCCGATGGACCCCGAACGCAAGAAGCGCATGTTCGAGGCCGTGGTCGGCATGGGCTTCACCGAGATCGAGGTCGGATTCCCCTCGGCGAGCCAACCGGACTTCGACTTCTGCCGACAGTTGATCGAGGAGGACATGATCCCGGACAACGTCTGGATCCAGGTCCTCACCCAGTGCCGTCCCGAGCTGATCGAGCGCACCTACGAGGCCATCGCCGGCGCCCCCCGTGCGATCGTCCACTTCTACAACTCGACGTCGGTCCTGCAACGGCGGGTCGTGTTCGGGCTGGAGAAGGAAGGGATCACCGACATCGCGGTCAACGGCGCCAAGCTGTGCCGGAAGCTCGAGGAGACGATCCCCGACACCCACGTCCGGTACGAGTACTCGCCCGAGAGCTTCACCGGCACCGAGATCGACTACGCCATCGAGATCTGTGATGCAGTCCGGTCGGCGATCGATCCCGGCACCGACGACAAGCTCATCATGAACCTCCCGGCCACGGTCGAGATGTACACGCCGAACATCTACGGCGATGTGATCGAGTACTTCCACCGCAACGTCCCGCATCGCGACCAGGTGGTGCTGAGCCTCCACCCGCACAACGACCGTGGCTGCGCCGTGGCGGCAGCCGAGTTCGGCGTGATGGCCGGCGCCGACCGCGTCGAGGGCACCCTGTTCGGCAACGGCGAGCGCACCGGCAACGTCGACGTCGTCACCCTGGCGATGAACCTCTTCTCCCAGGGCATCGACCCCGAGCTCGACGTCTCCGACATCGACGCCCTGCGCCGCACGGCCGAGTACTGCAACCGTCTGCCCGTACACCCTCGCCACCCGTACGTGGGCGACCTCGTGTACACGGCGTTCTCGGGATCGCACCAGGACGCCATCAAGAAGGGCTTCGCCGCCCTCGAGGC
>JBBSLH010000115.1:0-11689 GCA_038255425.1 Acidimicrobiales bacterium
CGGCATCGCCAGAACCCGACGCTCGACGTCGACCAGGGGACGCGGACTCAACAACGCCAGCCCCTCGGCCGGCACCACGAGCGGCCAGTGCTTGAACCGCCAGACCCCGAACCACCCCAGTCGCCGGGCCAGGCTGCGCGCCTGCCGTCGTTGGACCTCTTGCAGGAGCACCACGTCGGGCTGCAACTCGGCCAGGACCCGGACGACGGCATCGAGGTCGGGGCGCGCCCGACCCTGAAGATTCCAGGTCACCAATCGGAGTGTCACGACCGACATCGTGCCCCACGGGGACGCCACACGTCGCGGCGGCGGACGTCGCACACCGCCAACTTGACCCGTCGGTCAAGATCACGCTCCAATGGGCACGTTCGACCTGCCATCATGGGCACGAATCTGCACGATCGAGGGGTACTCACATGACCGACACCGCACCACGCACGGCCGATCTCAGCGAGAGCGAGGTCATCGAAGAACTCGACCAGTGGCTCAACGAGAACTGGGATCCGGAGATCACCGTCGAGGAATGGTGGAACCGTCTGGGCCTGTCCGGTTGGGGCGCTCCCATGTGGCCCGAAGAGTGGTTCGGCAAGGACCTGCAGCGATCCGAAGCGGTCGCGGTCCAGAACTACATCTCTGAGTTCGGTGCGCTGTCGGCCCCGGGTGGTCTGGGACTCCTCCTCGCCGGCCCGACCATCATCGACCAGGGCAACGACGAGCAGAAGGACACCCTCGTCCGCGACATCATCACCGGCCAGCAGGCCTGGTGCCAGCTGTTCTCCGAGCCCGGCGCCGGCTCCGACCTCGCCGGTCTCCAGGCCAAGGCCCTCAAGGACGGCGACGAGTGGATCGTCAACGGTCAGAAGGTGTGGACCTCCGGCGGCCAGATCGCCGACATGGGCATGCTCATCGCCCGCACCGACGCCGATCTCCCGAAGCACCAGGGCATCACCTACTTCGGCATCGACATGCACCAGGACGGCATGGACGTACGCCCGCTCAAGGAGATGACGGGCCGGGCCATGTTCAACGAGGTCTTCATGTCCGACGTGCGGGTGCCCGACAAGTGGTGCATCGGCGGCCTGAACAACGGCTGGCGCGTCGCCAACACGACCCTCATGCACGAGCGGGCCGGTCTCGGTGCCGGTGGCGGCTCTGCTGCCGGCTCGATGGCCTCGCCCGGCACGATCGCCGGCGACCTCCCCAAGCGAGTCGGCGACTTCGTCCGCGGAGGCTCGGGCCGATCGTCGGGCGGCGGCGGCGCACTCTCGGGACGCGGCGGCGCCAAGGGCATGTTCGACATGGCCAAGGGTGCGGGCAAGATCGGCGACCGGCGCGTGCGCCAGGAGTTGATGAAGCTGCACACCGCGTACGAGATCGCCCGGATGAACAACCTGCGAGCCAAGGCCGCCCGCGCCGCCGGCAAGCAGATCGCTGGGCTCCCCAACATCGCCAAGCTCTCGATGTCGGACATCCTGCGGATGAACCGGGAGATCGGCCTCTCGCTGCTCGGTCCGATGGGCACGCTCCACGCCTACAACACCGACGATCAGAAGAAACTCGCCGATGCCACGGGCAACCCGTTCACGTCGATGATCACCGAGTCGGCGCTGTTCTCGCCCGGACCGGCCATCTACGGCGGCACCGACCAGATCCAGAAGAACATCATCGGCGAGCGCGTCCTCGGCCTCCCCAAGGAGCCGAACCAGGACAAGGTCCTCCCCTTCAAGGAACTCCCGAAAAACGGGTGACCGTCAGTCGCTGAGTTCGATGCTCCAGCGTCCTTCGGGGCGACGGAGCATCGCGAGGCGCCACGGACCGTCGCCGAGCGCGAGGGCCGAGAGCACGTAGACCACACGACCCCGACCAGCCGCGGCGCGAGCCGCGGTCTGGAGGAAGGCGTGGTGACCGCCAGCAGTGCCACCCGGAGCGCAGAGGACGGTCGACGTCGCCCGGTACTGCTCGAACTTCTCCTGCTGACTGTCGGGAAGCGACCACTTGAGGGAGGCTTCGCCGAGCACGACCACATCGGGGACGACGGAGCGAGCTGCGTCGACCACATCGTCGAGCTGTTCGAGATCGGGCTCGGCCCGGCGCCACCCTGCAGCAAGGCCCGCGTCGATCAGCAGGATCGGCACACCATCAGATCGCGACGATGGCGCGTCGTCAGCGTTCTTCGAGCGTCGTCGCGCAGCCATGGCCGATGAGTGTGACACCCCGGCGACCCCGGATCGCTGATCCCATAGGGTGCATCGCCGTGCCTCGACCACTCCTGACACCCGGACGTCTGGCCGTCGGCATGCAACTGCCGATCCAGTCCCAGAGCACCAACTATGCGCAACCGTGGGAGGCCGGCGCCAGCCCCGACGATCTCGAGCGCATCGTTCGAGCCGCCGACTCCAGCGGCTTCGACTACGTCGCTGTCTGCGACCACATCGCCATCCCGGACGAGCAGGCCGCGACGATGAGCACGACCTGGTACGACACCGTCGCGACGCTGTCGTGGATCGCAGGCTTCACCGACGACGTGCACCTCCTCAGCCACGTCTACATCCCCGCGTACCGCCATCCAGCGGCTGTGGTGAAAGCGTGGACCACCCTCGACGCGTTGTCCGGCGGCAGAGCGATCCTCGGCGTCGGTGCCGGCCACGTCGCTGGCGAGTTCGCACTTCTGGGCCTCGACCACGGAGCACGCGGCCGGCTCACCGACGAAGCGCTGGCGACGATCCAAGATGCGTTCCGGACCGGCCGTGTCGGCGACGGGAACATCGCGCCTCGGTCGCCACAGACCGACGGCCCCCCCATCTGGATCGGCGGCTCGTCGAACGCGGCCCTGCGTCGCGCCGCGCAGTTCGGCGACGGGTGGCTCCCCCAGGGAACGCCGTACCCCGAGATGCCGGCGGCGATCGAGACGATCCACGAGCACCAGGAGCGACTCCACGGCGAACGACGCCCGATCGACGTCGGGATCATCACGTCGTTCATCTACGTCGGCGATCCCGGATTCGACCCACCACCAGGAACGTTCGCCGGCGAGCCCGATCGCATCGCCCGCGGCCTCGGCCGCCTGGCCGAACTCGGCGCCACCCAACTCCAGGTCCGATTCGCCGCCAGTTCTGCGGCCGAGTACGCCGACCAGGTCGCCCGCTTCGGTACCGAGGTCACCCCCCTCCTCCCCCCACCCGCCTGACCTTTCTGGTCACCACATCGGCGGTCCTGACGCGCCATCCGCGCACCAGAAACGCAAGGGCGAGCTTCTGGTCACCACATCGGCGGTCCTGACGCGCCATCCGCTCACCAGAACGATTTCGGGGTCAGGCCGGGGCGAGGGCTTCGAGGGCGTCGAAGTCGGGGGTGCCGCGGCCTTCGGCGCCGGGGTGCAGTGCCTGGATCGCCAGATGGGTGGCGCCGGCGTCGACGTGGGCCTGCAACCGTTCCTCGATCTGTGCAGCGGTACCCCAGGCGACGAGGCCGTCGATCAGGCGATCGCTGCCACCATCGACGAGGTCGTCCTCGCTGTAGCCCAGGCGGAACCAGTTCTTGAAGTAGTTCGGAAGCGTGATGTACATCCCGAGGGCCTGGCGGGCGGCGGCGCGAGCCTCGGTCGGATCGGTCGACAGGACGACCTTCTGCTCGACGCAGAGCATCTTGTCCGGACCCAGCTTCTCCTTCGCAATCACGGTGTGCTCCGGCGTCGTCCAGTACGGGTGCGCACCGTCGGCGGCGGACGCCGCCAACTCGAGCATCTTCGGGCCGAGCGCGGCGAGCACCGTCTTGGGCGGCTCGGCTGGCGGCACCGACAGATAGGCGCTCTCTGCCATGCCGGCCAGGTACTCGCGCATCTTCGTCAGCGGCTTCGAGTAGTCGAGCTTGCGGACGCCGGCGACGAGGGGCGCATGCGAGACACCGAGCCCAAGCAGGAACCGGCCGCCTGACTGCTCGGCCAGCGTGTTCTGCGCCTGCTTCATGGCGCCCGGATGGCGATGGAAGATGTTGGCGATCCCCGTCGCCACCACCAGCGACTCGGTGCGGTCGAGGAGCACCGCTGCATGAGCGAACGGATCGCGTCCCAGCGTCTCCGGCAGCCACAAGGTGCCATAGCCCATCGCCTCCAGCCGCTGCGCGAACGCAGCGGCGTCGTCGACGGCCATTCCCTCGGTGAACCACCAGACGCCGCGGCGTCCGATCTTTTCCTCGATCGCAGTCATGCTCGCATCCTGGCAGACGCCTTGCGCGAGGATGGCCTGCGCGACGATGCGCGACGATGGGCGGCGATGGACGAGATCTCCTATGCCGCACTGTTCCGTTCGCACGCCGACACCGCTCCCGACTCACCAGCGCTCACGATCGTCGGCGGTCCGACTCGGTCGTGGCGATGGCTCGTCGACGAGGCGACCCGTACGGCCCGACACCTGATCGAGCTCGGCGTCGAGAACGGCGACATGGTCACCATCGCGTTTCCCAACTCGGAGGCGTTCGTCGTCACGACTGTCGCCTGCTGGTTCGTGGGCGCGATCCCCCAACCCGTGTCGTCCAAGCTCCCCGGGCGAGAGCTCGAGGAGATCGTGGCGCTGGCCGACAGCAAGGTCGTCGCCGGCGTCGACGCGGAGCGGACGGGAGGCCGCGCCTCGCTCCCGTCGGACTTCGTTCCCGGCCCCACCACCGACGCATCACCACTCCCCGACGCGATCTCCCCGGCATGGAAGGCACCGACATCCGGCGGCTCGACCGGTCGACCGAAGCTGATCGTCGCTGGCACGCCGTCCACGGCCGACCCGGAGGCGAAACCCGCCTTCAGTCTCCGCGGCGGCACGATCGTGATGCCGGGTCCGCTCTATCACAACGGTCCGTTCGTCTGGTCGGTCGAGCAGCTCCGCACCGGCGGCCACGTCGTCGTGCTCCCTCGTTTCGATGCCGTCGAGACGCTGCAGGCCATCGACGACCATGGAGCCGAGACGCTCTACCTCGTGCCGACCATGATGCAGCGCATCTGGAAGCTGGATGCCGACGTCCGAGAACGCTTCGACCTCTCGTCCCTGCAACGAATCTGGCACCTCGCAGCACCGTGCCCCCCGTGGCTCAAGGAGGAATGGATCCGCTGGATGGGACCGGAGCGGATCTACGAGCTCTACGCCGGCACCGAGGCGCAGGCCGCCACGATCATCACCGGCGCCGACTGGCTCACGCACCGAGGATCAGTCGGACGCCCCAGCGCCGGCGAGATCAAGATCGTCCGTGCCGACGGCACCGATGCCGATCCGGGCGAACCGGGCGAGGTCTACATGCGACCCCCGGAAGGCGCCAAGACCTATCGATACGTCGGCGCCGACTCGACCCGAACCGACGATGGTTGGGAGACCCTCGGCGACATGGGCTGGATGGACGACGAGGGCTTCCTCTATCTGGGCGACCGCAAGAAGGACATGATCCTCACCGGCGGCGCCAACATCTACCCGGCCGAGGTCGAGGCCGCCATCGACCGTCACGCGGCCGTCGTGTCGTGCGCGGTGATCGGGCTCCCCGACGATGATCTCGGTGAACGGATCCACGCCATCGTGCACGCGTCCGAGGCGCTCGACGCCGACACGCTCCGCTCCCACCTCGCCGACGAGATCGTGCGCTACAAGATCCCCCGAACGTTCGAGTTCGTCGACGAACCGGTGCGTGACGACGCCGGCAAGGTCCGCCGATCGCTTCTGGCAGCAGAACGGGTCCAATCCGACTGATTGGCCCTCGCCGCCACCGTTGCAGCCGCGGACACTGGCTTGATGGCGACCCTGCAGGACCTGCTGACCGACGACGCCAAGACCTCACGCTCGTCGGTGATCCGCGAGATCCTTGCCCTCGTCGACGCCGACGACGTGTTGTCGCTGGCCGGCGGCATGCCCGACCCGGCCACCTTCCCGATCGACGATCTCACGACGGCGGCGACGAACGCGATCGGCACCCCGTCGGGCGAGGCGCTCCAGTACGGCCGGACGGAGGGCATGACGATCCTCCGCCAGGTCCTCTCGGCCGGCGCCGCCGAGCGTCGATCGCGATCGTGCGCGCTCGACGACGTGCTCGTCACCACGGGCTCACAGCAGGCCCTGGACCTGATCGCCCGCGCGTTCGTCGACCCCGGCGACGAGGTGGCGATCGACGACCCGGGCTATCTCGGCGCCGTCCAGGCCATCGGCAGTCGAAAGCCGAGATGGCTCCCGATCCCCGTCGACCCCGACGGCATCGACACGGACGCACTCGAGTCCGCGCTCCGAGCCGGGCGGCAGCCGAAACTCGTCTACACCGTCACCGACTTCCAGAACCCGACCGGCGCGGTGCTCCATCCGGACCGGCGTCGACACCTCGCCGACCTGGCCGACCGCTGGGGCTTCGTGATCGTCGAAGACGATCCCTACGGCGGCATCCGATTCGGCGAACCCGAACACCCACCCGTGGCCACCTGGACTGATCGGGCACTCAGTCTCGGCACAGTCTCCAAGACAATCGCTCCCGGACTCCGGGTGGGCTGGGTCGTGGCGCCACCGGAGATCGTCACCGTCCTTGCACGGCTCAAACAGGCCAGCGACCTCCACACGTCGACCCTGAACCAGCGGATCGTGGCCGACCTGTTGTCCCGACCCGGGTGGATGGACCGACGACGGGCGACGCTCTCGTCGTTCTACGAAACCCGTGCGAGGACACTTCGAGAAGCCCTCGCACGTTCGGTTCCCACGATGTCGGTGTCCGACCCGAGAGGCGGCCTCTTCCTGTGGGGCGAACTGCCCGGCGCAGACACCCGCGCCCTCCTCGACCGTGCCGCCGACGCCGGCGTGGCATTCGTCCCCGGCGCCGCGTTCTCGCCAACCGACCGGGCATCGAGCACACTGCGCCTCACCTACGCCACGCTCGACCCAGCAGAGCTCGAGGAGGCAGCGAGGCGCCTCGGATCAGTCGTCTGATCCCGCTGCGTTCCACGCCACACCGAACCGGCGAGCCGCCTCGTCGAGGACGGATTCCGGCGCCCATGCGCTGATCCGAACCCGATCGGCCTGCCCGTCGGAGACACTGCACACCCGCCCCGGGAGTACGTCGAGACCAGCCGTGGCAGCCTCCGACGCAATCCGGTCGCCGGCATCGACACCGACCCACAGACTGAGGCCGCCGTCGGGCACCGCGATCGTCACTCCCGGCGCCGCCGCGAGCAGCCGCGCTCGGAGATGTCGGAGCCGAGCAGTCGTCTCAGTGCGCCGCCGCGAGGCGAGATCGTCGATGTCGTCGAACAGACGGAGAGCGGTCACCTGCGGCGCGATCGGTGAACCCAGGTCGTGGGCGGCGCGGAGTCGCCCGATCCGGTCGATGACCGGCCGAGGCGCGCGGATCCACCCGACGCGGAGCCCTCCCCAGAACACCTTGCTCGTCGTGCCGATGAGCACGGTCCGGTCCGGTCGATGCGTCGCGAGGTAGCCGTGCTCCTCGGGCGGCGCGAGGAACTCGAGTGCCGCGTCCTCGACCAGCCAGGCGTCGGCCGCATCGAGCACGTCGAGCAGCTCGGGACGACGCGACGCGACGGTCACCACCCCGGTCGGGCTGGCGCACTGCGGTGCGAGGTGGACAAGCCCGACGAGGCCCCGCTCGACAGCACGCCGCAACGACCCCGGATCCGTTCCGCCACCGTCGGCGACGACCGGCACGAACGCCAGTCCGGCACGCGCATAGACGTCGATCGCTCCCGGATACGTCGGGTCCTCGATCGCCACCGACGACCCGGCCTCGGCCAGCACCTCGGCTGCCAGCGCGATGCCGTGTTGGGCACCGAGCGTGATGGCGACGTCCTCCACCGACGACGGGAGCCCTCGGGAGGTGAGCAGGTCGGCAACGCGATCTCGGAGCGCGTCGATCCCCAATGGCGCATAGCCGTGTCGTCGGCCGGCTCGTTCCGCCGTGACGGCATCGACCTCGAACGCCCAGTCGGGAAGCGATCCGGGGTCGTCGAGCACCGACATCCCGAGTTCGATCGCCCCGTCATCGGGGTGGAGGGCTCGACCCGTCAGCGCCTGGGCGCGCAGACCGGCGGCAAAGGCGGGGTGGTCCCCACGAACAGCTCCGGCGACGGTCGTGCCGCTTCCCTGGCGCCGAACCACCAGTCCATCCTCGACCAGGACTGCGAATGCCCCGACCACCGTTCCGCGGGCGGCCGGCAGCGCATCGGCGATCGCGCGCTCCGGCGGTAGGCGCACCCCCGACGGGAGGTCGCCTCGTCCGATGGCCAACGCGATCGCCGACGCGAGCTGCCGGTACAACGGCCCGGTGCCACTGGTCCATCCGTCGAGCACGCCGATGAATGCCCGCGCATCGATGCGCTCCCCGTCACCCACCAGCGCAGTCTGGCGGCTCCGAGGCGAGTGGGCGTACGAAGTTCCGGAGGCCGGGGCATCGGGGCTCGTGCGCTACCGTCGGCAACTCCATCCGGCGACGTACTGACAGGGGGACCGTTGTTCCGAGCACTGCTCCTCGCACCACCCGGTGCGGGCAAGGGAACCCAGGGCGAACGGCTTGCGGAACGACACGGCGTGCCCCATCTGGCGACCGGCGACCTCCTGCGTGCGCACGTCGCCGAGGCCTCGCCGCTCGGCCTCGCCGCCAAGGAGCACATGGATGCCGGTGGACTCGTGCCGGACGATCTGGTGATCGCCATGGTCAACGAGGCACTCGGCGGCCGGGACCCGATCGAGGACTTCCTGCTCGACGGATTCCCTCGCACGCTCGCGCAGGCGAAGGGTGCGTACGAGTGGGGCCGGAGCAACAACCGGACCTTCGATGCCGTGATCATGCTCGACGTGCCCGAGGACGAGCTCGTGCGTCGTCTCGTCGAACGGGGCCGAGAGAAGGGCCGCAGCGACGACACCGAGGACGTGATCCGCAACCGACTGCACGTCTACGAGGAGAACACGTCGCCGCTCGTCGAGTTCTACGAGGAGCGCGGCATCCTGCTCCGCATCGACGGTCTCGGGCCGGTCGACGAGGTCACCGAGCGCGTCGAGGACGGCCTCGCTCACCTCACGGGCGACTGAACTCCAGCGGCAGCGTGCGGAGCCCGGCGATGACCGGTGACGCCGTGCGCACCGGCTCGCCCCGTGCCTCGGGGACCCAACCCCGCTCGAGCAGCGCGTGGAGCAGCGTTGCGATCTCCATGCGGGCGAGCGCGGCGCCGATGCAGAAGTGGGCGCCGAACCCGAAGGCCAGGTGGTGGTTCGGACGGCGATCGACCTGGAACTCGGCGGCGGTCGGACCGAACTCGAGTTCGTCACGATTCGCGGACTGGTAGAGCAACAGGACCGGGTCGCCCGATGGGATCAGTTGACCCTCCAGCTCGACGTCCCGCGTCGTCGTGCGAAGGAAGGAGATGACCGGTGTCGTCCAACGGAGGATCTCCTCCACCGCCGTGTCGACCAGCGATGGATCGTCGACCAGGCACTGCCACTGTTCGGGCCACGTGGCGAACGCCGACAACCCACCGGAGATCGCGTTGCGCGTGGTCTCGTTCCCTGCGATGAGGAGTTGGTTGAGGAACATGACCAGTTCGTCGTCGGAGAGTCGACGGCCGTCGAGCTCGGTGTGGACCAGCACGGAGACGAGGTCGTCGGCCGGAACCCGACGTCGCTCGGCGCACCGCTCCAGCAGGTAGGCCCAGCACTCCCCCATCAGACGTTGCTGTTCTGCCGGCTCCATGTCCGACTCGCCGGGAATCGCCGCCTCGGACCACGCGAAGAACTGATCGAGGTCGTCGGTCGGCACACCGAGCACGTCGGCGATCAGAAGCAACGGAAGCGGCACAGCCAACGACTCCACGGCGTCGAAGGGCCCGGTCGGGAGTTCACCGAGCACTTCGCCGGTCCGAGCCGCCACTCGCTCGGCGATCCGACGGATGACCGACGGGCGGAATCCCGGCGCCACGAGCTTCCGGTACGCGGTGTGCTCCGGGGGGTCGGTGTGCATCATCGTCGGCGGCGTCGAGTACTCGACCCCGATCTCCATCGCGAGGATGCCGTGGCGGGAACAGAACGTCTCCGGGTCGGTGGACGCGGCCAGGACACCGGCGTGGGTCGTCAGGGCCCAGAATCCGCCGGGCTCACACCAGGCCACCGGCGCATCGGCACGCAACGCTGCGTAGGTGGGATGGGGATCGCCGGCGTAGAAGTCCCCGGTGGCCAGGGCTGCTGCCCGGTCGTCTGCTTCACGCACGACGCGCACCGTACGTCATGCTGTGCGGATGCCATCGACCTCTTCGCTCGCTCGCGCCCGACAGATCTGCGCTGGCCTCGTTCTCGGCCTGGTATTCCTGCTCGCCATCCTGGCCGGGCGGTTCCTGACCTTCGGCGACCTGGTGATCGAGACCCACGGCTACATCGGCAACGGCGTCTTCATGATCGCCCTCGTCAACCTCGGCCTCGGCTTGGCCGCGAGGGCCGACGGACACGACATGGCGATCGCCTTCGCCATCGTCGTCCTCATGTTCGCTCAGATCGGACTGGGATACGTCGGACGGGACACGCTCGATGCGCAGGCGATCCACATCCCGAACGGCGTCCTCCTGATGGGCCTCGCTGGCTATCAGTACGCCGTGCTCCGGAACCGGTCGCAGCCAGTGGCGAGCTAGCGGAGACCCAGCTCGCGGCTAGCGGAGACCCAGCTCGCGGCTAGCGGAGACCCAGCTCGCTCGAGCAGTGAGGCCAGGCGCCCCAGCCGTACTGCGCTTGGAGTCGGCGGCCCATGGTGATCTGGGTGCCGCTCGAGTGCTCGTGGGGGTAGCCGGTACCGCCGACGCCCTCCCAAGCGCTGAGACTGAACTGGAGCCCGCCGTAGTAGCCGTTGCCGGTGTTGATCGACCAGTTGCCGCCGGCCTCGCACTGCGCGAGGTCGTACCAGACCTGCGTGCCGCGCGGATCTCCGTACTCGTAGTCACCGTCGGCGGGTGCGCTCGGCGCTGCCGTGGTGGGAGGCGGGGGTGGCGGAGCGGTCGTGGTCGGGGCGGGCCGACTCGCCGCGGTGACGGGAGGCGCAGTGGTGGCCGGCGCTGCCGTGGTGGTGGTCTCTGCCGTCGTCACCGGAGCCACAGACGTGGAGGTGGGGGCCTCGGCGGTCGTGGTGGGGGCCTCGGTGGTCGTGGTCACGGGGACCGTCGTCGTGGTCGCTTCGAGGAGCGTCGATGTCGTCTCGGCGATGATCGCCGAGAGCGTCACCGGTTCGCCGGCCGCCTGCGCTGAGACCATGTCATCTCCGGCTGCGACTGCCGTGTCGGGCTCGCCGGGCTGGAACAGCATGCCGATCCCGACCACGACGAGCGAGACCACGGCCAACAGGCCGAGGCGGCGACGCCGGTAGATCCGGTCGAGGCGAGCTTTGTGTGGGTCGAGGTGAGAAGCGATGGTTCCGGGTGGGGTCGGGAGCGGCGTAGTGAGCGCACGCTCTGGATGTCACGAGTCCGTAACACTAGCCCGTCACCAAACTGACACAAACTCGTGCACCAATTCACGAACCCGCCCCGCCGTGCCCCGAACGCTCCCTGCGGTGGCAGGGTTGGTGGGTGGAACTGCCGTTGTTCGAACAGGTCGGCGAGCTGACACGCACGCTGGTGACCGAGGAGATCGGAGCACTCCGCTTTCGCGCGCACCGACGTGGCGTCAAGGTGTGGCTCGACCACCACACACAG
>JBBSLH010000116.1:0-11636 GCA_038255425.1 Acidimicrobiales bacterium
AACAGCAGATAGTCCTGGAACACGACGCCGACAGGTAGATCCTAGGTCTCGACGAACGTGCCTGACCCGGGCTAGTCCAGTGCCCTGCCGTCGAGCGAGATGAAGCCGATAGCGATGGGCTCCAGGCAGGCGAGCGCACGAACCAGCGTGGACTTGCCAGCTCCGTTGGGACCGAGGAGCGCGACGACCTCCCCGGCTTCGGCCGCGAGTTCGACCACCAGGTCGAGATCGCCCAGCCGCAGTTCGATGTTGGCTTCGAGCATCAGCGCAGCCACCGATCTCGCAGTGGCACCAGGACGAGCAGCGAGACGACGATGAGCACCAGCGACAGCGCGACAGCGGCGTCACGATCGGACTCGAGGGCGAGGAACACCGCCAACGGCATGGTCTGCGTCCGACCCTGGAGGTTGCCGGCGAACGTGACGGTCGCGCCGAACTCGCCGAGTGCTCGCGCCCAGCAGAGCACGGCCCCGGCGATCACCGATGGCAGGATGCTCGGCAGCGTCACACGCCGGAAGATCGTCCAGCGGCTCGCCCCGAGGGTCGCGGCGGCGTCCTCGTATCGGGTGTCGGTCGACCTGAGGCCGGACTCGACGGTGATCACCAGGAACGGCATGGCGACGAAGGTGTTGGCGGCGATGACACCCCAGATCGAGAACGGGAGGACGAAACCGGTCTGGTCGAAGAGCGGCTCGCCCACCAGGCCTCGTCGTCCGAATGCGAACAGCAACGCTGCACCACCGACCACCGGCGGCAGCACCATCGGGAGCAACACCAGCGCACGAACGAATGACCGCCCCGCGAACGTTCCCCGAGCGAGGATCCACGCGAGCGGGACGCCGAGGACGAGCGAGATCGCGGTGGCGGCCACCGCACTCACGACGCTCAGCCGGAGGGCTTCGGTGACGACGGGTTCGGTGACGAGTCCTCCGAGCGACGTCCACGGTGCCCGTTGGAGGAGCGCGACGAGCGGGAGGACGATGAAGGCGATGCCGAGACAGGCGAAGGGCACCAGCACCAGCGGCGTCCGGGTGCGGCGAGGCGAGGCGCTCATCGGGCGCCGAAACCGTGGTCGCGGAGGATCGACTGCGCCTCTGGTCCGAGCACGAACGCCGCGAAGTCGTCGGCCAACACACGAGCGCTCGAGTCCCTGACGACAGCGATCGGATAGTCGACGACGGCGTTCTGCATCGCCGGGATCTCGATTCCCTCGACGCCTCGGCCTGCCGCGATCACATCTGTGGTGTACACGATGGCGACGTCGAGCTCACCCGCGTCGACCTTGGTGAGCAGCGCACGGACGTCCGGCTCGTTCGTGTCGAGCGACGGCGCCACCCCCGCGAGCGCCAACACCCTGCGAGCAAACTCGCCGCACGGAACCTCCTCCGCGCACAGTCCGACCAGGAGATCGTCGTCGGCGAGATCGTCGAGCCCCGAGACTCCGGCAGGGTTGCCCGCTGGAACAACGATCTCCAAGGTGTTGGTGGCGAACACCGTCGGTTCGTCGACCAGACCTCGTTCGACGAGCTGCTCCATGATCGGCGGACTGGCCGACGCGAACACGTCGGCCGGCGCACCCTGTGCGATCTGCTCGCGCAGCGAGGACGAGCCGGCGAAGTTCCGCGTCACCGACACGCCGGGGTTCGCCGCCTCGAACGCATCGGCGACCTCGTCGAACGCATCGGTCAGCGAGGCGGCGGCGAAGACCGTGATCGACCCGGCACCGTCGTCGGAGGCAGCGCACGATGCCAGCACGAGCACGAGTCCGGCCGCCATCACGATCGCCCGGGCCGTTCGCACCTGACGAAGGTACCGTCCCGGATTCGGCGACCTGCGACGCCGGGACGCCATTACCTTCGCCCGCATGAGTCGCACCATCTCGATCACCGTCGACGCCGGCGCACTGCCAGCAGTCGTGCAGGGTCCCACCGACACGTCCGACGTGCCCGCTCTCGTGGTCATCCCTTCGATCTTCGGTCCTGCACCCGACCTGCTCGACCGCCTCGGCTCGCTGGGTGACGCCGCGCTCGTCGTCGTCCCCGACCCGTTCTGGCGCACGGGTGAGGGCGCAGTGTCGTACGACGACTTCGACACCGCCGTCGGGCGGCTCGCGGACTTCGACATGGTCGCCTGCGGCCGGGAGATGGCAGCAGCTGCTGACTGGGCCCGCGCCAACGGCGACGGGACGGTCGTCGGGCTCGGGATCTGCTTCGGAGGACCGTTCGTCCTACGCCTCGCGGCCAAGGGATTGTTGGACGGGCTCGTCACCTGGCACGGCTCGAGGATGGAACAGTCGCTCGACGTCGTGCCCGACATCTCCTGTCCGGTCCGGCACCACCTCGGCGGCAGCGACTCGATCACACCACCAGAGACGATCGAGCTGCTGCGGGCGGCGTTCGCCGACCATGACAACACGCAGATCATCGTCCATCAAGGGGCGGATCACGGGTTCAGCCACGACGGCGACGCCTGGGACCCCGCGGCGTTCGGCGCCGGCTTCGCTTCGGTCGAGGAACTGCTGGGGCGCTGACCGGCGTCAGCCGGCGAGTGCTCGCTCGAGCAGCGCCGCCGTGTCCGGCGAGTAGTCGAGACCGCCTGCGATCTCGAGCGCCTCGGCCGACATCTTCTTCGCGGTCTTGCGCAACACGTCGATCCGGTGTTCGTCGTCGTCGAGCTTGGCCAACGTGTCGTCGAGTTGCGTCTGGAGGAACACGAGACACAGCGCGTCCTCGTGGGTCTGGACCGCCGGATCCGAACTCAGGTCACGTTTGCGAATGATGTCCTGGACCCGTTCGATCTCGTCGGCGTCGTAGCCGACGGCGGCGAGGATCGTGCCCACCTCGTCGGCGTGCTGCTTCTTGAGATCGGTGCGCCAACGCAGATACCCCGCACGCCCCTCGGGGTAGTCCGCCCGTGGGAGCGTCCAACGACGGAGGTGATGTGCTCGTGCTGAGAGCAGTTGTAGCTCGGACGCTTGCGGATCGAGGCGTCGGACCCAACCCGAGACCAGCTCGGCGTGCGCCTGTTCTTTCGGACGGGGCTCCCCGTCGACCTCGATCCTGTTCGGGTCGTCGGCGTTCGCGGCGTCGATCGCGTCGATCGCCAGCGTGAACCGCTCGCTCACATGCCGAGCCCGGTGAGGGTGTCGACGGCACTGCGGATCACTGCTGCGACCGTCGGGTGCTTGCCCTCGAAGCGAATCGCCGAGTCCTCGAGCTGGTCGGTCAGGCCGTCGTGCTCGTCGGTGTCCTCGAGTGCATTGCCGAGCTTGTCGGCCAGCCCACGGAGCTGCGCTCGCTCGTCGTCGTCGATCACACCGTCGGCCTCGAATCGGCGGATGGCGGTCTGGATCTCGTCGAGGGCGTTGCGAAGCTTCTCGTCCATCGCCGTGACCCTACCGACAGCCGGAGGCACTGGGCACCGAACGAGGTCCACTGTGGTAGAGCGGGACGAAGGCACCCGGAGACAGAGGTGATGCAGGTGGCCGCGAAGACCATGCAAGCCGTCGTCCTGACCGGACACGGTGGGCTCGACCGATTGGAACACCGCGACGACCTTCCGATCCCCGACCCCGCTCCCGGTGAGGTGCTCTTGGAGGTCAGCGCCTGCGGGATGAACAACACCGATGTGTGGGTGCGGCAAGGCGCCTACGGGCTCGAGGACGACCCCGACGCGGTCTCGACGTGGCGACGAGGACGGTCGACCCTCGAGTTCCCTCGTGTCCAGGGCACCGACAGCGTCGGCCACGTCGTCGCCGTCGGCGAGGGCGTCGACGCTGGACGTGTCGGCGACCGGGTGATGGTCGACTTCTCCATATACAACCACGAAGGCGACAGCCTCGCGGACATCGACTACATCGGCCACGGACGCGACGGCGGCTATGCCGAGTACCAGGTGGTACCGGCGGACCATGCCCACGTGGTGGACTCGCCGATCACCGATGCCCAGCTCGCGACGTTCTGCTGCGCCTATCTGACCGGCGAGCACATGCTCGACCGGGCGAGGGTCGCGGCCGGCGAACGGGTCCTCATCACCGGCGCATCGGGGGGCGTCGGATCGGGGTTGATCCAGTTGGTGCGTGCTCGTGGAGCGATCCCCTATGCCGTGACGAGCGCGAGCAAGGTCACCGCCGTCCGCGAGATCGGGGCGGAGGGTGTCGTGCTACGCGACCAGGACGACGACCTGGTCGCCGCGGTCGAAGAGATGATGGGTGGCGAGGCGATCGACGTCGTCGCCGACCTGGTCGCGGGTGACATGTTCAACGACCTGTTGCGGATCCTCCGACTCGAGGGTCGCTACACGACGTCCGGGGCGATCGCGGGGCCCGTGGTCTCGCTCGACCTGCGGACGATGTACCTGAAGCACCTCGAGCTGCACGGCTCGTCACAGGGCACGCGCGGCGCATTCCGCCGTTTGGTGGGCTACATCGAGTCCGGCGCGATTCGGCCGCTGCTCGGCGGCACCTATCGCCTCAGCGACTTCCATCGAGCGCAGACCGACTTCATGGCGAAGCGGTTCGTCGGCAACCTCGTCGTCGTGCCCGATGCACGTTGGGACGACGCCAGTGCTCCACATGCCGGTGCACCGCATGCCAGCTGACCAACGCCGCACGTTGCGAGTCATCGACACCCACTACGGCGGCGACGTGAGCCGGATCGTTCTCGGTGGTGTGCCGAAGGTGCCGGGCGACTCCGTGCTGGCGAAGCGGGCATGGCTCGCCGAACACGGCGACGCGCTGCGGCGCATGCTGCTGGGATCGCCCTACGGGGATCCGTCGATGTGCGCCAACGTCATCGTCGACCCGACGTCGCCGGAAGCAGAAGCCGGCTACGTGATCATGGAAGCGATGGGGTATCCCCATTTCTCGGGCTCGAACTCCATCTGTGTGACCGCCGCGCTGCTCGAGAGCGGTGAGATCCCGTTGGGACCGCCCGGAGAGCAGCTCGTTCACCTCGAGGCACCGTCCGGGCCGGTGACCGCCATCGCTCGCCATGACGGTCGCCATGTGAGCTCGGTCACGCTCGACTGCGACCCGGCCTGGGTCGTCGAACGCGACTGCACGGTGGAACTACCGACGTTCGGACCGGTTCGCTTCGATCTCGTGTGGTCGGGCTGCTTCTACGCCGTCGTGGATGCCGAGCGCTGCGGCTTCGCACTCACCGCTGCGGAGCGACGTGCCATCGCCGACTTCGGCCACGAGCTGTGTCTCGTCGCGGGCCCGTCGCTCGACCTCGTCCATCCGTCACTCGGGGCAACCGGCGAACTCTCGTTCGTCGCCTTCGCGGGACCGCTCGCCGACGGTCGCGTCCCGACCGGCACCGTCACCGCTTCTGCGACCTACGTCCATCCCGGTGTCGTCTGTCGCTGCCCCACCGGTACCGGAACCGCAGCGCGCATCGCGCTGCTCGCCGACGAGGGTCGCATGGAACTGGACGACGTGCTGGTGACCGAGTCTCCGACCGGCAGTCAGATGGAGGGACGACTGACCGGACGCGACGATCGCGCCGACGGCCCGTCATCCTCCGACAGCCGGACATCGTCGGTGGCGATCACCGGACAGCCGTTCACGCTCGGTCTGACCGAGCTGGTGGTGAACCTGGACGATGCCCTCGCGGACTGCGCTGGCATCTGGGAACTGCTCGACGGCACCGAGTACGAATGGCCGCCACCCGACCCGCACCGGCGCTGATCGGCACCGATCAGGAGAGCCACAGTCGGAACAGGTCACGGACTCGGTCGACGTTGATGCCCTTCGACGCGCTCACCCACACGACGTCGCCCTTGTCGAGCCCACAGCCGTTGGCGAGATCCTTCTTCCGCTTGTCGCGCGCCTTGGACTTCACCTTGTCGTGCTTCGTCGCGATCACTGTGTGCGGAAGGGCACAGGACCGCAGCCAGTCGAGCATCTGGACGTCGAGCTTCGTGGGCCCGATCTCGCCGTCGACGAGGAGGGCGATCATCGTGAGCTCCTCACGGCCGAGCAGATAGCCCTCGATCATCGGCTGGAACCCGTCACGCACGTGCTTCGGCGTCTTGGCGTAGCCGTAACCAGGGCAGTCGATGACCGTCCCGCCCTCACGGAGTTCGAAGCAGTTGAGCAACTGGGTGCGACCAGGGGTCTTCGACGTCTTGGCGAGCACCTTGCGCTGGGCGATGGCGTTGAGCAGCGACGACTTGCCCACGTTCGACCGACCGACGACGGCAACTTCCGCCGAGGTCGGCGGCAGTCGGTCGAGACGGTCGGCCGACGTCACGAACTCGAGTTGGAGGGGCGCGCTCATCGATGGAGAGCGTGTCACAGCATCGTCCCGAGTCCACGTGCGATAGAACTTGACCGACCAGTCAAGCGGCCGAGTCAAGTGACCGGTCCAGCGACCGACAACCTGCCCGAAACCTGTGGGGGAACCCTGTGACCAGCGAATCCGTGACCGAACCACGCGTGCGAAACGGCATCTTCCTTGCCCCGTTCCACCCGGTGGACGAGGATCCGACGCTGGCGATCCAGCGCGACCTCGAACTGGTCGAGCACCTCGACCGTCTGGGCTATGCCGAGGCGTGGATCGGTGAACACCACTCCGCCGGCTACGAGATCATCGCCAGCCCAGAGTTGTTCATCGCTGCCGCAGCTGAGCGAACCGAACGGATCAAGCTGGGCACCGGCGTCGTGTCGCTGCCGTATCACAACCCCTTGATGGTCGCGAACCGCATCATCCAGCTCGACCACCAGACCCGGGGTCGGGTGATGCTCGGCGTCGGTCCCGGTCTGTTGCCATCCGACGCTGCGATGCTCGGGATCCCGGTGTCGGCTCAGCGTGACCGGATGAAGGAGAGCCTCGAGGTCATCCTCCGGCTCTTCAAGGGCGAGACCGTCACCGAGAAGACCGACTGGTTCGACCTCACCGGGGCTTCCTGTCAGCTCCGTCCCTACTCGGACCCCTATCCCGAGATCGCGGTGGCGTCGACCATCACGCCGCACTCGGCGAAGCTCGCTGGCACACACGATCTGGGGCTCCTGTGCGTCGCCGCCACCGTCGCCGCTGGGTACGACGCGCTGGGGACGAACTGGCAGATCGCCAACGACGCTGCCGCCGACCAAGGCCGCGAGATGGACCGCAATCGGTGGCGTGTGGTCGGCCCGGTCCACATCGCCGAGACCCGTGAGGAAGCATTCGCCAACGTCGAGTACGGCCTCCAGAAGTGGGTCGACTACTTCGCGGCGATCAATCCCACAGCCGCCGGCGACGACCTGGGATCGAAGTCGCCCGCAGAAGCAATGGTCGAGTCGGGGCGCGCGGTCATCGGCACCCCAGACGACGCGATCGAACAGCTGCAGCGACTCTGGGATCAGACCGGCGGCTTCGGCACCTTCCTCCAGCTCGCACACAACTGGGCCAACCGCGAGAACACCTTCAAGTCCTACGAACTGTTCGCTCGACACGTCACCCCGCACTTCAACGGAGCGAACCGCGACCGAGTGGCATCGCTCGAATCAGTGACCGATCGCAGTACCGAGCTCATCGGCCAGGCGATTGCCGCGTCGATGGAGAAGATCCAGGAGCATCAGGCCGACATCGCTCGAGCGCAGTCGAACATGGCTGCCGACGGATCATGACCGACCAGGCGGCGACGGGCCCCGAGCGAGCCGTCGCCACCGAACTGTCGCGCTCGCCCGAGTTGCCCGCGCCGATCGGAACCGACGCCTCGGTGATGGATGTGTTGGCGACCATGCGGGCGATGCGTCGGCTGAAGCCCGATCCCGTCCCGGACGAGCTCATCGAGTCGATCGTGCGTGCCGCCACATGGGCACCGTCGGGCTCGGACGCACAGCACTACTCGTTCATCGCGGTCACCGACCGTGCGCAGATCGGCCGCATGGCCGACCTCTGGCGCGAATCCGAGATCACCTACGAGGGCTTGGCGGGCCACATGGTCCCGGACTTCGAGGACCCTGCGCACGCTCGGATGGCCGAGGCACTGCGCCATCAGCGAGATCACTTCCACGAGACGCCGGTCGTGATCGTGGCGTGTTACGGCCGCTCGACACCGTCCGCGTCCGGCGGCCTCGACCACCTCCGGGCCGTGGTGCGGAACATCGGATTTCGTCGCACACGCAAGCTGGCGGCCGGCATGTTGTCGGCGCAGAACCTGACCGAAGCGTCGAGCATCTACCCGGCGGTCCAGAACCTGCTCCTGGCGGCGCGGGCCCAGGGACTCGGCGCCAACGTCACGATCTGGCACCTCCTCAACAACGCCGACTGGAAAGCCCTGCTCGGCGTGCCGAAGGACGTCGGGATCTACGCCGTGATCCCCGTCGGTTGGCCGATGGGGACCTTCGGACCGGTTCGCCGACGCCCACTGGACGACGTCCTGCGCTGGGATCGATGGTGACGACGCCGCCCAGCTGCGGCCACGGTCATATTGTCCGTTTCGCGGCTTGTGACAGATCTCACGGTCCAGAAAGCCCACACCGCTAACTATTTCTCGCATACTGGTGCGTATGCGTACCAGCGACCCGAAGTTCACGGCCCTCCAGTCGATCGAAGTCCTGCGCGGCCTCTCGACTCGCCAACTCCGTGATCTCGTGCCCAACGTCGACGAGGTCACGGTCTCGGCCGGCGAGATCCTCATCCACGAGGGCCAACTCAACCGCCACGCCTACTTCGTCGAGTCCGGCTCCATGAACATCGAGATCGACGGCGAGCACATCGCCACCGTCGCAGCTGGATCGATCGTCGGCGAGCGCACCGCCATCGAGCGAGGCCCCGCCAACGCAACGGTTCGCGTGCGCGAGAACGCCCGCGTCTTCGCCATCGACCATCGCGTGCTCCTCGGCGCCGCCAGCAAGACCGCGTCGTTCTCGAGCCTCCTCCGCGAGCTGGCGGACACCCGGAGCAACGAAGCCGCCTGACGCGGCGCGACGCCCACACGGGCATCGGATCGTGTGGGACAATCCTCCTGTTCCCGCCGATCGGAGGCTGTCCCGTGCTCGCTGACCAGATCCTCGACTCCAAGGGCCGCGAGGTGGCCACGGTCGCCCCGGATGCCTCGGTGTCCGATGCGCTCGCGATGCTGGCGCAGCACAACGTCGGCGCGTTGGTCGCGTCTGTGGACGGGGCGTCGGTCGACGGCATCATCTCGGAACGCGACATCGTCCGGCGCATCGCGGCCGAGGGCCCCGATGCGCTGGGACTCACCGTGCGCGATCTGATGAAGGCCGAGGTCGCGACGTGCGACGGTCGCGCCGACACCCAGAAGATCATGGGGATCATGACCGAAGGCCGTTTCCGCCACATGCCTGTGGTCGAGGACGGTCGGCTGCAGGGAATCATCAGCATCGGCGACGTCGTCAAGGTGCGGATCGACGAGTTGGCCACCGAGAAGGACCAACTGGTCGGCTACATCCGCGACGGCCGCTGACGCTCGCTCGAGTCCACGCGGCGACGCACGACTAGACACGCGGCCGTGAGCACGCGCATCGACCATCCCCTTCCACCCCTGCCGGCGCAGCCGGAGGGTGTGCCCTGGCCGACGGCGGAGTGGCCCACCGGTCCGATCCCCGACGGGGTCGACCTCGAACCGCTGCTCGACGAGGTGATGGACCCCGACGGCGAGCTCGTTCGGTCGCGTGCTGCACTCGTGATCCACCGGGGTCGTCTCGTCGCCGAGCGCTATGGCGACCGCACCGACGTCTGGGGCCAGGTCACCGGCGATCCCGTCGACGCATCGACGCCGCTCATCTCGTGGTCGATGGCCAAGTCCATGCTCCATGCCATCGTCGGGATGCTCGTCGACGAAGGACGACTCGACCTCGACGCCCCGGCCGACGTTCCCGAATGGACCGACGGGGATCCCCGCGCAGCCATCACGCTCGAGCAGTTGCTCGAGATGCGAGACGGACTGTCGTTCATCGAGGACTACGACGCCGACGCCGGCGGGTCGCACGTGGTCGACATGCTCTTCGGCGAAGGAGCGTCGGACACCGGCGCATTCACCGCCGAACGACCGCTGGCCCACGAGCCCGGATCGACGTTCAACTATTCGTCCGGCACCACCAACGTGGTCTCTCGCATCGTGCGCGACGCCCTCGGCGGCGAGGAGGCCTACCGGACGTTCCTGCACGAGCGCCTGTTCGGCCCCCTCGGGATGACCACCGCCGATCCTCGATTCGACGATGCCGGCACGTGGATCGCCTCGTCGTACGTGTGGGCAACGGCGCGAGACATGGCGCGCTTCGGCTACCTGTACCTGCGCGACGGGGTGTGGGACGGCACGCGCATGCTCCCGGACGAATGGGTCGACCACGCGCGGCATGCTCGTTCCGTCGACCCGGAGGACGGCCGCCTCTACGGCGGGCACTGGTGGGTGACCGGCGACGACTTCGGCACCTTCTGGGCCAGCGGCTACGAGGGCCAGTCGATCAGCATCTGTCCGGCGCTCGACCTGGTGTTCGTCCGTCTGGGCAAGTCGACCAAGGAGCAGTACCCGGCGCTCTTCGACTGGCGACAACGCGTCGTCGATGCCTTCGCGCCGACGCTTCGCTGAGCAGCCGCCGTCAAGGTCGCAGTACCTGACCGTCCGAACTGATGCAGCCGGCCGGGGGTGTCGTGGAGTCCGGACCATCGGCCGGACACTGACCGAGCGTGTTCGACGTCGTCCCCGGCTCGTCGCCAACCGGATCGAGACCGGGATCCTGCGCATCGGAGCAGGCGAACAACGACGCCGCTGCGAACGCGACTGCGGCGACGCTGACAGCGGGCCTCATGACAGCGCGTCCTTCAGCGCCTCGGCCGCATCGTCGATGGCGGCGTCGGCCGCGTCGATCACGGCGTTCATCTGGAAGAACCCGTGGATCATCCCTTCGTGGCGCTGCAGGGCGACGGGAACCTCAGCGTCGGCCAGACGCTTCCCGTAGGCCTCGCCCTCGTCACGCAGTGGGTCGAACTCAGCGGTGATGACCAGCGCTGGCGCGACTCCCGTGAGGTCCTCGGTGAACAGCGGGGAGACCCGAGGATCGTCGAGTCCCGTGCCCCCGGTGTAGTGGCCCTCGAACCATGCCATCAGTTCGGCCGACAGGAGGTACCCCTCGGCGTTGTCGCGGTAGGACTGCGACGTTCGGTTCATGTCGGTCACCGGGTCGATCAGCAACTGGAACGCGACCGCGCCGCGACGCTCGTTGGCCACGACTGCGGCGAGGTTGCCGCCTGCCGAGTCGCCGCCGGTGGCCATCCGGTCGCCGTCGATGCCCAGCGCCTTGGCGTTGTTGCGGAGCGCATCGAATGCGGCGACCGCGTCGTCGGGCGCGGCGGGGAACGGGTGCTCGGGTGCGAGGCGGTAGTCGACGGCGATCACCACACAACCCGAGCGGTTGGCCAGCGAACGGCACACGGCGTCGTGACTGTCGAGATCGCCGATGACGAATCCCCCGCCGTGGTACCAGACCAATGCTGGCAGCGACGGCGCATCGGAGGGCCGGTAGATGCGGACCGCGATGTCACCAGCGAGGCCGGCCACGGTCGAGTCCTCGACCGACGCGACCTCTTCGGGAACGCCGAGCGCGGCCATGAGTGCGAACGAGTCACGCACCTCCTGCGGCGACTGTTCGGTCAGTGGTGGAGCCTCGGCGGCCGCCAATCCAT
>JBBSLH010000117.1:0-11536 GCA_038255425.1 Acidimicrobiales bacterium
CCGGGAACCGGCGACGATGACTTCCCACCGAACGCGCCGCCGTTGGCCAGGGGGTCTGCTCCGTCGCCGCCGGGGTCGGCCCACGACGCGTCGGTCTCCAGGTAGGCCGGATCGACCCACGAGGTCTGGAGCACGACGTCCCAGTCGCCATCCGGCAGGGCGATCGGCGCCTCCGAATCGGCCGTGGTGCGTCGGCCCTGGACCTTGCTCGCTGCCTGCCGTGCTGCCTCGACGCTCTCGCCGAGGGTCCACTGGCCGTCGGGATCCAGCACGGCGACGAGCGCCTCGCTCGGTGCAGTGTCATCGGCGAAGCCGCCGTTCCCGAGTGCGACGTCGGGACCCACCGTCTGTGGCCCATCGCTCTCGAGCGTCGCCCGCGCCGTCGCCCCGTCGAGATCGCGCGCTTCGGCTGGAGCACCGAAGGCGTCCCAGGCGTCGAGGATGGTGCGCCACCCGGTGCACCGACAGACGTGTGCGAGGAGCGCCTGCTCGACGTCCGCATGCGATGCGTCCGGCTTCTTCGTCCGGAGGCCGTCGAGACGACAGATGATCCCCGGCGTGCAGAATCCGCACTGCGAGGCACCGGTGTCGGCGAACGCCTGTGCCCAGGCGGCCGAATCGGGCAGGGCGCCGGCGGTGGTGATCGACCGTCCACTGATCCGGCGGACGGGAGTGACACACGCGACTCGCGGAGCGCCGTCGACCAGCACGGTGCAGCAGCCGCACTGACCCTGGGGGCTGCAACCGTCCTTGGGGCCGATCTCGCCGAGGTGTTCGCGCAGGGCATCGAGCAGGGTCACGTCGTCCGGCACCTCGACGTCTCGACCGTCGACCACGAGCGGTGTCCGCCCGCCACCGGGTGCCCCGGATCGAGGGCTCTCGCCGATGTTCATGGCCATGGCGGCCACACTACGGTCGACCCTGATGAGCAACCCATTGCCTCGCCGTCACTTCCTCCTCGGTGCTGCAGCGACCACGGTCCTGGCAGCGTGCGGATCGGGGTCCGACGACGATCCCGCCACGACCCGCAGCACCGCGGTCGGTCTCGACCCGAACGACCTGTCGGTCGTCCGGTTCTTCGGGCCGTACTACGCCGCCGGCGAGATGGCCCGGATCCCATTCGGGCTGTCGGACAGCGCTGGCCTGCTCCCCGCCGACGTCGTGCCTGGCAACCTGACCGTCTCGGTGAAGAACCCCGAGGGCGAGGTGGTCGCCGAAGGGCTGACGTCGGCGCTGCGGACCGACGGCCTGCCCCGTCCCTATTACGCCTTCGAGTTCACGCCGGCGATCGTCGGCTTCTACGACTTCACGATGGAGGTCGAGGGTTCGGAAGTGATCAGCCAGTTCCAGGTCGTCGCCGCCGACGCACCCGAGATCGTCGATCGTGTCGGACCCGGCGACGTGATGCCGGCCCTCGTGACCCCGACCGTCTCCGATGCGCTGGGAGTCACGCCGCTGTGCACCCGCGAGCCCGAGTGTCCGCTCCACGACGACACGGTCGCCGACGTGGTCGGGACAGGACCGATGGCGCTGCTCGTGGCCACGCCAGCCTTCTGCCAGACCGTGATCTGCGGCCCCGTGCTCGATCTCCTGCTCGAGATCGCACCCGACTATCCCGACGTCTCGTTCGTGCACGCCGAGGTGTTCACCAACCCGGCCGAGAACCAGGTGCCGCCCGTCATCGACGATTTCGCTCCGGTGATCGGCGACCTCGGACTGCCGTACGAGCCGGCGTTCTACGTGGTCGCCGCGGACGGTGTCGTGCGCCACCGACTCGACTACATCTTCGATGCTTCGGACATGCGAGCGAGTCTCGACGACGTCGTAGTGTGACCCCGCCGGACCACCCGGGGGGAGTGGAGCACATGTCGAAGCAAGAGATCGTTGGCATCGCCGACGGATCCGGTTCCACGATGCTCCTGGTCGACGATGTCACGACCGTTGCGCTCGAGCTGACGGACGAGCTGGAGTCAGACCTCGTGGAGGGCGACGCTGCCTTCCGTGAGACCATCGCCGAACGGCGCCGGGATCTCGCGGCCCGGGTGTCAGCCCATGCGGCACTCGAGCTCGTTGCCCGAGCGGATGGGAAGGGCGCAGCCGAGCCACACCTCGTGACGGACATCGCTGCGATGCGGTCGCTCCTCGATCGGATCGACGCGGCGACGCAGTTGGTCGAGGCCAGCCGCGACGACGTCCGGAACCGGGCTGGCATGGCGAGCGGTCTCGCAGTCCACCCGACGGCGATCCGGGATGCCGCTGCCGATGTCGTAGACGCGCGAGCCGGTGTCGCCGCGGCGCAGGCGGAGCTGGACCGTCTCGCCGCCGCTTCCGATGCCGCGAGTGCTGCGCTTCGAGATGGCGAGGAGCACACGAAGATCGCTGGCACCGAGCGCAGCGACGAAGGTGAAAGCCCCACAGACCCACCACCATCCACCGGCCAACACGATGGCTGGCGGTCGTTCATCGATTGGGAGTTGATCGATCGCGAGGAGACGCGTCGGGCTGGGGCGGTCGTGGGAATCTCCGTGGTCGTCGGGATCCTGGCCATCGTCCTCACGGGCAGCCCGGTCGCCCTCGTCGGCCCCGGCGTCGCCGTGTGTTGGGCAGTCGTGCTCGTCGTTCGCCAGCGCGACGACGCCTACGACGAGGAGATCGCGAGCCGCAACCTCGCCAACGTGTCGCGCTTGACCGACCGGGCCTACGGCGGTGCCGGGCTGCCGCCGGAAGAGGAGGCGCAACCGTCCGAGCTGATGAGCGCAACGCGGACACTCTCGGACGCGTCTGACCGACTCGCCTTCGCTGAAGCGTCCTGGCGTGCACTCGTCGGCCTGAACGCCGACGTCGACGACGTCGAGTCCGTCGTCCGGGCACGCGACGCGCAGTACGGCGTGAGCGATGCCGTCGTCGCGGAACTTCCGTCGGTTCGGGCTGCGACGGCGCACCGCCGTCGGCTCCGTGCGCAGTGGAAATTGGCCTGGTGGGCACTCGACCGTCCGGTTCCCTGGGGGCCCGACGCCGCCCGATCGCTCGAGGCGCTCGAGGGTCGCGGCATCACAGAGGTCACCGTGGAGTCCTACGTGGCCGGCGGACTGACTGCGGACGAGCAGGAACGGCTGGACGACCTCGCCGCTGGACGGGCCGAGGACGAGCTACAGACGATCGCCGGGCGTGTGTTCCCGCTGGTCGTCGTCGCCGACAGCGACGGTTCGATCGGCGAGGAGCGGTTCCGTGAGGAGACCGCGCTCCTCCCCGACGACGTGCGCTTCGTGCTGGTGGCGCCGAGCGACTGATGGTCGGCAGGCGCTGGGTCCCTACGAGAAGCTGGAGCCGCAGCCGCAGGTCTTCTGCGCGTTGGGGTTGTTGATCGAGAACCCGGACTCGAGGCCGTCCTTGAAGTCGAGAGTCGCGCCCTCGAGCATCAGTGCGCTGGACGCATCGACGACGACTCGGACGTCGCCGTACTCGGTGACGTTGTCGTCGTCTCCGAACTCGGTGTCGAAGAACATCTCATAGCTGAAACCGGAGCAGCCGCCGGGACGCACTGCGACCCGGAGAGCCAGGGCTTCGTCACCCTCTTCGTCGATGAGGTTCCTGACCTTGCTGGCAGCAGTGTCCGTGAGCGTGATCATGGTGGCAGCGTATCTCCTGGGTGGAGGGGTGCGTCATCCCCGGGCCGGGGTTGCGTGGAGTTCGACCTGGCACGGCGTGCGGTCGGTGAGTGGATGGAAATCGGTGACCGAGGCGTCGCCACGTGCTCCGACGAATCCTTCGACCATGCCCCGGTGCATGCTGCACACGAGATCCGGGTGGGCCTCGGCCAGCTCGCGGAACGGGCAGTGTGTGAATGCGATCGTCACGTCGTCGGCGTCGTCGACGCGCGCCGGGTCGAATCCCAGGCCCTCGAGCTCGCGTTCGAGCGCATCTGCGCAGGCCAGCGATGCGGGCGCGGAACCTGCCGACACTGCGCCGTGCTCGCGGCCGGCGTCTGCAAGGTCTGCCGGGTCGAGACCGCCTGCGGCCGCGCCTTCGAGGAGGATGCGGGTCACGAGCGGGAAGACCGGCGGTTCGAGGCCGAGGCTGGGGGCGTCGTCGGCGATCGCGTACCGATGCTGCGGCCGGCCGACGGCTCCGGTGGCGGCGGTGGTGACGTCGACGATGCCCAGATCACGCATACGTTCGAGGTGCGGTCGGACCGTGTTCGGGTGGAGATCGAGCGTCTCCGCGATCTCTGCGGTGGCGAGCGGCCGGGGCGACCGGGCGATCTCGAGGTAGATGGCGTAGCGCGTGTTGTCGCCCAACGTCTTGAGGATCTCCAGGCGAGGAGCTCCAGTCGGGGCGGCGCGGTCACTCACCCGATCCAGGCTACCGGGCGACACCCTCTGGTTTCCACGGAGACTGCCGGTAGAATTGCCGACATGCCTGTTGACGCACCGGTCGAGATCGACGACGTCCGATCGATGCTCCGCGGGGTGATCGATCCCGAGTTGGGCAGTGACATCGTCGAACTCGGCATGGTCCGCGACGTCGCGATCGACGGCGGCGAGGTTGCGGTCACCATCGCGCTCACCACGTCTGGGTGTCCGCTGCGTGCCCAGATCCAGAAGGACATCCGGACCAGGGTCGGGTCGATGCCCGGTGTCGAGCACGTGTCGCTGGTTTGGGACGAGATGAACCAGGAGGAGAAGGCGCACGCCATGGAGCGGGCGCGCTTCAACATCTCCGAGCGCATCGAGGACTCAGCAGTCGGACCGACGACCAAGGTGATCCTCGTCTCGTCCGGCAAGGGCGGGGTCGGCAAGTCGTCGGTCACCGTGAACCTGGCGGCAGCGATGGCCGCCCGGGGACTGAAGGTCGGTGTCCTGGACGCAGACATCTGGGGCTTCTCGGTTCCGCGTCTCCTCGGCGTGTCGGGCCGACTCGGCGGCACGGTCATCGACGACAAGAAGTTCATGGTCCCGAACGAGCGGATCATCGCCAACCCCGACGGTCCGGACGGTCTCCTCCGCGTGATCTCGATGGGCTTCCTCGTCGAGGACGAGGAGTCCGCCCTCATGTGGCGCGGGCTCATGCTCAACCGTGGCGTCCAGCACTTCCTGCAGGACGTGGTCTGGGGCGACGACCTCGACTACCTCCTCGTCGACATGCCGCCGGGCACAGGCGACGTCCAGATGGGTGTGGCGAAGTTGATCCCACGGTCCGAGGTGCTCGTCGTGACCACGCCGGCCGTCAATGCGCAGAAGGTCGCCGCCCGAGCGGTGTCGATGTCGAGGAAGAACTTCCTGCGCGTCGCCGGTGTCGTCGAGAACATGAGCGCCTTCGTGTGCGACCACGGCGAGCGGTACGAGCTCTTCGGGTCCGGCGGCGGACAACAGCTGGCCGACGATGCCGGCGTGCCGCTGCTCGGCCAGATCCCGATGGAGCCCGACGTGTCCGTCACCGGCGACGCCGGTGAGCCCGTGGCGCTTCGTGACACGCCAGCCGGCCATGCCTTTCGCGCACTGGCCGACACCATCGTCAACGAGGCGGTGCCCCAGCCCGACATGGCGGGATGCTCAGCTCGGATGCTCGACGCCGCCGCGGCGTCGCTCGACGCACTCGAACTCTGACGTCGGTCGCGCTCTGACCCACGTCAGGGGATGGCTATGCCGTCCACTCGCCGTCGGGGTCGTCGCCGGAGACGTTGCCCTCAGATGCCGACTTCAACAGGTGTGCGTGGACCGACTGTGCCGCTCTGGGGACCAGTTCCTCGATCAGGCCGGGGTACAGCTCGGCGACGATCGCCTCGATCGTGGTGGTGCCGGCGGCCGCGACGACGGCGAGGATCTGGGCCTCGCGCTCGAGACGGTGTGCGACGTACTCATCGATCTTCTGGAGCGGTTCGGTGATGAAGTGGCCGTGGCCGGGGGCGATGGCCTTCATGCGCTTGATCCGGACCTTCTCGAGCGACTCGAGATACGCCGCCATGTCGCCGTCCGGAGGAGCGATGACCACGGTCGAACCCTCCATGATGTGATCGCCGGAGAACAGCGTCCGCTCCTCCTCGAGGAGGTAGCAGAGGTGATTCGACGCGTGTCCGGGGGTGTGGATGGCTCGGATGCGGAACTCGGTCGCTTCGATGAAGTCGCCGTCGGCGAGCGTTCGGTCGACCGGGATGTCGTCGCGGACGTCGAAGGCGCAGATCTCGGCACCCGTACGGTCGCGCAGCGCGGCTGCCCCGGGCGCGTGGTCAGGATGTGTGTGGGTCAGCAGGATCCAGCGGATGCGGTCGCCGCCGCAACCGGCGATGGCATCGAGGTGCCGTGCCGTGTCCGGCCCGGGGTCGATCACGGCGATCTCGTCGATGCCGACGAGGTAGGTGTTGGTCCCCGGCCCGGTCATCGCACCTGGATTGTCGGCGACGATCCGTCGGATGTATGGACTCAGCGCCGATGCGACCTCATGGACGATCGGCTTCGGGAGGTCCTCCTCGAGCTCTTCGATCATCGTGCGTGCTCCCCGGCCCGCCGTAGCGCTGCCATCGCGCCGTCGACTGAGCCGTGACCGACGAGGAGTCGGAGGCTCGCCACGGTGGGTTCGATCAATTGGATTGCGTCAGCCTGCCAGGATTCGAGCGCCGCGGTGGGCGTCCACCACGAAGCATCGACCGCCTCCCACTCATCGGCGGAGGCCGACTGGCCGAGCGGCATGGGGACGGCGAAGAAGCGGGTGTCGTACCGGCGGGGTGACTCGGCGGGCGTGATCCATTGCGCGAAGTACGCCATGGTGCCGAGGGGCAGCCGGAGCTCGTGTTCGAGGCAGACGTCCAGCAACGACACGTCGCCCTTCTCCAGGTCGGCCCGGAGCCCGTCCTCGTCGTTGAGCACGGGGTGATGGTCGGTCACCATGCCCGTCGCGGCGTCGGCGACGAACACGCCGGCCTCCTCCAGGCACTCGCGCACCGCGGCGAGCCAGTAGGCGCGTCCGCCGGACTCGACGCCGAGCGCATCCGACGCGGCGCAGTCGTCGAAGTCGGTGACGCCGTCCCATCTCGGATCGCCGTCGCCGGTCTCCACTGCTCCGCCCGGGAACACATGGGCACCGGGAACGAACGGGGTGTTGCTCGACCGGCGGAGCAGGAGGACTTCGAGTGCGTCGGCCGCGCCCGATGCCCGGTCGCGGAGCAGCATCACCGTCGCGGCTGGCCGCGGCGTGACGGGATCGGTGAGCGTCAATCGAGTTCCCGCCGGTCGGGCGGGACCTCCCACGAGTCGGCATCCATGACGTCGTCCCGACCACTCGTGCCCTGGGAGAACATGCCGCCGGGGCCACCGAAGCGCCCGCCGATGATGATCGGCCCGCTGGCGAACCGCGTGCGGAGTCGGTTGCGGACCAGGGCGCGCGTCGGCGGGAACAGGAGGAACAGGCCGACCGCGTCGGTCAGGAATCCCGGCGTGAGCATCAGGGCGCCTGCGCAGAGGATGAGGATGCCGGCGATCAACTCGTCGGTCGGGATCTCACCGGTGGCGACCTTCGCATTGGCCCTCCGGAGCGCGCTGAGTCCCTCGCGCTTGACGAGCCAGGCGCCGACGATGCTCACCCCGATGATCCAGAGCAGCGCTGCACCGAACCCGATGGTGGCGGAGACCTCGATGAACAGGTACAGCTCGATGATCGGAACGACGAGGAAGGCGATCATCAGGAGTCCGAGCACCCGTCCAGGCTATCGACGGGTTCGGGAATCGCTGGGGTAGCGTCCTCGGCGATGTCCGAGTCGTCCGAGAACGCGAACTCTGCTGGGCTGTCGTTCTGGAAGCGGATCCTCCCCAAGACGATCCTCGGCCTGGCGGCGCTGCTCTTCTTCATGTCGATCTCGGCAGCGTTCTCCGGCGCCGCGCTGTTCGCCTACTACCGGTTCGAGCTCGACGAGACCCGACAGCGAGTCGTCGAGGTCGAGTCCTCGATCGCCGACCAGGTCGAGGCCGGCCAGCAGATCATCGAGGCTGACACCAAGGAGGCGCAGTCCGAGATCAACGCGCTGCTCGACGAGCTCGAGCAGTTCGCTGCCTCCGGCCAGACCCTGGACGAGCTGGTCGAGGGAGTGAGCGAATCGGTGTACCTGGTCTCGACGCTCGACGAGAACGGTCAGGCCTCGGTGGGCACGGCCTTCGTCCTGTTCAGCGACAGTGAGCGCTCGTTTCTCCTCACGTCGTTCACCACCGTCCGTGCGGCGACGGTCGACCCGGGACCTGCGGTCTCGGTGCGGCGTGGGGGTGACGAGATCGGCGTGCAGTTGACGAGCTGGGATCCGGGACGCGATCTCGCCCTTCTCGTGGCCGAGGACGCGCCGAATCTTCCACCGATCGAGGTCGCCGATCCCTCGAGCGTCACGGTCGGTGACCGCGCCTTCGCCGTCTCGGGCCTCGGGAGCAACGGTGCATCCATCGTCCAGGGGACGATCATCGACGTCGCCGCCAACGCGATCAGCAGCGACGTCGCAGTGGGCCCGCAGTTCCAGGGCGGGCCCATGCTCAATTCGAGCGGTGAGCTGATCGCGATCTCGTCGCGAGCGTACGCACCGCTCAACTTCCCGGCTTCCGCCGTGTTCTTCGCGGTGCCGGTGCGCGAGGCGTGTGCCGAGGTCGTGCAGTGTCCGGCCGACCTCACCGGCTGACGAACGTCAGCCGTCGTCGCAGAAGATCCCGTCGCACGGCTCCGTCGTGGTCGTGGAAGACGAGTTCTTGGGTGCCGTCGTGGTCGTCGTCGAGGTCGTCGACGTCGTGGTGGTGGTCGGTGCCGGGGCGACAGGAGGATCGAGCCCGACGACGAACGGTCCGCCGTTGCCGGTCGACCCGATCGCCGACGGAGGGCCGGGACTGAAGCCACGTCGCTCCCGCTGCAGTTCCTCACTCGCCGGTTCCTTGATCGGGGCAGGCTCGAAGAAGTCGGTGACGGGTACGCCAGCGAGGGCAGCCTGCATGAACCGCTGCCACGCTCGGGCCGGGAACGAGCCGCCGGTGAGGCTGGTTCCCTTGATGCGGAAACCGTCGCCTTCGGGCGGTGGCGGATCGAAGCCCACGAAGACCGCGGTCGAGAGCGTCGGGGTGTAGCCGACGAACCAACCGTCCTTGTTGTCCTGCGCGGTCCCGGTCTTGCCAGCCGCTGGCCGGTTGATGCCACGACCACTCGCCGTGCCGCTGGTGAGAACCCCGCGCAGGACGTCGGTGACGTTGTCCGCCGTCGCCTGCTTGAGGACCTCTTCGCCGTCGGGCTCCGACCGATCGACGAGCAGCCCTCCCTCCGGGTCGAAGACGCGGACGACCGGTGTCGGAGCAACGCGGACGCCGCGATTGGCGAAGGTGCCGTAGCCCGACGCCATGCCGAGCGTCGTCGTCTCCCACGCACCCAGCGCGATCGCGAGGCCGCTGCCGTCGAAGGTCGGGTCGATCTGGCGATCGACGACCCCCAACTTGTTCGCCAAGTCGACCACCTCGTAGGGGTCGACGTCCTGCATCAGACGAACGAAGACCGTGTTCACCGACTTCTCTGTCGCAGCCCGCAGTGTCATGTTTCCGTAGTTCGCGCCGCCGTAGTTCTTGGGGGAGTAGTCGCCGATCGTGAGCGCTCCGCCGCTGTAGATCTCGTCCGGCGTGATCCCCTGTTCGAACGCTTCGGCCAGGACATAGGGCTTGAAGGACGAACCTGGCTGGCGCCCGGACGAGCCGGCGCCGGTGGCGATGTTGGACTGCGTGAGGTTGAAGTCGCGGCCCCCGACCAGCGCTCGGACGAACCCGGTGGGGGGCTCGACCGACGAGATCGACGTCTGCAGGTTGTGCACGACCTCCGCGCCGGAGTCGTCGAGGGTGACCACCGGATCGACGCCGTCGATGGTCTCGGCCACTGTGGCCTCGGCTTCGGCCTGAACGGCGGGGTCGAGCGTGGTGTAGATCCGGAGGCCGCCGCGATAGAGCATGTCTTCGGAGCCCAGTTCGTCGACGAGATAGTCGGTGAGGTACTGGATGAACCACGGGTAGCGAGTGCCCTCGATCTGAGGAGTCCTGACGAGCGTCACCGGTCCTGGCGGCTCTCCCTGCGTGTCGAGCCACACCTGTTCCGACACGGCGACGTAGTGCTCCTCGATGGAGACCATGCCCTCGTCGAGCATCGCGTCGAGAACGGAACGTCGCCGGATGTCTGCGGTCCCGGGATCGACTCGCGGGTTGTACACCGACGGTGCGGGGACGACGCCGGCCAACAACGCGGCCTCGGACAGCGTGATGTCGTTGATGGGCTTCCCGAAGTACACCTGCGATGCCGCGCCGATGCCGTATGCGCCCTCGCCGAAGTACACGATCGACAGGTACTCGTAGAGGATCTGCTCCTTGGTGAGCGATCGATCGAGTTGCGAAGCGAGGATCGCCTCCCGGATCTTGCGGTTGATGGTCCGCTCCTGGCCGACGCCATATGCGTTGCGAGCCAACTGCTGCGTGATGGTGGAGCCACCCTGCGCCAGCTCACCCTCCTGGACATCGGTCACGAGCGCCCGGACCGTGCCCCGGATGTCGACGCCACCGTGGTTGTAGAAGTTCCGATCCTCGGCGGCGATGACCGCCTGCTTCATGACCTCGGGGATGTCGCCGGGTCCGACCGGGATGCTCTGGTCGAACTGCTGGTACACGTGGATGAGCTCGCCGTTGACGTCGTACACCTCGCTGAACTGGATCGCCTCGAGCTGCTCGGGTTCCGGGATCGACGCCGGCAGCGGCAAGAAGAGGTTCGTGGCCAGCAGGACTCCGGCCGCGACGACAGGCGTGATGAACGCGACGATCACCAACGCCGACACGAGTCGGAATCCCTCGCCGATGTGGGAACGGACGGACATCAACCAGTCATTCTCGCTCGTCACCCACGTCGTGTCGCATCGCGCTCGATCCGGTCGGCCAGGGCGCCGAGGCGTCGGTCCCATGCGTCGCCCATCTCGTCGAACCACGTCGAGGTCGTCGCGAGGGGCTCCGGCGTCGCGGACCACCGGGTCTCCCGTCCCACTCGAGCGGAAGCAACGAGGTCAGCGGACGCGAGGTGTTCCAGATGCTTCGCGATCGCCTGGCGGCTGACCGGGAGGTCGGCGGCGAGCGCGGTCGCGGTGAGCGGTCCGTGGGCGACGACCCGTTCGAACACCGTTCGCCGAGTCGGGTCAGCGAGCGCTGCCAGGACTCGGCCGACGGCGTCGGTCACCGGCGACAGATCAGTGCGGGAGCGTGTGCGCGGCAGAGAATGCGGAACTCGAGGTCGAGCAGCGGTCCCGCAACGCTGGCCATCGTGGACGCACGTGCCGTCGGCACCACCGGTGTCTCGGTCACCGAGATACGGGTGCCTGTGGGTGTCGGTGTCAGGTCGACGTCGACGCGAGAGCGGTCGCCGTCCGGGTCGTCGTCGGTCCGCCACGTCCACGACAGCCGTCGTCCGGGCTCGACGTCCTCGACCACCGCAGATCGGCGTGTGCCGTCCGGGTCGGTGAACTCGCCAGCACCGTCGGGCTCGACGTCGAGGGTGGTTTCGC